>CALIMB010000092.1 GCA_938028665.1 uncultured Thermomicrobium sp. | reverse complement strand
ACGATTCGGATCAAGCGTCGGTGTTCCTCAAACCGCGCGAAGTCAGCATCGGTCATGCCCACAACGTCCTGCCACGGCATGAGTTGCTGAAAGCCAAGCGGTGGCCGCTCGAACAGGACCCAGACATCAGTACTCCACTTTTCTGGCTTGGGGATCGCCAGCAGTACCTCCCAGTCCGCCACCGGTTCCTCCAGCAGCTCGGCGAGCTGCTGCGCGAGCCGGCACTCTAACGCCCGCCGGGCCGCCGGCTGCGCATACAGACTGCTCAAGTACCGGTACAAATCGGGCGCCCGAGCACTGACTTCAAGGGCCCGCTTGTGCAGAACCCGGTCGCGTAAGCGTTGCACTAGTTGCCGCGTACTCTCCGGCATTCCCGGCTCGGCCAGTCGCATCAGGAGAGAGGCATCATCGTGCCGCACGAGTTCGTCGGCCTGGATCGCTCCTGACAGCAACGCATCCTGCACGGCTCGCTGCAACATCGCCATCGCCGCTCGATTGGCATGGTGCCAGTAGACGTTGTCGAACATCTCTTGCCGCGCATTGATTAACGAGTGCAGGGGACTTACGCCCTTGGCAGTCACCACGATCCGCAGCACGCCATGTACTTCCGCCACCCGTAGTGCGTCCAGAAGCCGCGGTGTATCGACCCCGCCATATGGCACGTTACAATGCCGTGCGTCACGCGGGAGATAATCCAGCTTGTCCACATCCAGTGCGCCGCTCAGCAGCCCGCGCAATAGCCGGTCAGTCGGCTCACTCCCACCACGCGCCGCAATAAGGTTTGCCACGCGTCTCGGATCGACCCCCCACTCCCGCTCTAGCACCTCCGCCAGCTCGCTCCTTTCAATCAGCCGGCGACCCGCTTCCTCATGCGGCAGGACTGGTGGCCCAAGTTCCTCAATGGCGTGGCTGAACGGATAGTGCCCCACGTCGTGCAGCAAGGCTGCCGCAAGCGCTGTGCGGCGCGCCACCTCGTCGATTCCCAGCGCACTGTGCCGGCGCAGTGAAGCAAGTGCCAGGCGCATGAGGTGCAGAACACCGAGCGAGTGCTCGTAGCGGGTATGTTTGGCCCCTGGCCAGACCTTACTCACAAAGCCCAGCTGCTGGATACGATCCAACCGCTGGAAGGTCGGTGTGCTGATCAGCGCCACCTCTGCCGCGGTCAGCGGAATACGGTCGTACAAGCTGTCACGTACCACAGTGACATATTGTTCCGGACAATCCATCCTCCGCTCCTCACCTCGAGAACGATGCTACACTGCGCTGCAGGTCGGTCGCGGGTTGCGGGAGTGGAGGACACCAATGCCGCTGTACCGGTCGCTCCTCTTGGCCATCGCGCGTCAGCAGTGGGTCGAGCGCCTTGTGCGGAAATCACCGTTGACGACACCACTCATTGCTCGCTTTGTTGCTGGTGAGAGCATGGCAGAGGCACTCGCCGTGGCACAAGCACTTGCCGACCGTGGCTTTGCCACAACGCTTGATCTTCTGGGTGAGGACGTGACAGCTCCGACCGAAGCAGCCGCCGTCACTGAGGCATATGCTCAACTTTTACAGACAATTGCTCACTGCGGGCTTGACGCCACCATCTCTGTCAAGCCAACGCACCTTGGTCTTCGCATCGATCCCACCTTGGCCCGCCTGAATGTGGAGCGCTTAGCCCGCCTTGCCCAGCGACTCAACGGCCGTGTTGAGGTCGACATGGAAGATTCCTCCACCACGCGTTCTACCCTTGAACTCTTTGCCGACCTTCACCAGATCTATGGAGATCATCTCCAAATCGCGCTCCAAGCCTATCTCTACCGGAGTGAGCGGGATGTCGAGACCGCTATTGAGCGCGGTTGGCGTGTGCGATTGGTGAAAGGGGCCTACGCCGAGTCCCCCACTGTTGCCTATCCGACCAAAGCTGCAGTCGACGCAGCTTACCGCCGCCACCTCGAAGCGCTGCTTGAATACGGGCAGTTTGTCGCCATCGCCACCCATGATGAAGCGCTCGTCCGCGTCGCCCGGGGCTTCGCCCGTCGCATCGGTGTCGGTCCTGAAAAGTACGAGTTTCAAATGCTCTACGGTGTTCGTCGCGACCTCCAAGAGGAACTCCAACGTGCTGGAGAGCCGGTACGGATCTATGTCCCATTTGGGCAGCACTGGTACCCCTACTTTACCCGTCGCCTTGCCGAACGTCCTGCCAACCTGCTCTTTGTATTACGGCAGGTGCTACGGCCTTCATGAGCCCGACCAGGCACTTCCTGCTCACGCTACTGCTTCTTCGACCTCCACACCGCAATCAGCTCGGTTCCGAACTCCAAACCCACCTGCACCACCAAGTCGAATGACTCCTCCTCCGCTCCTGCAACGCTCCGCGATCGCCGGTTTCCTCCTATCCCCACGTGCGCTCTCAGCCTCTCATCGGTGTATCGCGCTGGCCGGATAAGCTGAGGCCAGGCCAAAGCAACCCGGTGAGTGCCCGGGTTCGGGTCTCCTGCACCCACGCTGGACCATAAGGAAGAGGAACACCGCCCACCTTCGACTACGATCGGTTGTCATTCTGGAACGCGCTGTAAGCCTACCAACCTCTCCTTTCCCTCCGCTTCCCCAAGGCATATCCGGTGCCGCGTTCAATGCCTCGCTCCAAAGGCGCTTAGGCATTCAGTCATGGAATACGTGCAGGGTAGCCTCGAAAAACGACGCTCCCGCAATCCGGGCCTCTGCGCAAGCAGAAGCACCTACCGACTGCATTTTCGAGTCGGCGATAGTCCGAGGTACGATGTGTTAGTGAACGCAGATCGTCGGACTCTGACCTCTCTGTGTATTCCTAAGAGCTGGAGCGGCAGGCACGTGACCTGAGCAGCATCTGCCCAACACAACCATCGCGGCCAAGACAGATACCCGAAACACGAATGGGAACCTTGCAGGAGTCAGATATCGTCCCGGAACCTGGCGTTGACAATCGTGACTCGCCCTGATGAGTCCCTTGCAGGAGTCACATATCGTCCCGGAACCATCT
>CALIMB010000091.1 GCA_938028665.1 uncultured Thermomicrobium sp. | reverse complement strand
TCCCCGCGGGGAGGTGGATCTGTCCTGGTCCACCTCCCCAACGTTCGGCATGGACCATGTCGGTTGACCGGTCCCCACTATTCCAGAAGCACGAGCCACCGGGAGCCTGACTGGTCTTCTGGGACGAATTGTGTTGCTGTGCAGCCATGAGCCCTGTCTAAGCTGCTGAAGCTCGGCAGAAAGGTGTGGACTCCGCAGCGTGGATATCACCGCGTTCAGCCCTTCTCATGCCTGACTCCATCGCCCCGGGGTAGTAACAGGTCACAAGCTGTCCACCAAGGGGCAGCCTATGTGCCATGCCAGCAGAGTAGCCGTGATCATCCCCCTTGAAGTCGTCATCCTCTGCCTGGTCAGGGGTCAAGTCAGCTCTCTTAGGGAGGCCAAATGACGATTTGAACAGCGAGAACGAGAGTTCAATGACACGGTTGCGGCCAATCTCATTGGCCGAATGACGGTAGGAGACAGTGATAACCCAGCATACTTTGTCGCTCTTCTGCAATAAGCTCCACTCCCCTCTCAACCACCGACCGAGCACTTTGGGGTTTCTTAACTGGAGGTGGCTCGTGCCACAACTCGGCCTGGGGTGTGGGGCAACACCGCCTTCTCAGCCGAAGGACAGACAGGAGCGTGAGGCTCTCGAGGATCGTCCTGACCCCAGCGTGTTAACCGAACCTCACCGCACCAGGAACAAGGTGGTCTGCGCTGACGGAGCGTGGGGGATGAGGGAGCGTGCTCTGTACCAAGTGGTGGTCAGCATCCACGGCTCATGGTCAGTCGCTGTCCGCTTGTTACTGGCTGCGGTGGGCCGCTTCCACAAACTGATTGGTAAAGGCAGTGTTTGGATCGAGCTTGTTGCGCAATAATCCACGGTGCTCCATCCAGGCGGCATAGTCGATCCAGCGCTTTGCTTCCTGCCAGCCGAAGATTGGGACCCCTTCTGTCCAGAGTGGAGCAAGCCGTCGGATCCCTTCCTCTTCCAGCGCCCGGTTCGTCTCCGGGTACTCGCGGACAAGAAGGTCAACGGCAGCTCGGAGATCTGTTTGCGCGTCCTGGTATCCGCGGATCGTCCCGCGGATGAATCGCTGCACGCGGTCCGCGTGGTCGCGCAGTTCCTGCTCACTTGTGACGAGCACAAGTTCGTAGAAGTCCGGGACGCCCCACTGCTCGACCCGCAAGATGACGGGACGCTCTCCTTGCTGCTCAAGAAGGATCGACTCGTGCACCCAATAGGCGCCGATGACCGCATCCACTTGCCGACTCAGCAGAGCTCGAACAAGCTCAAAGCCGACGTTGACGAGTGTGACGTCGTCAAGTCGTGCCCCGTCGAACTCTAGCATCGTTGCCAGGAGTGCCTCATCGCTGGGTAGCCCAGGATAGCCCACCTTCTTCCCAGCAAGGTCGCGAGGTCGAGTAATCCCACTCCCTGCCAGGGCCATGACTGAATTCAGGGGATGCTGGACGAATGCCGCAATTGAGATGACAGGAATTCCTTCGGCTCGTGCCAGCAAGATGTCCGTCTGGTAGCTGATACCAAAGGTATTACGTCCCGTAGCGACCAATTTCAAGACATCCTCCGGGTTAGCCGGGACCTCCAACGTCACCTCTAGCCCGACGTCCCGGTAATGCCCGTGTTCGCGTGCCATGAGGAGCCCGGTATGGTTCGACCATGGATACCAGTCCAGTGCCACGCTGACGGCTTCGAGCCGGGTGCTTACCGGTGTGGTCGTACTGGGAGCGGTTTCTCTGGCCGTTGGTGAGGCAGGTGCAACCTTCGGGGAGGGTGCCTGGCGGCAGGCGCTCATAAACGCCAGGCCAGCGAACCCAAGGAATGCTCGTCGTGTCATCTTTGGTGCCGAGAGCATGCTGAATTCCCTCCGCTCCTACTCATGGCTCCGTTTTGGCTGCTCTGCGCCAGGGAAGTGCGACATACTCAAGGAGCCCGACAGTCCAGAAAAGAGCGATACTCGCGATAGCGCTTAGCAGCACGGCAGCGAATACCCGATCCGTGTGGAACTGGGAGGCGGCGCGGATCATGAGATAACCGAGACCGGCCGAGGAGCCGACCCATTCACCGATCAAAGCACCAATGACACTGACTGCAGCGGCAACTCGGAGACCAGAAAAGAAGGATGGCAAGGCAGCAGGGATGCGCACCACGCGGAGAGCCTGCCAGGGTGTTCCTCCCAAGCTCCGCACCAGATCGACAAACTCCCGATCGACCCCGCGCAAACCGTCCACCAGATTCACCGCGATCGGGAAGAAGCAGACAAGAACCACAACAATCACTTTGGGGGTGAGGCCGTAGCCAAACCAAATGAGCAGGATCGGTGCTAGCGCCACGATCGGCACGGCTTGTGAGGCAACAACGAGCGGGTAGACCGAGCGTTCGACGAGTCGGGAGCTGACAATGCCGATGGCCAGGACAACGGCGAGCAGCACGGAGAGCATAAGCCCCAACCCGACCTCTTCCATAGTTACCGCCAGGTGACGCAGAAGGAGTTGCTGGTCGCGGACAAGAGCGTGCAGAACTGCACTCGGTGGGGGGAGCACCCAGCGAGGAATCTGGAACACGTCGGTGGCCAGTTCCCAGCCGAATGTGGCTGCAGCGAGGATGAGTAGGGGCAGGATGCGGTCGCGAGGGAGCAGGCGGTTATGTGCCATGGAGTGGTACCTCCAGGGTGGTGCGGGCTCGGAGGTGGGCAAGAATCTCGGCCTTGAGCTGGACAAATCGAGGGTCGGTGACCATTGCGTAGGAACGCGGACGTGGGAGCTCGACAATTAGTTCGCAGACGATCGTCCCGGGGCGGGGGCTAAGCACGAACACGCGATCACTCAGGATGAGCGCCTCTTCGACGTCGTGGGTGACCAAGATTACCGTGCGGTCGAGCTCTTCCCAGAGCGCAAGGAGCCACTCCTGGAGACTGGCCCGCGTCAGCGCGTCGAGCGCGCCAAATGGCTCGTCCAATAAGAGAAGTGGACGGTCAGCCAGGAGGGTGCGCAAGAAGGCAACGCGCTGACGCATTCCGCCGGACAGCTGGGCCGGATAGGCCTGCGTGAACTCCGCAAGCCCAAAGCGTTCGAACCAGGGGAGAGCGCGTGCCACTGCTTCCCGGCGGGGTATACCGCGGAGCTCAAGTGGTAAGAGCGCGTTCTCGAGCACAGTGCGCCAGGGAAGCAGGAGGTCGCGCTGATGCATGTAGGCGACTCGTCCGAGTCGTTCTGGGGCCAGTTCGCCGTCCAGCCAGACCTCGCCGCTGGTCGGTTGCTCGATACCAGCGATGAGATTGAGGAGCGTGCTCTTGCCGCATCCCGAAGGACCGACGAGAGCCACGAATTCTCGATCGGCAACGCGCAAGTCCAGTGGCCCGAGGACCGAGAGTGGCTGCCGCCCGCGGTAGAAGCTCTTGGTCACGTGGCGGAGTTCAACTCGCCAGAGGGGAGAGGGACTCTTCACCGGCGGCCTCCCGCAGTACTCCGGCGATGCGCTCCGCAGCGTCGTTGAGCGGAGGAACTCTCCGTACGCCTGCAACACCTGTTCTTGTGCTGTTGGTGGAGAAGGAGAAGAGCTGAGGCGAGTGCAGAAGAAGCGATCTTGGCGCTCATTCCTACGGCCTTCCCTCCGCTGGCATTACCCAGGTCAGGTTCCACGGTCGGTGGCAGGCTTTTGGGCCACCCTCTCAGCCCGGCATCCCCGAGCTCCCGCGGCCGTCTCCTGTTTTCCGTGAGGGGACGGTAGCAGAATGAGTAGGCGTTGTCAAGTGCGGGAACAAAAGAAGAGTGTTTCGAAGCTGCCGGTGTTACCAATGCTGGGCGCTCGGTGACGGACCATCTTACCCTTGCGCCGCGGGCAACGGAGAGAGCGTACCCAGCGTGGCACCCAGCACAGCACCCAGACGGCACGGATCGGCTTCAAGGATAGCTAGTACGGCAGCGAGGTAGCTGCCGCACGCGGTTGCCGCCAGTGGGTTACCCCTAGCATTGCCGGAGACAGGGGAATCGCTTTGGTGTTTCCAGCGCTGCTTGCGAACTGTCTGTTGCCTCTAGCCAAGCATTGCTGGAGGAGCGGGAACACCTCCATTCCCGTCGTGCTTGTAGGATCGAGAAGGGTGACTTCGAAGGGAGGTGTAGTAATGCAGCGACTTCGACTGCTGCTCGCGCTGCTTCTGGTCGTGGCGATCTTGGGTATTGTGCCGGTTCGAGCGCAACAAGAGGAGTTTGGGCACTATGAGTTTCGGGAGACTTGGGAGCGGACCGATCTGCCGGTCCAAGCGGGAAGAGCACCACGGACCTGGATGTGGGGACCCGGGCCGTTCACTCCGGCCCTCTGGGAGCGCTATGCCGAGGCCGAGAGTGGGGCGCGGTCGGTCCAGTACTTTGACAAGACGCGCATGGAGCTGAACGAACGCGAGCCGTACGATTCACCGTGGCGGGTCACTAACGGTCTTCTTGCCAAGGAACTCGTCACGGGTCAACGGCAATACGGAGATAACTTATTCGAGGACTACGGTCCGGCAGCGATTCCGATCGCCGGCGACCTGGACGATCCCAATGCGCCAACCTATGCGAGCTTCCGCCTGCTGCTTAATGCTCCGCCAGTTCCGATCGGACAGGTTATCACGGCCACGATCGCTCGGGACGGCTCGGTTGGGAAGGATCCGGAGCTGGCGCGGTATGGCGTCACTGCTGCAGTTCTCGTGCCGGAGACACAGCACACAGTCGCCTCACCGTTCTGGGCTTTCATGAACAGCCGGGGACTGATTGCCTCGTATGGATTTTTCCGAGAGGGGCCACTCTTTCCCAATCCGTTCTACGCCACTGGCTTTCCGATCACTGAGGCCTACTGGACAACGGTCCGCGTTGGCGGTCAACCCAAGCGGGTTCTGGTCCAGGTATTTGAGCGACGGGTGCTGACCTACACGCCAGACAATCCACCCGGCTGGCAGGTGGAGGCGGGGAATGTGGGGCAGCACTACTATCGCTGGCGCTACGAACTAGCGCCTGATCGAGGCAGTCGTAATAACCCCATCCCGCGCGGCGAGAAAGCGTTACTCTATGGAAACTGGGAGGTTCGAGTTGTCAACGTGATTCCGGACGCAACGAAGCTTGTCCTCCAGGAGAACATGTTTAATGATCCACCGGCTCCTGGACACCAGTTCTTTTTGGCAACCATCGAGGCCACCTATCGCGGTCAGGGCGCTGCCCGCTTTGACGGTAGCTATCGGCTGCGCGCCCTTGGGCCAGCCAATATCGCCTACAGCACCTTTGAGCACAGCTGCGGGGTGATCCCGGATAGCATAAGCGATCGGGAGGTCTTCTCAGGGGGAACAATCCGTGGCAATGTCTGTTGGGAAGTACTCTCCTCCGACGCCGGGAATCTTCTCATGTACGATAAGCCGTTCCTGGCTATGCGGTATGTCACCACCTTCTTCCGTCTTACACCCTAAGATCTGGGCGGGTCTCTGCATACTCTTGGGACCAGGCTGGTTGCGTGCCATGTTGAGTGAATGATGGGCGGTGAAGGCGGTGCGTGTTGGCCTCAGCATGCCAGGTCGAGCTCGGTTGGGAACGGTGGGGAAGATACCCTGGGGCTGAATAGGGCGAGCAGCGCAGTCTCTTGGGCAGGTGAGCCGGTTGGTGCGGGTGACCACAGCAGATCTGGGGAAGTACTCTCTTGCTGCTGGGGACGATGCGGCGAGCGGGATTGCGTTGAGCGTGCCGACTGGCGCAGACCTTGGAACTTATTGCCCGAGCCCAGACGAGTGTGCGGAGGGCTTGCTCGCCGTCTCTTACCCCTCTATCCTACATGGTGTTCTTGACATGAGTGCCAAGATCATGTCACCGTGAGAAGCCAGGCTGTGGCGGCAAGACAACGCTGACCAAGCGAGGGGTGCGAGCGCGATGCGGACCATCTTTGAAACCTGTGTCCCAAGGCAGGAAGTGTTGCGTGGGGAGCTCCGTGACGACCTGTTTGCGGCCAGCCTGGCCAGCGTGGTCCAGGGGACGGCTGATCCAGTCTATGGGGACCCGGAGCACTTCTTCAGCCAGACCTATCCGACCAAACAGTTGCAGACCCTCCTACGCGATGTACTCGCTCGCCTGACACAGGGCGATCCGGCAGCCAGTCCGGTGCTCGTGCTTGAGACGCCGTTTGGTGGAGGGAAGACACACGCTCTTATTGCGCTCTACCATGCTGCCCGCGGCGCGTCAGCGGCAGCGACGGTCATTGACCGGGGGCTGTTGCCTTCACCAGGCGAGGTCGCCGTGGCTGCAGTGGTTGGCACTGATCTCGATCCGACATCTGGCGTGCCGCATCACGATGTCACCACCTATACCCTGTGGGGAGAACTGGCCTACCAGCTTGGAGGCCGAGCCGCTTATCGTCTGGTGGAAGAGTCTGACCATCGCACGAAAACAGCACC
>CALIMB010000090.1 GCA_938028665.1 uncultured Thermomicrobium sp. | reverse complement strand
TTGAAGTTCGCCATCCCCTTAAAGCTCAACACTTTCGTGATCGCCGCCGTCAACGTCGTCTTCCCATGATCAACATGCCCAATCGTCCCCACGTTCACATGCGGCTTCGTCCGCTCAAATCGCGGCTTGCTCATCGCTTCGCCCCTTCCTCTGTCTTGCGCCTGTCCTACCTTCGTTCACACAGCAATTCCGTCAACTTGCCTTTCCCGCCTTTGCCAAAAGTTCCTGCGCCAGGCTCTCCGGCACGGGTGCATAATGGTCAAACTCCATGGTGTAGGTACCCCGGCCTTGGGTCATTGATCGCAAGTCAGTCGCATACCCAAACATTGTGGCCAGCGGCACCAGCGCGCGGATGACCTGTGCTCCGGCACGCATCTCCATGCCCTCAATACGCCCGCGCCGTGCATTCAGGTCACCGATCACGTCACCGGTGAACTCTTCCGGTGTCACAACCTCAACACGCATGATCGGTTCGAGAATGACTGGTTGGCCACGTCGCACACCTTCCTTGAGTGCCATCGACGCAGCGATCTTGAACGCCATCTCCGAAGAGTCCACCTCGTGATACGAACCATCCACGAGGACCGCCTTTAGGTCAATCACTGGATAGCCAGCAACACCACCACTCTGCATCGCCTCACGGATACCCGCCTCGACTGCAGGAATGAATTCTTTTGGAACAACCCCACCAACAATCCGATCCTCGAAGACAAAGCCACTTCCTCGTGGAAGCGGTTCGAGCTCCAACCACACGTGTCCGTATTGACCACGCCCACCAGTCTGCCGAACGAACCGCCCCTCCACACGCACTGGACGGGTGATGGTCTCCTTGTACGCGACCTGCGGGCGACCGATGTTCGCCGCAACCTTAAACTCGCGCTGCATGCGGTCGACGAGGACCTCAAGATGCAGCTCGCCCATGCCAGAGATGATAGTCTGCCCGCTCTCCGGGTCGATTCGCACCTGGAAGGTCGGATCCTCCTCCGCCAGTCGCTGCAAGGCAAGAGACAGCTTGTCTTGATCCGCCCGCGTCTTCGGTTCCACCGCAACGGATATCACCGGCTCAGGGAACTGGATTGGCTCCAAGAGGATGGGGTGCTCAGGATCGCAAAGTGTATCCCCTGTGAATGTCTTCTTCAGCCCAATGACTGCACAAATGTCCCCAGCGCCAATCCACTCAACCTCTTCACGGTGGTTTGCATGCATCCGAAGGAGACGCGAAATTCGTTCTCGCTCTCCCTTTGTCGAGTTGTAAACGTAGGAACTACTCTGAAGCCGCCCTGAGTAGACCCGGACATAGGTCAGGCGGCCAACATGGGGATCAGCCTGAATCTTGAACGCCAGCGCGGCAAAGGGTGCTTCGTCGTCTGCCTCGCGCGTGATTTCCTCTCCGGTCACAGGATGGGTCCCTTTCACCGGCGGGATGTCAAGCGGCGAGGGCAAGTAATCGACAATTGCGTCCAGGAGGAGTTGCACGCCTTTGTTCTTTAGTGCTGATCCGCAGAGCACTGGAACAAGCTGCCCGCGGATTGTCGCGGCACGGAGCGCGCGTCGCAATTGCTCTGCAGTCGGCTCTTCTCCTTCAAGGTAGCGTAGCATCAGTTCCTCGTCTGTTTCGACAATCTGCTCCACCAACTTGTGTCGCCACTCCCGCGCCACCTCAACATACTCTCCTGGCACTGCGGTGTCCTCAATCTGCTGGCCGAGATCGTCATGGTAGATCTTGGCGCGGAACTCGATGAGATCGATGATGCCGCGGAAGTCCGATTCCAGGCCAATCGGCCACTGGATTGCCACCGGGTTGGCACGCAACCGCTCGCGGATCATTTCGATCGCCCGCACATAGTTGGCTCCGACCCGGTCCAGCTTGTTAATGAAGCAAATACGGGGCACATGGTACTTGTCAGCTTGCCGCCACACTGTTTCCGACTGGGGCTCCACACCGTGAACACCGTCAAAAACAACGACCCCCCCGTCGAGCACTCGCAGTGACCGCTCCACCTCCACCGTGAAATCGACGTGACCCGGCGTGTCGATGATGTTGATGCGATGGTCACGCCAGAAGCAGGTTGTGGCGGCAGCCGTGATCGTGATACCACGCTCCCGCTCCTGAACCATCCAGTCCATCGTCGCCGTACCCTCATGCACCTCGCCCGGACGATGGACCTTCCCCGTGTAGAACAGAATGCGTTCCGTCGTTGTCGTCTTGCCAGCGTCAATATGGGCGATGATGCCGATATTCCGTGTGCGTTGCAAGAGCACGCGCCTTGCTTCCGTCATCTGTGGCTGTACCGTACTCATCCGCCCTGACCCCTGTCTGAGTGCATTCGCCCGTTTCACCACCGGTAATGCGCGAAGGCCCGATTCGCCTCCGCCATCCGGTGTGTATCGTCTCGTTTCTTGATGGTGGCTCCAGTATTGTTCGCAGCGTCAATAATCTCCGCCGCCAACTTGTCAATGAAGTTGTATCCACTGCGGTTTCGCGCTGACTGGATCAGCCAGCGCATGGCAAGCGAGACCCGGCGATGCGGTTCAACCTGTACTGGCACTTGGTAGGTGGCGCCTCCCACACGTCGCGGCTTGACCTCGAGCAGTGGAGAAGCGTTATGAATCGCCCGTTGGAAGACTTCAAGCGGGTGTTGCCCGGTACGCTGAGCGACAATGTCCAGCGCCGAATAGACAATCCGCTCTGCGAGCGATTTCTTGCCACGCGTCATCACCTTGTTGATGAAACGCTGCACGAGTTCACTCCCATACTTCGGATCGGGTGGGATGGTCCGCCGTTCATACTTCGCTCGCCTTGGCATCGCTTGCCGCCTCCCTACAGTTGATCCTCGCTCGGCATGATACAGACGAAGCCGGCAACCCTGGAGCCTTCTCCTGATGCCGCGCTTCGTCTGCCGACAACCGATCAGCTTCGCGCAGGCCAGCGTTCGCCGAGCCTACTGCTTGGGCTTCTTGGTTCCGTACTTCGAGCGCCCCTGCCGCCGGTTCTCTACTCCTTTAGCATCGAGTGCACCCCGGACAATATGGTACCGAACACCCGGCAGGTCCTTCACACGTCCACCACGGACGAGCACGACCGAGTGTTCTTGAAGATTGTGCCCCTCGCCCGGAATATATGCCGTAACCTCAAT
>CALIMB010000089.1 GCA_938028665.1 uncultured Thermomicrobium sp. | reverse complement strand
CACGACACGGGCCAAGGGTGAGCTCGAGCACCGCCTCCGAGGCTGCACTCAACCCCCCGACGAGCGGACCCACACTACTCATGACCAACCCAAGCACGGCCAGGAGACGAAGAACGAGGCGACGCATGACCAGCCCCCTTCTCTCCCCTCCCAGGGGAGCAGCAGGCGCACATGGTAGCTTAATTTCGTCGGTAACCTACACGGGCCGAACCTGTCTTCACAATAAGACCTTAGGGCTAGGGTGAGCAGCCGTTTCTCCTAGGCCATGCAGAGACTCGTCTCCTAGCCCGAATGGCCCGCTAGGCGATCCTGCTAACGGATGCTTGGTATATCCCAAAGAGGCTCTTGGTCGGGGCGTGGTCGTGGCAGTAGGGTTGGGGCTGAGGGCGTAGGGCAGACGAGGATTGCGTGCATCGGTTCGGATCTGGGCCATGGCGCGGTGGGTCTGGGGCGTCCTCAGTGTTGTTGTGGTTGGGCTCCTTGGCTGGGGGGTGGTACCAGGGGCCCAGGCGGCGACGCCGACAGGGTACGAGGTGTTGCCGGTGTTTCGCTCCTTCTATGAGCGGTATGGCGGGGTACCGACCTTTGGCTATCCGCTTTCGGGGCCGCTTTTGGAGCAGGGGCGGTTGGTGCAGTACTTTGAGCGGCAGCGGTTTGAGTATCACCCTGAGCATGCTGGTACGGAGTATGCGGTGCTGCTGGGGCATTGAGGGCGGGAGGTAGCGGCTCGGGAGGGGCGGCTGCTCCAGCCGGCGCTGCCCAAGCCGGGTCATCGCTACTTTGCGGAGACGGGGCATAACCTGGCGCCGGAGTTTGTGGGGTATTGGGAGAGCCGTGGTGGGGTGCGGCTGTTTGGCTATCCCATTACGGAGCCGTTCTGGGAGCAGGGGCTCTTGGTGCAGTACACCGAGCGGGCCCGGTTTGAGTATCACCCGGACAAAGCGGGGACGCCCTGGGCTGTGCTGCTGGGACGGCTGGGGGCGGTCATCTGGGAAGAGCGGCGCTATGCCTACACGGCGCAAGGGACCGATGCGCAGCTGGCCAGTGAACTTTTGCAGCGGCTCAATGAGGCACGGCAGCGTCAGGGGCTGGGGCCGTTGCAGCGTGATGCGGTGCTGGATGCACTGGCCTATTTCCGCTCCAGTGACATGGCGGAGCGGCAGTATTTCAGTCACACCGCACCGGATGGGACGACCGTCTTTACCTACCTCCCATTGCTGGGTGTGAACTGGCGGGCTGCGGGGGAGACGTTGCAGCGGAACAACTATCCGACGCGGGAAGCGGCGAAGGAAGCGGCCCGGGCGCTGTTGGCCAGTCCCTCCCACCGGGCGATCTTGCTGGATGGTCGCTTCACCCATGTGGGAGTCGTATGTGTGACTGATCGCTCAGGCATGCACTACTTTACTGTGGTGGTCATGCAAACGCCTTAGCTCCCACGCTGTTGCTTGCTCTCTCCGACCAACCTGCCTTCGCTGCCCACAACCTGGGCACCTCGACTCCCTGATTACCCTCATCTCATGGTTGTTACCCGCTGCCACGGGTTGCACCAACCATCCCGACCGGCTTACAACTGCGATACAAGCTTCGGCACGGCTTTCGCGTTGCCAGTAGCCGCAGCCTGATTGACGCGGGCCAAGCCAGGCCTGCCTCGTACGACTGCTAACCCAGGCACTCGACCGGCACGGTCGTCTACTGCCCACTCGGTACCCAGCACTCGGTACTGCCCCCTACCCGAGATGAGAAGCGTCGCTGCCCTTATGACCTCACGTCAGCCCTCATCTCCACGCCCGTTCCCATCCTTTATCGCTCATGTCGCCCGGCTATCGATTGCCCTGTCAGGGGACTCATCCTGGATCACTCTGCTCGTTCTGTTCCGTCGTGTTGCTCCGCTCTGCTCTTCGCCGCGCACCACGTACGGCTGCGCAGTCGCGCCTTTGAGGCAGCCGGATGCGTGCGCGGTCAACTTGACTACGGCGACTCTCCTCACCAACCTCCACAACGACCTGATCGATGAGAGGCAACCGGGCGAGACACGACGCTCTGGCAGCATCACGTCCATTCAGGTGCACAGCTCCTTGATCAACAGGACAGCTGATCGAGTCGGCTCCACCAAGCTGATCCGACGGCCGTGCCGGACCGTTGCCCTCAGCCCACGCCCTAGTACGAATGACCCTATTCCATCCCCTACCATTGCGCTATACTCGCCCTGAGGGGGTCGTCGGCTGATTTACAGTTGCTCGGCAAAGCCACCGCAGCGTCCAGTCACTGGCAGCGTGAGGAGATGAGAGTAATGGCCATGCACCGCCTTTCCTATGCCGCGCGGATCTCCCTCACACTCGCTCTCTTGCTCCCCCGCCTTGTCACTTGGCCACGACCAGTTGCGAGCGCCTCGAGCATGATAGTCGCATCACAGGAGTCGTAGCTATCGACTCTACTGATAATCAGTGTAGCCTTCTTGAAGCTCTGGAACACGCCACTGGAGTAGCAAGCCATGCTGACTGTTCGAACGCTACTGATACCCACTGGACAATAGAGCTGCAACATGGTACGTACCACCTGACTCAGGAATATGTCAGTGGCAGCTTCACCGGACTGCCAGTGATCCCGGCTGGGTACACGATTGAGCTTAAAGACGGAACTCTTCAACGCTCCAGCAGTGATCCCTTTCGCTTCTTTCACGTCCAAGGTGGCACGCTGATCCTGGAGAACATCACCTTGCGGAACGGTAGGGCCCCCGATGGTGGGGCGATCCTCTTGGCAGGTGGCAGTCTCTCACTGCAAGATAGTCAACTCCTCAACAATCAGGCGCCGTTCGGGGATTCCCTCGGAATGGGTGGTGCAATCCTTGCCTCGGGAACCGGATCAGGCCCTGGACAACAAGCCACCATCCGGATTGAACGAACTACCTTCCGGCAGAATCACGGCGCCTACGGCGGTGCACTCTACACCTATCTCGCTGACCTCGAGGTTATCGACTCTACATTCGAAAGGAACACCACCAATGCCAGCGGCTTCAGCGGTGGCGGCGCTCTCTATGTTGACCTAAGCACAGCGAGAATCGAGCGCACGCTCCTTGCGAACAACTCTGCTGACGGTGTCGGCGGCGGGCTCGTGCTCTGTGGTGCTGCCCAAAGTGTCTTGCGCAACGTGACCTTCTACGGCAATGAGGCACCAGGGGGCTCAGCACTCTACCTCTCAAGCGTTGGTGACTGTGCCTCCGGCACACCGAACCTCACGGCCTCTTTCGTCACTGTTGCTCAACATGCGAGCGGACCCGCTCTTGCCGGGAACACCTTTACCGCGACTATGAAGGAAACGTTGCTTATCGAAACAACGGACCCTGCTTGCGATTCATCATTTACCACTTCTGCTACCTGGCAGGGAACCAACCTGGAACACGGCTCCAGCAGTAGCTGCGAAGTGACCCCCGTTAGCAACTTGGCAACCTACCTTGGCTCTCTGGCGAACAATGGCGGACCTACTCGCACCGCGGCGTTGCGTTGGGGAAGTCCTGCCATTAACGCCGCGCAAGATTGTCGCGACGCACAGGGAAACACTGTCTCGACCGACCAGCGCGGCACCGGATACTCCCGACCCGCCCCGAACTCGGGTCAGTGTGACGTTGGTGCCTTTGAGTTCCAAGGCTTCCCCAACCCCGACCTCTCCACCAGCGCCAACTCCTCCCTCACGAACTCCGACCTTTCCACCTGCTCCTACACAGACTCCCACGCCAACCGCGACACCAACTCCTCCCTCGCCAACCCCGACCTCCACACCCACGCCCACACAGACTCCCACGCCAACCGCAACCCTCGCTCCAGAAACGACGCCACACGGGGCTGCACCGCCAACGTCGCCACCAGACACGGCGGCCGTGGTCTCGAGCCCAACTCCGGCCGCAACTGCGCCATCTCCTTCGTCACCCACAATAACCCAACTGGCTCCTCAAACCGGTTTCCGCGCAAGTAGCACAGCCGCTGTTCTCCTCGTTATCGCTGGTGCCCTCCTCGTTACACTCAGCTTCCTCTTGCAACGAGACCAACGTCACCACACCTAAGCTTTTCGGCGCCAGTTGCAAAGGAGCAAGGCAGCGAATAGCGCGCACCAGGTGACCGTCCTGGTCGATCACACGCCGCCAATACCCCTGCCCAGACCAACCAGGACGGATCTACTGCTTTTTCTTCCTGCAGCGCGCTCCCGTCTGCCCCAGCTGCTCCTCTAGGAAGGACACCTTCCTGTCGATCACCGCTGACCCATGGTGGGACACCGCGCGCATCCCCCGCTTAACGCTTCGCTACACCTCTCGTCATTGCGTGAGCAGTTGACTCTCGCTGCAACAGGTACACCGAGATCACTACGACGATCATGCCGGCCAGAATGAGGCTTAGGATCGGACCAGGCGCACTCGGTCGACCTGCTTTTGGAGCCAACTGAACAGGGCCTTGCTGCGCTGCTGCGACGTCTGAGGACGTCGCGCGTCCTCCACTACTGGCCCCAACACCACTGGCATAGCCGCCCGATGTGTCTCCCTCTTGAGCGCCACTGATAGCATCCCCAAACGATTCTCTCACCACCCCTCCTGACACGGCCGGGCGGCTTGGCTCACGAGGAGCTGCCGGCTGATCTGCATACCCCTCAAACCTGTGCTCACCTTCCTCTTGCTCGGAACCCTCGGGAGCCCCCGGCTCCTGCGGGTCATGAGCATCCCCACCTGAACCTGGATCGCTCGGCTCCTCGGGCTCCTCTGGATCACTCGGCTCTTCTGGATCAGCCGGCTCTTCTGGCTCTTCTGGTGGCTCCCACGACGGATCGTAGACATTCCGAACGTTCAACCAGGTCACGAGGAGATCAAACCCGGTCGAATACGTCATGGCAGTGTGAATTGTTGGCTCTGCCCAGGGGTCAGAACCGATCACGTCCAAGGTATTCGGATCGAGGATTGGCGCACCGTTCTCATCCAGCTGATCGTCAGAGTACTGCACTGTCCCCGGTGGAATGGTTGTGATCTCAGATGGAATTCCCAGCTGCCAACCCGGCGTCGGCGTCAGTTCGGTGAGGAACCACTGGTCATCAAGGGTAATCCAGAATGGAACATATGGTGAGCAGCGCCAAAGGTAAGGATCATTTGCCGATGGCTCACATGTGAGGACATAGTCGTAGTCTGGCAGCGGAACCCCGCGATACAGCAGATGTAACCGAAATTGAATGGGTCCTTGGGGAAGAGGCGGACATCCTTCTGGCGGGCAGGTGCTTGTATCCCACAACTTGCGCATGACGAGCACTGCTGGGCAGCGCGGAAATGGACGATCCGATCCCGGATCTCCGGGCTCATCCTCAATTGGAGAGTCAATCGGCTCAACATCCCAGGCTTCAAACTCGTCCATCATTCCTGGGGACTCGCTCGTCTCCTTGCTTTTGGGACC
>CALIMB010000088.1 GCA_938028665.1 uncultured Thermomicrobium sp. | reverse complement strand
GGGCCGTGGATCAACGGATAAAAGCTACCCCGGGGATAACAGGCTGATCGGGCCCAAGAGTTCACATCGACGGCCCGGTTTGGCACCTCGATGTCGGCTCGTCGCATCCTGGGGCTGGAGGAGGTCCCAAGGGTTGGGCTGTTCGCCCATGAAAGCGGCACGTGAGCTGGGTTCAGAACGTCGTGAGACAGTTCGGTCTCTATCCGCCGCGGGCGGTGGACGGTTGCGGGGAGCTGGCCCTAGTACGAGAGGACCGGGCTGGACGGACCGCTGGTGTGCCAGTTGTCGGCCGACCGGCAGCGCTGGGTAGCCAGGTCCGGAGGGGATAACCGCTGACAGCATCTAAGCGGGAAGCCCACCCCAAGATGAGCCGTCCCACCCCACCAAGGGGGTAAGGCCCCGGGGAGATGACCCGGTAGCGAGGCGGCAGGTGGACAGCGGGTAACCGACTGGAGCCAAGCCGTCCTCATGGCCGAGGCCAGTCCCAGCCTTCGCTCATTCACAGGGAAGTGGGCACAGCAGAGCTAGCCTCACTTCGAAACCCGTGTCCAGCAGATGACGCTTCCCGTCAGGTGTGCGCGTGGTCGAGAGCGGTGTGGAAACACCCCGTTCCATCCCGAACCGGGTCGTGCCCCACACCAGCGCCGGAGAGTACTGCGCGGGGGACCGCGTGGGAGGCGAGGCCACTGCGCGCACACCTGACGGGAAGTTTCCTGTTGACGCATCCGCTCGCTATGCCGCGGGGTGGAGCAGTGGCAGCTCGCTGGGCTCATAACCCAGAGGTCGTGGGTTCGAATCCCACCCCCGCTACCAGGAAGAGCTCTCGCGGAATGACGAGAGCTCTTTTGTTCTATCTCAAAAATGAAAGAGAGCTATGTTGCTTCGGACTCTCGCTCTTGGTATCGAACGACTTCGACCTTGGTTCCCACGTGTGGCTCTTCTGTTGTTCATCGGGCTTATCGCGCTCTTCTTGTTCCGTCGACGCTGGGAGCTCGAGTCTCTCTGGCATTTGCAGCTTGTGCATCCCTGGTGGCTCCTGCTCACGGCGGTAGCCCAAGGAATCGTACTCTCCAGTATCGCCCGGCAACTGCAACTTCTCCTTGGCTGTCTTGACCGACGCTTACCTCTACGGACTCTTCTTCTGTCTGACTTGCACCGTGTCGCTGTTTCCAGTGTCGTTCCAGGAGGCGCGGCGGTTGGTACTCTCGTCTTCGCTCGTCAACTGGAAACTCAAGGGATCCGCCGTGAAGCGAGCCTGACAGCTGTCCTTCTGTATGGTGCCCTGGGGGGAATTTCTTTTTTTCGCCTTGGCCCCCTTGACACTCTTCGTCGTCTCCAGACAAGAAAGTATGCCGATTGCTCTCCGTTCAACAGCAGCCTTGCTTGGAGGCATTGGGTTCCTTACTGCCTTCCTCCTCAGCGGGGCGCTGTTGCTATCGCGACGAATCCGTACTTTTGTGCAGCGGTGGCCAAAAGTCAATGCGCTCTGGGCAGCGACAGAAGCTATTCCGCGCCGAATATTGGTCGAGGTATTTCTCTTGGCACTTGCAGTTGATCTCTTGAACATTTTTATTCTTGGGGGTGCGGTACGTGCCTTAGGATATTCCATTTCCTGGGACAGGGTTTTAATCGCTTATCAGCTTGGTTACTTCTTTGCTTTTGTGGTTCCTGTTGCGCAGGGTACAGGGGCTGTCGAGCTCGCAGGGAGCGCGACGCTGCAACTGCTCGGTCTCCCAGGTCCTGTTGCGGTCGCCGCGATTTTGCTCTGGCGTGCTCATGAATTCTGGGCTCCACTGCTTGCCGGTATCGTCCTCTGGCTACGGCGAGAGCCTCTGGTGCGGCGGGCCGTCGATCGTTTTCCTGCACTCCTGCTCTTCTGGTCGGGTTTTATAAGTATCTTCGGACTACTCGAGCCGCATCATCATCGCATATTCCTGTGTGGGCTAGAGCGTGCGGTGCTCTTAGAGCCGTGGGAACTCTCTCGCCACACGGAATTACTGCTTGGCTTCGGCTCTCTCCTCGTCGCACAACAAGTCTGGCGGCTCAAGCGAAGCGGGTGGTTCCTTGCTGTCCTGGTGTCTGGCTTCACGATGGTTCAGCAGGCGATTGAACGTCGCGATCTGCTCGTGCTTGTGCTGTCTGGTGTCGCGTTCATCGTGCTGATTGTCCGTTGGCGCGCTTACCGGGTACGCTCGGATGTACCGTCTATACTGCGAGGAGTGGGTTTTGCTGTATTCAGCATACTCATCGTTATTGTGTATGGCGCAACAGGCCTCGTGCTTCTCAGCCGTCACGCGCTTGCGCCGCCTATCCACGATTGGGGAGAAGCCATTTCCATCTTGGTTATGAGCGGATTCGGCCTCGGAACCTGGCCGGTTCATGCAGAGACTCGATACGGTGCCTGGTTTTTGGACTCTGTGGAGGTGCTCACAGCAGCGGCACTTCTTAGTACGGTCTGGAGTCTTGGGCGGCCTGTGGTCTGGCGCTACTGGGTGCATCCGGCAGAGCGAGTGCGAGCTCGGCGACTTATTGAGCGATGTGGCAATTCGTCATTGGATTTCTTCAAATGGTGGCCGGACAAGGTGTTCTTCTTCGCTCGTGAGGGCGAAGGGGTGGTCAGCTACCGTCCACTCGGCGGCGTGGCCCTGGTTCTGGGAGATCCTAATACGTGTGATCGAGAAGTGTTTGATCGCCTCTTGCAGGATTTCCTCGACTTTTGTGAGTTGAACGACTGGGAACCGGCATTTCACCAGGTTGGGACGCACTTTCTCCCTGAATATGGCAAGTACGGTCTCAAGTGGCTCAAGGTGGGGGAAGAGGCCATCGTCGATCTTACCGAGTGGTCGCTCGAGCGGCCAGGCTTCAAGGAACTCCGGTACATGGTTCGACGGTTACAGCGACAGGGCTACCGGTTCGAGATGAGGCTGCCACCGCAGGACGAGGCGCTTCTTCGAGAGCTGGAAGACGTGAATCGCGAGTGGTTGACCGTGCCAGGACGCCGCGAGCGGTACTTTACGCTTGGACAATTCTCCCCAAGTTACCTCCGTACAACTCCTGTCGGGCTGCTGCGCGACGCCACCGGGAAGATCGTGGCCTTTACGAACTTGATTCCCAGTGGCGTTGCTGGGGAAATCACGATCGATCTCATGCGACGGCGTCTTGAGCCGCACGGAGCAATGGAAGTGCTACTTGCTTCCGTACTCGACTACTGCCGAGAAGCAGGCTACCAGCGATTCTCGCTTGGACTTGCGCCACTCGTTGGGGTGGAGCTCCCTGTCCCGGGAATCGATCCAGTGCGGGAGCGCTTCTATCGAGCGCTTGATCATCTTTTTTCGTTCCGCGGGCTTTACCACTTCAAAGCGAAATTCGGTCCACGATGGGAGCCGAGATACTTGATTTACCGATCTGTAACCGGGCTGCCGGCTGTCCTCCTTGCGATCATCGAGGCGACGGAAGGGCGGCGCAGCCGGGAGCACGCAACGGCAGTCTTGGAAGAGTCCCAATCGGACTGGTTCCTCCTCCCCCAAAACGACTAACCACCTGGTACGTCGACCTCATGGAGCGCTGGTGATAGTCATCCGTCTCTTCTGTCGTGGGAGCTCTTTGCTACCACCGTGCTAGGGGGGTGCATGCTGCGAGGAGGACGCGTTTATCTCGTCGCTGGAGTCATTCTGGCTGGTCTAGCGGTACTGCTCGCTGTCCTCGCCCTTCAGCGGCAGCGCCAACCGGCCACGAGTGAGCCGATCACGACCCCGGCAGTGTCAGTCGTGGTTGCGGCGCGAGATGTGCGGGCGGGAACTGTTCTCACACTGGAAGATGTGAAGACCGTCGAAGCTGATCCGGCATCAATCGCACCAGGGACAGCACGGCAAGCAGATGAGGTGGTGGGACTGGTGGCAGCGGGTGATCTGGTAGAGGGACAGCGCATTCTCATGGCGAACCTCGTAACCCCGAGTGTCTCACATCTGTTACAGCCGGGCAAGCGTGCGGTTGCAATTCCCGTTGATCGCATCAATGCGGTGGGTGGCTTGATCCAACCAAACGATCTGATCGACCTTGTCTATGCTGGGCGGGTCGATGTCATGCGCGTCTTGCCAACCGAACCGTTGGAGATGCTCGACAGCGGACAAGGTTTTAGCCCGGCGCAAGATGCTGTTCGGCTACCTGAACCGGGAACATCACCTCGGCCGAGCTACCCCTATCCGGGAGCGCCCGGATCGCGTGTGCTCGTGATGGATACAGGTGAAGGGCAGCTAGTGACGAAGATTATCGTCCAGAAGCTGCGCGTGCTCCAAGTGATGGCCGGGACGTCTGTCGTGGGTAGTGCACGGACAACCGTTCAACCCGTCACTGCAGGGATCAGTTCTGAGGCCACGCCTACACCGACGAGTGGATCTACAGTACCTCCCGTTGACTTGCTCATCGTGGAGGCGGATCCGGCCGAGGCTGAACTTATAACGTTCCTCCTCGATCAGAACCTGCGGTACCAAGTGCTGTTACGAGCCCGTGGTGATGACCAGGCAGTACAGACGAAGGGAGTGACTTACGACGGTCTTGTGCGCGACTATGGGCTACCAGTTCCTGGTCCAGTGGAGATCAGTGGGAGGGTACGGTGAGCAGCGCACCCGTCATCCGTGTGCTGATTGTGGATGATGTCCAGGAGAGTCGGGACAACATCGAGCGGCTGCTGAGCTTCGAACCGGACTTCCGCGTTGTTGGTAAGGCTGCAAGAGGGGAAGAGGGCATCGAGCAAGCGCTGCGGCTCCAGCCGCATGTGGTGCTACTAGACCAGACTTTACCCGACCTCGACGGTTTCGAGGTTGCAGCAGCGATCACCGCGCGTGTTCCTGGTATTGGAGTGATTCTTCTTGCACTTGACCCTGATCCTGAGATGTTGCGGCGAGCCATGCTGGCTGGGGCACGTGAGTACTTGACGAAGCCGTTCAGCTACGAGGAATTCGTCGAGGCCGTTCGCCGCGTGGGGCGACTGGCGAATCCTGGCGCGGCCATTCCGGTTCTGCTTCACAGCTCCACAGCTCCCGAGAAGAGCGTGCGAGAGACGGCGGGACGTGACGGCCGGGTAATCGCTGTACTGGGAGCCAAGGGAGGTGTAGGACGAACCTTCTTGGCGACCAACCTTGCGATCGCCTTGCGACGACGAAGTGGAGCAGAAGTGACGCTTGTGGATGGTGATTTGATGCGCGGAGATGTGGGAGTTTTGTTGAACTTAAATCCACAGCGGTCATGGATCGATTTAGCACGCACGGGTGGGAGTATCGATGGAGAATTAGTTGAAGAGGTATTGACCCGGCATGCGAGCCAGGTTCGTGTGTTACTGGCGCCTGCATCACCCGATGAGGCGGAGCAGATTACCGCTGATCGAGTTCGAGAAGCACTCGTGGAGCTCCGCAGGTGCAACGATTTCGTCATCGTTGATACGGCCGGTGGATATGAGGAAGTTACTCTTGCCTGTGCTGATATCTCCGACACTCTTGTCTGGGTATTCACGCTTGAGATGACCGCTATAAAGGATACGAGGCTCTTCATCGAGTTTCTTGATCGTTTAGGTTACAAAAGTAAGCGGCTCATCCTCGTCGTAAATCAAGTCAATCATGTCGCCGGACTCTCAGCGGATGATGTCGAACAGAGTTTGCGCATCCCCGTCGAAGTACGAATCCCCTTTGATGCGGCAGCGGTGATACGGAGCATCAACGAAGGGACACCCCTGGCATGGGAACAACCTCAGCATCGGGTAGTTGCGGAGATCGACCGTCTTGTTGAGCTCTTGCTAGAGAGGAAAGAGGCAAGGGAGCAGCCGGGAATGACGCGGCGCCGACGATTCTTGCCCCGCTTTGGTGCGAGTACCGTGGTCCGGTAAGGAAGGTGATGACCTATGTCGTTGCTACGACGACTCGGGAATCCTGCCGAGCCGGGGCCGTTGTCAGCTGATCGCCCGACGGATGCAACAGAGTTACAAGAGCCTGGAGGGATGGCTCGCGCAGGGCAATTAGCGCACGTCTTGAAGCGCCCACAGATGCGTGTGCCAAGCCAGTATCCGAGCACGGACGATACGGTCCAGCAGCTCAAAGCGCGTATCCAGAATCGGATTATTGCCGAACTCGATCCGCGAATGGATCTAAGCGATGAGCAACGAGTCCGTCGAACGTTGGAGGAGACCTTCCTTTCGGTTCTGGAGTCCGAGGGCATCGCGCTAAGCCGGATTGAGCGACACCGGTTGTTTGAGGCTATCGTTGCGGAGATTCTGGGATATGGGCCGATCGAGCCACTGCTCAAAGATGACACCGTAACCGAAATCATGGTCAATGGCCCAAAACAAGTCTGGGTTGAACGGAATGGGAAACTCGAAAAGACATCAATACAGTTCGACGATGACGAGCACGTGATGCGCATCATCGACCGCATTGTTTCACCGCTTGGCCGGCGGATCGACGAGAGTTCTCCGATGGTCGATGCTCGCTTACCCGACGGTTCCCGCATCAATGCCGTCATTCCACCAATTTCATTGGTGGGACCGTGCTTGACCATTCGGAAATTCAGTCGTGATCCTTTGACAGTTGACGACCTTATCCGTTTTGGCACGATGACGCCGGAGATTGCCCAGTTCTTGAAGGCCTGCGTCGAGGCGCGGCTCAACATTGTGGTTTCAGGAGGAACGGGTTCAGGGAAAACAACATTACTTAATGTTCTTTCGTCGTTCATCCCCGGAGATGAGCGGATCGTCACCATCGAGAACGCAGCAGAGCTCCAGCTGCGGCAGGAGCACGTTGTCACGCTCGAATCTCGACCACCCAACATTGAAGGGAAAGGGGAGGTTACGATCCGCGACCTTGTTATCAACGCATTACGAATGCGGCCAGACCGGATCGTCGTTGGTGAGTGCCGCGGCGGCGAAGCGCTCGACATGCTTCAAGCGATGAATACAGGCCATGATGGCTCCATGACGACAATCCACTCGAATAGCCCCCGGGATACCCTTCACCGACTTGAGACGATGGTGCTGATGGCCGGGATGGATTTACCTGTTCGTGCAATTCGCGAACAGATCGCCTCGGCGCTCGATCTCATTATCCATATGGCAAGGCTGAAGGACGGGTCACGCAAAATTGTTGCCATCACTGAGGTTCAGGGAATGGAGGGGGATGTCATCGTCCTTCAGGATATCTTCGTCTTCGAGCAAACTGGTTACGAGAATGGCAAAGTTCTCGGGCGGATAAAGCCAACAGGTGTCCGACCAAAGTTCGTGGAGAAATTCGAGGTAGCCAATATTTATTTGCCGCCAACGATCTTCGGCGTCTCCTATCCTCGTGGGTTCG
The DNA here is from genome assembly GCA_938028665.1 of uncultured Thermomicrobium sp. GTDB lineage: Bacteria > Chloroflexota > Chloroflexia > Thermomicrobiales > Thermomicrobiaceae > Thermomicrobium. Next base: position 13,030 of record CALIMB010000088.1, on the reverse strand, counting down.
GGCGGTGAGAGATGTTGGGAGATCCGTTCATTGTGCTCGCGCTCTCATTGGCTGGCGCTTCGGTTGTGCTCCTGGTTGCTGGTCTCCGTGGCACTCTGAGCGGCAACGCGGTGAACCGGCGTCTCGAGCGATATGCCGGGCGTGAGGAGAAACCAGTATTCGAGTCACTCGACGGTCCCAACGTCATCGCTCGACACGTTGACCGAGCTGTGCAGGGGAGAGGGTTTGCTGAAGCTCTTCGTACCAATCTCCTGCGTGCCGATCTCCGACTGACGGTCGGTGAGTTCTTGTTGCTACGCACGGCTGTCGCGCTTGGCGCCTTCGGTCTCGGTTTTGTTGTTGGGCGAGGGATTACGCGGCCGATTCTTGGACTCTTTGTTGGGATGCTCTTTGCGCTCGCCGGGTGGCTCCTACCGCACGCCTATGTTGCGTGGCGAGCTCGCCGCCGACTACACCAGTTTGTGAACCAGCTCGGAGACACGATTGGGCTTATGGCGAATTCTTTACGCGCAGGCTATAGCCTCCTGCAAACCATGGATCTCGTGGCGCGAGAGTCGACGCCTCCGATCGCTGACGAGTTTCGACGCGTGGTGCGGGAAGTTGGGCTTGGCGTGCCGCTGCAGGAAGCATTAGAGCACCTGTTACGGCGTATTCCCAGTGAAGATTTGGATCTTCTGGTCACGGCAATTGCGATCAACCACGAGGTTGGTGGAAATCTGGCACAGATTCTGGATGTAATCGGAGAGACAATACGCGAACGGGTGCGGATCAAGGGCGAGATTCGTGTACTTACTGCACAGCAAAGCCTCTCTGGCTACATCATTTCCCTGCTGCCGGTGGGGTTAGCTTTGCTCATCTTTTTGTTAAATCCTGACTATCTAACTAGTCTTTTTACCTGGCCGTGGATCTGTATGCCGATCGGTGCCGTGATCTGCATGGTTGCTGGTTTCCTTGTGATGCGTCGCATCGTGGCCATCGAGGTGTAGCAATGCCGTTCATGCTTGTTTTGATTAGTCTTGGTCTGGCGCTGGGCAGTCTTGTGTTAGTTTACCTTGGGGTCCGGGAGCAGAGACGCCAACTGGTTTTAGAGCAGCGTCTCGCGCATTTTGGTCACCGTGTTCCCTCGCTCGACGAGTTGGAATTACAGTTCCCCTTCCGGCAGCGAGTTCTGTATCCCATGCTCGAGCGCCTCGCGCAGATCGTTTTGCGCTTCACGCCTGGCTCATCGCTGGAGCGAATGGAACGGCGCCTCGTTGAGGCAGGTTTGGCTGGTTCACTACGTCCCCTGACTTTCCTAGGTATTCGCGTGGGTCTCGCTCTCTTCCTGGCTGGTTTGAGTGCGTTTCCGATGCTGTCAGGGAGTGGGCCAATGCTGTACCGTCTTGGTCTGCCGCTGACACTGGCCATGCTGGGTTGGGTCTTACCGAGTACCTGGCTGAGCCGGCGGGTGGCGCAGCGGAAGCGCGCGATCCAACGTGCACTACCCGACGCGATTGACTTACTGGTGATCAGTGTCGAAGCCGGACTAGGATTCGATCAGGCACTTTTGCGTGTTGTTGAAAAATGGGACAACGAGTTGACGAAGGAGTTTGCGCGAACGCTGTCCGAAATGCGCATGGGAGTCCCACGACGACAGGCGCTCCGTGATCTTGCGCAACGTGTCAATGTCGATGATCTTAACGTCTTCATCGCGTCGCTCGTCCAAGCGGATCAGCTTGGGGTAAGTATCAGCCAAGTGCTACGTGCTCAAGCGAACCAAATGCGTCTGCGCCGAAGACAGCGTGCCCAAGAGCTCGCGCACAAGGCACCGATCAAGATGATTTTCCCGATGGTGTTTCTTATCTTCCCAGCACTGTACGTCGTCATTCTGGGACCAGCGATCCCTCGGATCGTGGACGCATTTCGCTAACTACCACGGGCAGCGTTTGGGTCGACTGGTGGTGCCTCAATCACGATGGCTGGATCGTCAAACCGATCAAAGCGACCGATCATGTAATGACCAGGGGCCATCATCTCGTACCGCCTTACCAGAAGGTCGCCAATTCCGATCCACAGACGATAATGAGACTCACCAACCGGATCATAGAACGCAAGCTTGTAACAGGACGTCCCTTCTATTGACTCGACGCCGAGAAGGCGAACATCTTGTGCCGCCTGCGCGTAGCGGTAAGCAGGCCAGCGAAACGGTGTTGTGCCGGGCCAAGGGCTTACCGTCCAGTCACTACCCGCTACACGATCATACCGTCGGTCACCGATGATGACGGTTTCCAAGGTTGGCCTATTTGGTGCGGTGACCGTGTACGCTGCCCGATCCGGAGCACGATACCGAATCACTGTTTCGACTACGGGGCCGCCGCTGGTTAACTCCGTGCTTTCCTGAGCGGCTTGTAGCCGGTTCATTGCGAAATCAGCCAGTTCTAGCAAAGCGCGGCTATCAGGAACAGGGATGGGGATCTGAAAGTGCGCTGGTGGAACGCTAGCGTTGTTCGGTCGTTGCACGTAAATCGCTATGGACCAGAGGTTAGCCGTCAAGTCGACCTTCGTCGCGTAAAAGGATGAACTGCGTTGCAACTCGATGAGGCGTGGCCCGTTGGGTGTCTGGAGTTCAAGAGTGACTCGTGCATCATCGACCGTCGTGCCGTCAGATGCGGTGACGTGGACCGAAAGGCGATTGATCCCGGGCTGTGCAGGATCGAGGCGGAGTGTCACTAGATATGGTCCGGCATTCTGCGCTAAGGTGAGAGGGGTAGAGGGTGTCCGGAGCGGCTGAAGCGATGTCTGTGTCGGAGGAAAGATCGCCAATACACTTGCCACAGGCAAAAGGAGAAAAGCAAAGAGCGCTTTGAGCCGGAGGAGCTGCAGTGGCGGCTGCTGACGACGGATCCATTGCACACCGGTCAGGCTGACCACCACTGCGAATGCTGTCACCGCGGTAAGTTTCCCGAGGAGTGCTCTGCCGTAAGGGGTATGCCACAGGTCCTGAGGCGCTGCGACGTTTGTCCAGAGGGCGTAAGCACCACTGATGGTGACGAGTTCAGCGAGTGGTACTGCTGCAAGAGCAAACCGGCGAGCGACCTGTTCCACAGTCGAGCGGATCGAATCCTCCCTATTGTGGGATCTCCGGGCGAGAGAAAAGAGGATGGGGGCGCTTCCGATGAAGATCGCTGCACCGCTTGTGTGAACACTGGCTAGGAGAATGCTCAAGACAGGGAGATCAGTCGCAGCGGCATGGCTCACTGCTGCCCTGCCTAGAGTCTGTGCGGTTGCGCTCACACCGAACGTGGTTAGTTGTACAGACGCTGGTAACGGAAGTGCCAGGATTCCATAACACAGCAGGGCAAGGAACAGATTCGCTGACCAGATTGCACCGAAGCGGGTGGTCAGGAGTTGACGGAATAGCTCTGGATGGGAGAGCGTGCTGAGGCTTCCACTATAGGCCAGAAGCATCAAGCCACTCGCCAGCGCGGCAAGGAGGGCACCACGACGTGCGATGCTCTGGGTAGAGTCGCGAACAATGTGTCCTTCGTTTAGGCGATACGCACAGAGAGACAGAGCAGCGGCTCCAAAAAGTAATGCGAGTGCCAGGAGATGGAGCAGGCGTGCCCAGGCCGCCAGGAATGTCGCCCATCGACTCAGGTCACTTCCGTCTTGAGGTTCCGAGGTGTGACCCACGGAGAAGAGATAGCGTCCCGTAATGAGGTGCCCATCGCGCCCAAGAACTGAGTAGCGCACCACATACGTACCCTGGGCGGTAGAGGAGTGGAGCGGCACACGAAGCTCGGTACGGTCTTGCAACCGGGCACTCGCCGGGTCTAGCTGGATCCGTTGGCCGTCGGGGGTAATGACGATGACCCCGGCACCGATCGGGTCGACTGGTTCGGAGAATCGAAGTGTCACCGCCGGTGGAACCTGATCGAGAAGGACGTCTGGACTCGGTTCGGCATCGAGCAAGATAGCGTGGGCAAGGATCTTTTGTGGGAAAGCGATGCCGACGATAATTATTAGTAGAAGAACTGCTCTGACCCGTCGCATGAGCTGTTGCGCAACGTGGATGACTGGTGACATCGTACCTCATCCTGCCTTCGATGGTAGCAGTCGAAAGAGTTGCCCGGTGATTACCGGCCCAAGTCAATTCTTCACCCTCATCGATCAGGAGACCGGCGCACTGATCGCCTGGCGAGCGGTGGTGGCTGATCGCTGGTGGAGCCGTCTGCGGGGACTCTTGGGGCGAACAGGCCTTGACGAGGGTGAAGCGCTTGTCCTGTTTCCCTGCTCGGCCATTCATACCTTAGGCATGCGCTTTCCCATTGACGTGCTCTTCCTCGATGGCAAGGGGATGATTCGCTGTGCCAGGCGGGCTGTGCCACCCTGGCGTATCGGGCCGATCTGCCGCAGTAGTCTCATGGCAGTGGAACTACCGGCAGGGACGATCGACCGATACGGCCTTGGGCCGGGCAGAAGACTATATCTCCAACAGAGTTGCAGAGACGCTCCAGAGTGAGAGGGAACTCCCTGTTGCTGACGCAAGTGATATCTTGGCTTGTTACCACGGTAGAGCGAGCGGTCTTTGTGCCGACCTGCGGTGGTTGCGGGTGGCCGGGTGTGTGGCTGTGCGATCGGTGTCTGCGGGAGCTGAGACCGCTCTGCGAATTCGCACATCGTTGCCAACGTTGTGATCGTCCTTTGGCACGTGACTGCGGTTGCTGTCCTGATTGTTCAACTTGGCCTCCGTTTCTCGTGCAGGCGCGCGCACTGTATCTCTATGAAGGGCCGTTGCGAGCAGCGCTGCACCGCGTCAAGTATTCCGGTGAGCGTCGACGCGGTGAGTTTCTCGGAGAACTGCTTGCTTCCTCGGCTGACGTGTTGGTTGGTGACCAGCGGGCAACCCTGCGTTGTGTCGTGCCGGTTCCGCTGCATCAGGCACGCTTACGTCAGCGGGGATTTAACCAAAGCTGGTTGCTTGCTGCTGCCATTGCTCGGAAGCTCGCTCTGCCACTGGAGGCGGGGCTTGTGCGCCTCCGTGCGACCGAGGCGCAAGTCGGCCGGGATCGGGCCGGGCGGTGGGAAAACGTCACTGGAGCCTTCGCGTGGATCGGTCAACCGCTCGAAGGAACAGTGCTTCTCATCGATGACGTTGTGACAACTGGCGCGACGGTCACCGCTGCGAGCGAGGCATTGGTCAGGGCGGGAGCGAGCGCCGTTATTGTGCTCGCACTGGCTCGTGCTGCAGCGATCTAAAGCGCTCGAGTCAGCTGGGCAATGCGCTTGTGGGTTGCCGCCCGAGCCCACTCATCCGCCTCAAGAATCGCTTCTATGGTAAGGGGGCCACTTGGCGGCTGGTGTTGCTCGAGGACGGAGTGCACGACCGGTACGATGTCCGTAAAGCGGAGATGGCCGGCGAGGAAGGCCTCGACTGCCACTTCGTCTGCGGCACTCAGCACAGTCGGGTAGGTGCGACCGGCAAGGCCGGCCGAGCGGGCCAATTGGAGGGCGGGAAACCGGGCGGGATCGGGAGCGTAGAACTCTAATCGGCCAATTCGTGACATGTCGAGCGGAAGAACCGGACTTGGTACTCGCTCAGGATAGAGCAGTGCGTACTGGATCGGCAAGCGCATATCTGGAGAAGCGGCATGAGCAACCGTAGAGCCATCGCGGAAGGTGACCAGTGCATGGACGATGCTCTGGGGATGAATGGTGACGTCAATAAGCTCGTAGGGGAGATCGAAAAGCCAGTGAGCCTCGATGAGTTCTAAGCCCTTGTTCATCAAGGTTGCGGAATCGACCGTCACTTTCGGACCCATGCGCCAGGTGGGGTGAGCCAGAGCATCAGCTGGAGTCACACGCTCAAGTTGCTCTCGGGTCGCTAAACGGAACGGCCCACCGGATGCTGTAATGGTCACCCGGGCCAGCTCCTCGCGCTGGTACGGAAGTTGGAGAAGCTGCCACAGGGCGCTGTGCTCACTATCGATCGGTCGGATCTGAGCACCATGCTGGCGCGCTGTAGCCATGAGGAGTTCACCGCCACAGACGACGCTTTCCTTGTTAGCGAGGGCGATTGTCTTGCCAGCGTGCGCGGCGGCGAGGGTTGGACGTAGTCCGGTATTCCCAGCGAGCGCGATGACAATAATATCAGCGTCAGGGTATGTTGCGGCCGCAATCAGACCTTCGGTGCCCACAAGCACCGTTGGTGCCGCAATTCGGGATTGATCGTTTTCGTTCTCGACGACCACTAGTTCGGGTTGGAATGTTGTGACCTGCGCTGCAAGAAGTTCGATATTTCTACGCGCAGCTAAGGCCACAACCCGGAAACGTTCCGAGTGCCTCGCGATGACTTCAAGGGTTTGTCGCCCGATCGAGCCGGTCGAGCCAAGGATGCTTACTCGCAGGGTCACCGTGTTCCTCCGAGGAGGAGTGTAGCAAGCAGGAGCGTTGCCGGTATGGTGACGAGCAGCGCATCAATACGATCGAGCACGCCACCGTGTCCAGGTACTGCGCGGCCGAAGTCTTTTAATCCGAGACCGCGCTTTAGGAATGACTCCGCAAGATCACCGAGTTGGGCCAAGACTGCCATAGCTGCTCCCGCCGCTGCACCGGTCGGGAGGGAGAGTGGAACGCCGAAAACTCGAGCTCCGAGCATACCGACGATGAGGCCGGTCACGAACCCAGCGACCGCTCCCTCCCATGTCTTCCCTGGGCTCAGGTGTGGGGCTAGCTTGCGCTGCCCATACTTCCTCCCTACAAGGTAGGCAACGGTGTCGGTCAGCCAGGTGACGGAGAGGATCCAGGCAAGCCAAGCGAGTCCGAGGGTGCTTCGTCCTGTCCCGGTAAGTGCCGCGAGACTTTGGAGCCAGGCGGCATCCACAGGTCCATCGAGGGAGCGTAAGAGAATAGCCGTGGCCAGGGACGAACCGAGATAGAGGGCACTGAACGATGCGAGAACGCCGCGTTGCAGTCCATCCCGGTGATCGGTCGTGCGGGCATGCCAGGCGATAGGCAAAAGGGCAGTACTGATGACTGCGACCAGGGTGAGGGCACCAGAGTCGGACAACTGAACGGCAATGAGCACGATACTGGCTGCAAGGACAATGCTGAGTGGTTGGACCGGTTCACGAGTCAGTCGCGAAAAACCGCGCGCGAGTTCGCGGGCGCCTTGCACAAGTACAGCCAAGATGAGGACGAACCATGCCCACGTGCCGAGTACCAGCGGCACGAACGTGGCGATAACCACCAAGGTTGCGCTTATGGTGCGCTGGCGCACGGTTCCGACGCCACGTGGGATCGAACCGAATCGCGCAAACCACCGAAACGACGTTCTCGCCGCTGGAAATCGCGAATTGCGGCTTCGAACTCTGCTGGGGTGAAATCTGGCCAAAGAGTTGGGGTGAAATAGTATTCGGCGTACGCGGCCTGCCACAGAAGAAAGTTACTGATGCGGAGTTCTCCTGAGGTGCGAATAATGAGGTCCGGCTCGGGCAGACCAGCGGTGTAAAGAAATCGCTCCACGGTAGACTCGTCGATAGCATCTGGTGGGATACCCTCGCTCACAATACGCCTAATTGCCTGAATAATCTCAGCACGGCCACCGTAGTTGAACGCGATGGTCAAGACAATCCGGTCATTGTGTTTTGTAAGTTCGATCGCGTTCCGAATCTGCTGCTGCAACGCCGGAGACAGTCCTTCCAGGCTACCGATGTGTCGAAGCTGCGCTCCGTGACGGTGGAGTTCCTCCGTCTCCCGTTCGATCACCTCGCTTAAGATCTGCATCAGGCCTTCGACTTCTTCACGTGGACGGCGCCAGTTTTCGGTCGAGAATGCCCACAGAGTGAGATAGCGAATGCCGAGCTCCGCCGCCTTAAAGGTGATTGGGCGGATATTCTCGGTGCCTGCACGGTGACCGGCGAGCCTGGGGAGACCACGCTGCGTGGCCCAACGGCCGTTTCCGTCCATAATGATGGCAACATGGGTTGGGATCAGGCCGACACACCCCTGATCACTCTGGTCGCCCGTGGAGGAAGGTTTAGATTTCGAGGATGTCATGCTCCTTCTGCTTTCCGAGCTTTTCAGCCTCACCAATATACCGATTTGTGAGCTCTTGGAGGCGTTGCTCTGCGCGCCGCTCATCATCCTCGCTAATCTGTTTTGATTTCAGGAGTTCCTTGATGTCAGCAAGGGCATCGCGTCGGATATTCCGAACAGCGACTTTCGTTTCCTCGACCTCCTCGTGGACCAGTTTGACAAGTTGGCGACGACGCTCCTCCGTCAGCGGGGGAAGTTGGATGCGTAGTGTTTGACCATCGACCGATGGGTTCAATCCGAGTTCTGACTGGCGAATGGCCTTTTCAACAGCACTCACCGCGTTGCGATCCCAGACCTGGACAACAAGTAGTCGGGCCTCAGGAGCGCTAATGGTTGCTAGCTGGTTGAGTGGTGTTGGGGTACCGTAGTAGTTCACCTCGAGATGCTCGAGAAGGCTTGGAGCGGCACGACCAGCACGGATACCAGCAAGCTCTTGACGAAGGAGCTCGATGCTCTTTTTCATCCGTTGTTCAGCATTGCGCAGGATTTCGTCGATCATCGCGATCACTCCTTCCGATGACCGACCGCTCGTTTTAGGCGTAGGATGTTAAGTCCGAACTGACGAGCGTACCGACCTCATGTCCCAGTGCCGCTTTCTCAATGTTACCCGGTGGGAGCAGATCGAAGACAATCACCGGGAGATTATTTTCACGACAAAGTGCCAGCGCCGATTGATCCATGACCCGGAGATTACGCTCTAGTGCCTCCTGATAGGTAATAAGCCGGAACTTTCGAGCTCGCGGGTTACGACGTGGATCGTCGTCGTAGACCCCATCGACGCGATACTTGCCCATCAAGAGCACCTCACAATTGAGTTCGACTGCTCGCAACGCTGCAGCGGTATCGGTAGTGAAATATGGGTTGCCCGTACCGCCGGCGAGGATGACAATGCGTCCTTTTTCCATATGGCGGATTGCCCGCCGACGGATGTACGGCTCGGCGACCTGATGCATCTCAATGGCGGTCTGCACGCGTGTGGGAACACCCTGCCGCTCAAGAGCGTCTTGAAGCGCTAGGGCATTGATGACGGTGGCAAGCATTCCCATGTAGTCCGCAGTTGCTCGATCCATTCCCTGGGCACTTGCGGCCAGTCCACGCCAGATATTTCCACCGCCGACGACGATGGCAACCTGAATACCGCGTGCTGCGACGCGGGCAATCTCTTCAGCGAGACGAGCGACGACCGCTGGGTCGATGCCGTACCCTGCCTCTCCCATTAAGGCCTCTCCCGAGACTTTGAGAAGGATACGGTGATAGGACGCTCGGCCTTGTTCGGTCGCCCCTGTCATGCCTCATCGCTACCGAGTTCGAAGCGAGCAAAACGCCTGACTCGGATGTTCTCCCCGAGCCGTGCAATAGTTTCCTTAATGACGTCCTCCACAGTGCGTGAGGGATCCTTGATGAACGGTTGGGCCAAAAGGACGGCTTGCTGCAGGAACTTCTCACGGGAACCGGCCTGCTGTGCTCCTGCTTCCAGCACCTCAGCCGGAACGTCCTCAAAGGAGACGTAGCGTGGTGCGGTTGCGGCGACTTGCATTGCAAGATCATGCACCAGTTGCTTAAACTCTGTCGTGCGGGCGACAAAGTCAGTTTCGCAGTTGACCTCGATAAGGGCTCCGATGCGTCCTCCACCGTGAATGTAGGCGTGGATAAGACCTTGGCTGGTAATACGACCAGCCCTGCGAGCAGCTCGTGCTAGCCCCTGCTGGCGCAGAATTTCTGCTGCCCGTTCCATATCGCCGCCGGCTTCTTCGAGCGCTCGCTTGGCGTCCATAATGCCGGCGCCGGTACGCTCCCGGAGCTCTTTGATCATTTCGGTGGTAATCAGCACTACTCCCCCTTCCCAGCAGTTGCTGCTCGAGACACAAATTGACCGGCAGGATGCTGCCGGTCAATCCTGTTCAGGTTTAATACTTGTGCTTTGGTAGTCGTGCCTCGAGGAAATCGTGCTCTTCTTCTTCGACCTCTTCATCCAATGCCTCTTGCAATTCGACGTACTGCTCGTCGAACAATTCGTAGCTCGGCACGAGCTCTTCCTCAGGATACGCTTCTTCTGGGATACCGACTGCAGACTCGAACTGCGTGCGGCCGGCGAGGATCGCATCGGCAATACGGGAGGTGATGAGACGGATCGAGCGAATTGCGTCGTCGTTCGCGGGAATCACGTAATCGATCACATCTGGATCACAGTTGGTGTCCACCATCGCGATAATGGGGAGGCCGAGGCGTCGCGCTTCCGCGACCGCGATTGCCTCACGCTTGGGATCGACGATATAGAGGGCATCTGGCAAGCGGATCAGGCCCCGCAGTCCGCCGAGGGTCCGCTGGAGCTTGGACCATTCGCGGAGCTTGCGCATCTGCTCTTTCTTGGGGAGTAGAGCGAAAGTGGGGCTGTGGACTTCCTCTCCCAGTTGCACCATGTAACGAAGTCGCTGGCGAATCGTGGCAAAGTTTGTCAAGGTACCACCAAGCCAGCGTTCCGTGACAGAGTACATTCCGCAACGCTCGGCCTCGCTGCGGATAATCTCTTGAGCCTGCTTCTTGGTTCCCACAAACACGAAGAGGCCGCCTCGCGCCGCGAGGTCGTGCGCGAAGGCCTCTGCTTCTGCCAAGAGCCGCGCTGTCTGGCGAAGATCGAGGATGTGTATACCGTTGCGCTCGCCGAAGATATATGGGCGCATTTTGGGGTTCCAGCGCTTCGTCTGGTGTCCAAAATGCACCCCTGCTTCGAGGAGCAACTTCAAAGGAAGTTGTTCCGTTTCATGTTCCGCAATGGACACGGCCGTCACCCCTTCACTCCATCAACCGGTGTTCGTCATCCGTGCCCTTCATCCTGCGTGTCCACCGTGACAAGCGTTGCCGCGGCACACCGGACGCAGTCCAGGCACGTGTTCGTTCCGGCACGTCGGCCGGCGTCCCGAGTATACCATGCCGGTGAAGCCTCACGGCTGGACGAGCCGGAGATAGTCAGCCACAACGTAACCATTCTGGTTCTTGTATTTGACGGGCCACCAGACGTAGCCATCTGCCGAGACCGATTCGCCCACGACGGTGAGCTCCGTTCCCTCCGGTAGTCGCGCGACAATATCAGCACTGGTGCTGGGGGCAGCTCGGAGGTTGACACCGGCACCATCGGTGTTTGCAACAACAACGGTTGCCCCAGGACCGATCGTCGTGCGGGGGGTCGGTGAGGCGCCGGCGGTAGGAGTCGGATTCATGGCCGCAGGGGTGACGACAATGAGTCCGGCAGGTGTACCGCTGCGAGTCGGTGTGGGACCGGTGAGCACTTGTGTCGTGCTCGGCGTGGGAAGGCTCTCCTCCCCCGTGCCAAGCAGCTGATTAATCCAGAACCATGCTAAGCCGAGCATCAGGATAACGCCCAGGACGGGCGCTGCGATCCGGAGATAGTCGGTCCAGTAGCGGTCGTCGGCCTGGTAGCTGAACGACCGCTCACGACTAAAGGGTGAACTGCTGCCTGAGCGGCTGCTAAACGGTGGGATGGTCGGTTCATCCTGCTCGGGTTCGCGTTCTCCAGGATTGCTGCGGAAGAAGCTCATTGTCGATCCTCGCTCTCGTTCCGTGCCGAACCGGCCACCTCCCCCACCCTCCCCTGCGCGCTCAAAGGGTCGTACGATCTGATATTCGTGCGTCGCCTCTTCAAATGGTGCTTGTTCAAGCCGTTCCCGTGCTGATTGCTCAGCTGGCTCCCAATAATTGGTCATACCACGGTCACAATCGAGATCGTCCTCGCTCACGAGGTGACTCTGGTGCGGTGCATACAGGACCGGGTGACGGCACCAACCCTTCCGCCACAGCGGTGCAGGTTCAAAGTACTTGCATGTTCCACATTTGCGTTCGACCGTCATCGCTGGCACATCACTCCATCCGATCGGCCCTACGTCGCACGTTCGACCCTGGAGTATACCTATCTACTGGCATTAGGGCTCGACCAGCTCGCTTTCCACAGGGCTCTCAGCTTCGGATGTTCTGTGGGTCGTTGTTGGGAGCTGTCCGAGCACTGATCGGGCTAGCGGTGGCTCACCTGCCGGCATCGAGAGGTCTCCCTCACAGCGACCACCTTCCTCGATCACGAGCGTTTTTGTTGTGATGGTCCCTGAGACGAATCCGGTCTTGAGAATGTGCAGTTTGCCGCGGCAATCGATTGAACCGCGCAACATCCCTGCAACAGTGATCCCTCCTGCCTCAACCGTTGCGTCGACCCGTGCGCCTTCAGCTATCTGGATCCACCCTTCGCACCGGAGTGTCCCGCGCAACTCCCCCTCGATCCGGATGTCGCGGCTTGAGGTCAAGGTTCCTTCGACCGTCGTGCAGCGATCAATCAGAGTCAGACTCTCGACGGCTCGAGTTGTGCCTGCTGCTGGCTCGTAGATCATGGTTGCCCTCCCGCTGTCACCTCCCGTTCGTCCGTGACCCCAGATCCCATCCTCAGCTTCCCTGTCAGGCGTGCTCCTTCATGCACGACGAGGGATGGAGCGACAACTTCACCAACCACTTCACTACTAGGGTAAATCTCCAGCCGTCCATGTGCTTCTATCCGTCCCCTGACGGAGCCATAGACAAGCACGTTTTGTGCAACAATCTCGGCATTGACGGTTGCTCCTTCGCTGATGGTGACGTCATGAGCGGCTCGCACTGTGCCCTGCAGGTGGCCATGAATCACCAGCGATCCGTCGGTCTGAATCGTTCCTTCCCAGCGCGTATTTGCAGCGAGCACACTTGTCGTTCGATCCACTGGGCCAGGAACAGAGGGGCGAGTGATGGACTCGGGGGACGATCGCATTGGGGTACGCGGTGCGGTTACCGCGGGCTCACTCCCCGGAGTGAACGGCAGTTCTTCGTCAGGTGCGAGTTCCTCCAGTGCTGACTGCTCAAGTTGCTGACGCAACTGCGAAAGTTGCCGCTCAAGCGGATCGCGCGAGTCTCGACGGAACAT
>CALIMB010000087.1 GCA_938028665.1 uncultured Thermomicrobium sp. | reverse complement strand
TTCGCTGGCACCTGAAACGCTCCTGTTCACTGACGCAGATCTCATCGAGCTTCTCGAACAGGCCTATCGGCGACGCGGCACTGGTAGCTCATCAGGGCCCTAGCTCGAACCAGAGCCCAAGAGACGAATCGCATCTTTGGTAAGCGATCAAAGGTGATCACCCCTCGGAATTGGGCACACCGAGCTGTTGCAAGTCACACCGTGTCTTAGCAAGGGGCAGCAGCCCCAAGAAGCTACCCAGCGAGGAGATAGACCTTCCGTCTACGGAGAAACTCACCGGTACATCTCGAAACGACAGACCTCAAAAACGAACGGAACTCAGTGCAGGTGAACCAGAGCGGGGCCTCTGTACAACCCCATAGTGCATCCACCTCTCTACCGTTAATCACCTAACGTAGGTGGAGGCTACCACAGCTATAACTTCAACTTTGCCAACTTAGGAGCTTCAGCGATGTTCACTCAGCATGGTCCCATATCACCGACACGAGATTTTTTGAGGGAATTTTGGTCAGGGTGCTAACTCGTCCACTGCCGCACTCTCCGTCTCCCCCGCCCCCACGCACTCATGCAGACCTCCCGCTCTGAGGTGAGTCTTCCGAGTTGTCAATCGGGAATGTGATAAGAGCCTGTTGCTGAACGAGGGCGGATGGGAGTCGAACCCACCAGCGCAGCTCGTCACTACGCCCATCGGTTTTGAAGACCGTGCGGGCCACCGGGCCCGATCCACCCTCACTCAAAGTATCTCCGACCGTCACCCTAATCGGCAAGTCCACAGAAAAGTAGAGTCTCCAGTACAGGAACAGTGTCGCTGCTTTAAGATAGGTCACCAGCTTCCCAAGCAGATCCAGCCCATGGAGCCGATCTCCTACCCCAACGACCAGTTTGGTACTTGCCCAAAGACACGCTACTCGTTACTGCAGAAACGAAATCATGCCGCGAGGGATGCCGCCATGCCTAAACGGGCGATCAGTGTGACGCGTGAGTAGCCAACCATGGGGGCATGAGCCGGTGAGGCACGGAGTGAAAGAGTTAGCTCATGATTGCTTCCCCCAGCTCCCTCGTAAGCACAGAAGCACAAATCCACATACAGTTTCCCTGTAGCCTCCCCGCTAACTCCGTCTTGAGGTTCTTCCTAATGTTCATCCCGCCAAGTCACCACTATTGTTCCTGGAGGCACAACACTCACCGTCACGAGTCTTCCATCCCATGAAGTCGAACGCACGCTCCAGACATCCCTCGCCTTACGGCGCAAAGGCTACGGCGTCGTACTTCGCCTCGCCGCCCATACATTGCGTGACCATTCCCAGCTGGCGACGTTGTGGCGCCAGTACACCACCGCCGGTATCGACGAACCTTTGTCATCGGCGGTGATCGAGCGCGTCCTGCGGGTGAAGCCCCTCACTTGCTGGCACTCCGCCACACGCTCGTCGCTCTCGAGCCACCTCCAACACACGTGGGCATGACAGCATATCCAGAAAGACACGCGGATATGGCGCAGGATGTGCTCAAAGCTTACCTGCCCGCCAAGGAAGCTGACACGCACTGCGCGATTACACAGTGCCTCTTCGATCCCAACACGTTGCGCAACTGGTCAGGGCGCCGCGGCACGGATTCACACGTCCCATCGACCTCTGCCTTCCGGGAATGCCGCGGCTCCACCGCTTGATCCGCTTCGGAATGGGCCTCGACCTCGGCACGTCGCCGCGGTACCTTGAGGAGCAGCGCGACTTGGCCGGACGTCACTAGGGGACTTCAGTACAATCGCGGTGCCCTTTGGCAGCAGCTCGTTCAACGACCAACCGCTCCTCATGGTGGTATCGTCGGCGTTCACTGGAACAGTTTCAATAGTGCCCATGGTGTTGTAGATTGGGTTGTTGCTCGTCGCGAACGGTTAGGGTGTGGACAGGAAGGAGTGACCGCATGAGCGGAACGCAGCTGAAGCAGCTGCGGCCGGTCAGTGAGATTGCCGAAGAACTCGGCCTCCTCCCAGAGGAACTCGAACTGTACGGCCCTTTCAAGGCGAAGATTCGACTCAGCGTGCTCCGTCGGCTTAGTACGGCGCGGGCTCGCTACCTTCTCGTCACCGGAATTACCCCCACCCCCTTCGGAGAGGGCAAGACGACGGTCTCAGTCGGTCTTGGCCAGGCGTTTGGGCGTCTCGGTCTCCGGTCCATCGTGACCGTCCGCCAATCATCCATGGGCCCACTTTTCGGCACCAAAGGAGCCGGTGCAGGTGGCGGGGCGGCACAGCTTCACCCGTTCCCCGATCTCGCCCTCCACTTCACAGGAGACAACCATGCAGTAACCGTTGCGCACAACCTCTTGGCTGCCTTGATCGACAACGCCCTCCATCAAGACCGTCTACCCATCGACCCCCGCAGCATCACGTGGCCCCGCGTCCTTGACCTCAACGATCGGGCGCTCCGCCAGGTCATCGTTGGTCTCGGCGAGGCCAACCGTACGATCCGCGTTTCCCGCTTTGACATTACGCCTGCTTCAGAGGTGATGGCCATTCTCGCACTCGCACGCGACTATCGTGACCTGCGGGAGCGGCTCGGCCGGATCGTCGTCGGTCGTACCTGGGACGGAAGACCGGTCACCGCCGAAGAGCTGGGAGCCGCAGGAGCAATGGCCGCACTCCTCGTCGATGCCCTAAAACCAAACCTTGTCCAAACCAGCGAGGGTACGGCAGCTTTCGTCCACACCGGGCCCTTCGGCAATATCGCTCCCGGTACTTCCTCGGTCGTGGCCGACATCCTCGCGACGCGCCTTGGCGACGTGGTCGTAACCGAAGCAGGCTTCGGCACTGACCTCGGTGCCGAAAAGTTCTTCCATCTGAAGTGTCGCGCCAGTGGTCTGGCACCGCATGCCGCCGTCCTGGTCGCCTCCGTCCGCGCACTCAAAGTGCAAGGAGGCAAAAGCATCCGCGAGATCGAAGAAGGTGGGGAGGATCTCGCCGCCCTCGCAGCTGGTTTGCCGAATTTGGTTAAGCACATCGAGAACCTGCGCACTTTCGGGGTGCCGACCGTCGTCGCCATCAACCGCTTTCCGACCGACTCGTCGCAGGAACTCGAGCTGCTCGGCAAGGCAGCTATCGATGCGGGAGCTCACGACGCCGCCATCGTCGAGGTATATACGCGTGGCGGTGAGGGTGGCATCGAACTGGCACACGCTGTCCTCCGTGCAGCGCAGGCCGAGCCTTCCTTCCAGCCGCTCTACGATCTCGCATGGCCACTCGAAGCGAAGGTTGAAGCCGTGGCACGCACGCTGTACGGCGCAGAAAGTGTCCACTTTACGGCGACCGCGCGCCGCCAACTCGAGGACCTTCGCCGCCTCGGCTATGACCGGCTGCCCATCTGCATGGCAAAGACTCAGGTCTCGCTTAGTGCCGATCCCAACCTTCTTGGTCGCCCTGAAGGGTTCACGATTGAAGTACGCGAGCTACGGCTGTTCGCGGGAGCCGGCTACGTGGTCGTCCTCCTTGGTGATATCCAAACGATGCCTGGTCTCGGACGGAATCCTCGGGCTGCCCTCATCGATATCGATGAGGAAGGGAATATCCTCGGGGTTTCATAAGCCCACGAATAGCGTCTTCAAGACCGGGGAGAGGGGCCAAGACTTCGCAGCCTATTACGAACAGTAGTGCCAAGGGCAAAACACCGGCACTCCTCCAGCACCGAATCTGTGAGAGGTGCCCGACCGCACACCAACTCCACTGGTGAGACCGCTCCCACATCCCTCGTTCGCTGGTCTTCTGGAGTGTCGTCGGGCAAAGCCACCCTGTCGCTGAAACATCGGCAGCGGAAGGACAGTGGAGAAAAACGGTTATGCTTGGTAGAGCACATCATACCTGACGCCAGCGATCACGCGTCAAAAGGAGTTGTCGCAAGCCGACAACCCTGCTATGCTGTAGAGCAGCGAGCGAAGTTCTGGTTTGCGAGAACGCTCTATGGAGCGGCGCTTGGATCCCCCGCAGCAGTGTGCCCATCACTGCGACGCCCCTCGCCATCTCCGGCTCTCCCGCCGTGGATTCCTGGCACTCGCGTCGTTGCTGCTCGGCTGTCACACTCGGCACATCTCCCCTTTAGCCCAGCCAGCGGCATCATTCCCCTCACCCACACCGGCGGTCCGTCCACGAAGTGAGCGGCCTTCCCGACCCGCACGCAATCCGACCTTGACAGTCAACGTCCCAGACTTGCCGTCGACGCTGGCTCAACAAGCCCGGCGATGGCTTGCCCGACTCGAACAAGAACTTCCCCAACACTGGACTCTGCGGGTGACTGCCTCGCCCGATGCCCTCTTCCACCTCCGTACTTCTATTGGCACCCCTAGCGGTCATCCAATCGGCGGGCGAGTATTCGTTCCAGTGACGACACACGAGAATCTGGTACGTAACCTTACTGCAGACGGACTCCGCGCACTCCTCGCTGGAACGATTGACAACTGGCGTGACCTTGGTCATCCAGATGATCTCCCGATTCTTCGGGTCTCTATCGAAGACGACGGTTGCCGCCTGGCCACAGCAGAGCAGCAGGTACCGAATGTCTTCTCACTCACTGAGATTGCCGACCACGGCCTCTTCGCTCTTGTGGAACCGGACTCTACGGTAGCGACCCTGCGCATCCTGTCAATCGAAGGAAACGATCTCTTTCGCTCTCCTCCGGTTGCACTGCAGGTTCCCGAACTTGTCGAGTGGCTGGTCCTAGAGGGCCCGACCCACCTCTTGTCGCTTGATGCACTGCCACCGGAACCTCTTCCGCAGCCGAACTTTACCAGTCTCACAGTGGTCGGCGACGTCATTTTTGGCCGAACCGTGCACCGTATTATGGTGCAACGCAAAGACTGGCAGGCCCCTTTCCGTGCAGTAGCCGATGAACTGTCCTGGGCCGATCTGACGATCGCAAACCTCGAATGCGCACTCACCCGCCGCTACGCTCCACCGGAAGATCCGCGCACGCTTCGCTTTCTTTCGTTCCCCGAAGCCATTGCCGGACTGCAACTCGCGGGGATCGATGCAGTCAGCCTTGCCAACAACCACAGCATGGATTTTGGTTGGCAAGCACTCCAGGACACGAAAGACGCACTGGCCCAGGTGGGGATTGTTTCCTTTGGTGCCGGCGCAAATGTCGAGTCCGCACTCGAACCAGCCATTCTCTGTGCAGGGACAGTGACCGTTGCCCTGCTAGGCTTCGATGGGATTTCTACCGAGTGGTATGGGGCAACCAATCATTCACCAGGAACGGCTCCACTCCGCCCTGAGCTTGTTCAAAAAGCGATCAGTGCCGCGGCCAACCGAGCAGCAATCGTAATTCCGTATTTCCATTGGGGGGTCGAGTATACACTCGTCCCGACCACGTTCCAACGGCAAATAGCTCGCCTGGCGATCGACTCCGGAGCCACACTGGTGGTCGGTTCACACCCGCATTGGGTTCAAGGTGTCGAGTGGTATCGCGATCGTCCCATCTTTTATTCACTCGGAAATTTCGTTTTTGATCAGGAGTGGTCGCGTGAAACCAAGCAAGGTCTGATTCTCCATCTCTGGTTCCGTAACTCCGACCTTGTGCGTTACGACCTCGTTCCGGTCTTGATTGAGGACTATCACCGTCCCCGGATCGCTACACCGGAGGAGGCAACTGTCATCCTCAGACGAGTGCAAGCGTCCACTCGTGCACTCCGCTCCTGAGCTGGCTGTACCAGGCAGGCGCCCAGCACTAACGTCTGCAAGCATCTAGGGCCTCCGGAGAACAGCACAGGTTCTTGCCTCCCCTGGCACCGCCTACAACGTCCCGCACATGATGCTTCTCATATCAACATTGGAAAGCTTCCTATCATTCCTACGTGACAGCTGAGTCCTCTGCGGCCACAGCCTCTTTGCATGACTCAGTTGTGGCGTCGTGCAACTCGTGGCTCGTCCTTATTCGGGGCGAGTCCTGCTGCCCTCTGCTCGGTATCTGCCCAAGCTCAGCCCGCTCCAAGAGATGCCAAGGCCAGACCACCCTTGACATCATCGGCATGGGTATGCCATACTTTCCCCGTGACAACGCGGAGGCGTGGTGTAGAGGCCTAACACGCGGCCCTGTCAAGGCCGAGATCGCGGGTTCGAATCCCGTCGCTTCCGCTGAGTGCGAGAGCGCAGCGAAGGAGCTGCGCTCTCCTTATGTCTTTCCGCGACC
>CALIMB010000086.1 GCA_938028665.1 uncultured Thermomicrobium sp. | reverse complement strand
ATCGCTGGCACCATCACTGCCGCAGCCCTTGCTCGCCTCGGGTGGAAGATTCTTCTTGTCGACCGAGCACGATTCCCAAGCTCGACCTTGTCGACCCATCTTTTCTTCTCGGACACACTCCGTGTGCTGCGTGAGCTGGACCTTGCCGAGCCAGTCCTGGCTCTTGATGCGCCGCGTCTCCGTTGGTTACGTTTCCCCTATGTCGCAGCGCCATTCCCGGAGCATGACGGCTTCAATTTCGCACTGTGTATCCGCCGCGAGGTGCTGGATACCCTCCTGGTTGAACAATTACGTTCGCGTGCCAGGGTAACCCTGCTGACACAGGCAACCGTGACGGAGGTTATTCGCTCACCGGTACGGATCAGTGGCGTGGTTATCGATGATGGTCGCCAGCGCTGGACGGCACGAGCACCGCTGGTCATTGGAGCTGACGGACGCAACTCCATCATCGCGCGCTCTGTTGGCGCTGGCAAAGGAAGTCACATGCCACCACTGTTCGCATGGTATTACACCTACTTCGCCGGGGTACCGATCGATCCAGAACCGGCCGCACTAGCGGTTCGCGGAGACTATCCTGATCTGGGAGCTGAGTATGCAGCGGCTTTCCTCTTTCCATGCGATGGTGGGTTGACGCTTGTTGGGTATGGTCTTGAGCACCGTGCCTTCGCGGCATTTCGCAGCAACGTCCGTCACCACTTTTTCGCTGGACTCCGTCGTATCCCGGAGGTTTGGGAACGCCTGACGACAGGACAACAGGTTGCACCGATCCGCGGAACCGGGCAACTTCCCAACTTCCTCCGGCAAGCGAGTGGCCCCGGATGGGCACTGGTCGGCGATGCAGGGTGTCACAAAGACCCGCACACGGTCCAGGGCATGGGCGACGCGGCACGCAGTGCCTGGCTCCTCGCTCAGGAACTGGCCGGGGTCGATCCGGCAGAGAGTTCGCTCGACCAAGCACTCGCCCGGTACGCCCTAAAGCGTGATCAGGATCTTCGTCCGATGTACGACTTCACAACATTCCAACTGCAGAGTCGGGTGCCTGAGGAGGTCTGGAAGCAGTTCGAGGCACGGACACGAGTTGATCCCACGCTTGCCGAGCTCCGCGTCGCGGCGATGGTACATGCGATCGACCCGGCGATCATCTACACGTCGGAGCGAGTACATGCCATCGCCGCGGGCCTACCCCTCGATGGCGGTGGCACCTGCTGACGCGGGTAAAAGGCCTCCTTATAGGTCGTGCAAGAAAATCGAGCAATGCTACACCGTCGTGCAGCTTTCAGAGGTATCATTGATATGCGGCATCCGCAGCTTCGGTGGGGAAAAGGTCCCCGCAACCAGGTGGCCTTCCCACCGAAGAAACGGTGTCGGAGCGACAGCACGCGAGGTGGGTGGGTGCTATGGTGGACGTTCAGGAGGCGCTCGAGCGACTGACAGGGTTGAACGTTGGTTACATCCTGGACCTCTATGAAGACTATCGCCGAGATCCGGCGTCGGTTGATCCGAGCTGGCGCGCATTCTTTGAGCAGTGGGGACCTCGTCTTGAACAGCTCGGGGCTCCGGCGCCGGCCGCTGCAGTCGCAGGGCCGGCGTTCGATTTTTCTAAGATCACCGCAGTTGTCCAGCTTGCACAACGCATTCGCCACCGCGGACATCGGGCGGCACAGCTTGATCCTTTGGGCAGCCCACCGCCAGGGGATCCAGCGCTCGAACCAGCCTATCACGGTCTAACCTCAGAAGATCTCGGACAACTCCCAGCGACGCTGGTTGGCGGACCAGCGGCTTATGGGGCTCGTTCTGCCGCAGAGGCGATTGAACGCTTGCGGCAGATCTACTGCGGAACAATCGGCTATGACTATGGCCACCTTCAGGATCGGACCGAGCGCGAGTGGCTTGAGGACGCCATCGAATCGGAGCGGTTTCGCGTCCGCTTGGACGCTGCCGCCAAACGCCAGTTGCTCGAGCGTTTGACCGCTGTCGAGGTGTTCGAGCGGTATCTCCACCGCACGTTTGTCGGGCAGAAGCGCTTTTCGATTGAAGGCACCGATATGCTGGTGCCGATCCTTGACGAGATCTTGCGGCAAGTCGCGGAGACAGGAATCCCGAAGGTCGCGATGGGGATGGCCCATCGAGGTCGCTTGAACGTCCTCGCCCATGTATTAGGGAAACCTTACGAGCAGATCCTCGCCGAATTCATGGGATTGGATCACCGGGAGCCGGCAGCACTGACGGAAGGTGGCACCCTGGGATACACCGGGGATGTCAAGTACCACATGGGAGGCGTGCGCGCCTCCGGGGAGCTTCAGGTCATCCTCGCCAATAATCCAAGCCACCTGGAATTTGTCAATCCGGTCGTGGAAGGGATGGCACGTGCCCTTCAGGATCGTCGCACCGAGCCGGGCTTCCCTGTTCAAGATGTGGACGCATGTCTTCCCATCCTCATTCATGGTGACGCAGCGTTCCCAGGCGAGGGTATTGTCGCTGAAACGCTCAATATGAGCGCTATCCCTGGCTACGCCACAGGCGGAACACTCCACATTATCGTCAATAACCAACTTGGATACACCACCGAGCCACAGGAGGGGCGCTCCACTTTCTACGCTTCTGATCCGGCTCGCGGGTTCGAAATTCCAGTCTTCCATGTCAACGCCGACGATCCCGAGGCCTGCTTGACCGCAGCGCGGTTGGCCTTTGCCTACCGCCAACGCTTCCACAAGGACGTCCTCATTGACCTTATTGGGTATCGCCGCTGGGGACACAACGAGGGTGACGAGCCAAGCTTTACCCAGCCAGTGATGTATCGCAACATCGGTCAACACCCCACGGTTCGCGAGCTGTGGGCACGCCGACTCATCGCCGAAGGAATTGTGACCGAAGAGGAGGTGGCCGCACTCGAGCAGCGCCAGGTTGCTCAGCTTCAGGATATCCGCCAAAAGTTGCTGAGCCAGGCCTCTAGCTCGCGGTATGGCAACGGGACCTCCCACAATGGTCGTAGTGTCATTGCCGTGTCAACTGCTGTACCGCTCGAACAGCTCAAAGAGCTCAACCGCCAGGCACACACCCTACCAGAAAGGTTTCACCTGAATCCCAAACTGCGTCGTCAGCTCCAACGTCGACTTGAGGTCGTGGAACGCGAGGAGATGATTGATTGGGCACATGCCGAACTTCTCGCGTTCGCCTCACTTCTTGCCGAGGGTGTTCCTATCCGGTTGTCGGGACAGGACACCATTCGCGGGACATTCAGCCAGCGCCATGTTGCCTTCTACGATTTTGAGACCGGAGAACGAGTCATCCCGCTGCAGCAGATGCCCGCCGCGCGGGCCAGTTTCGCTGTTTACAATAGCCCACTTTCCGAAACAGGGCCACTCGGTTTCGAGTACGGGTACAGCGTTCAGGCCCCTGAAGCGCTCGTTCTCTGGGAAGCGCAATTTGGTGACTTTGCCAATGTAGCTCAGGTGATCATCGACCAGTTCATCGTAAGTGGTTGGGCAAAGTGGCGGCAACGCTCCGCACTGGTGCTGCTCCTGCCTCACGGCTATGAGGGACAGGGGCCAGAGCACTCGAGTGCCCGCTTGGAGCGGTTCCTGCAGCTGGCAGCGGAGGACAACGTGCGGATTGCCAACTGCACCACGGCAGCCCAGTACTTCCATCTCTTGCGACGCCAGGCAGCCTTGCGAACCCTTGATCCGCGTCCCTTGATCGTCATGACGCCGAAGAGCTTGCTTCGGCATCCAAAGGCGATGTCTCCAGTGCGCGAACTGGCTGAAGGTGCGTTCCACTCCGTTCTCGATGACCCGCTGGCTGCCGATCGCCGGGAAGACGTAACGCGGTTGATCATCTGCAGCGGAAAGATCTACGTCGATCTCGTGACGAGTCCACTGTTCTCCGAAGCGCGGCACGTTGCGATTGTGCGCGTCGAGGAACTCTACCCATTCCCAGAAGAGGAACTAGCCAGAGTCATCGCACGCTACCCCAATGCACGCGATGTGGTGTGGCTCCAAGAAGAACCTAAAAATATGGGAGCATGGATGTTCGTGCAGCCGCGCCTGCAGTCACTACTCGGCGAACGGCCCCTGCGCTACATCGGCCGACCGGAGCGCGCAAGTCCGGCCGAGGGCCTCGCTGAGATGCACGAGCAGGAACAGGCACGGATCGTTGCCGAGGCTTTCGCTGGCGTCCCTGAGCCAGCTCTACCGGCCTAAGTTGAACACGAGGGTGGGCGATGGCGATCGAAGTGCGTGTACCACAGATGGGGGAGTCAATTGTTGAGGCCGTCATCGGTGCCTGGCGAAAGCGGGAGGGTGACCCCGTCGCCATCGGTGACGTACTCGTTGAACTCGAGACAGAAAAAGTGAATGTTGAGGTTACCGCCGACCACGCTGGAGTACTCGAGCGCATCTTGAAAAAGGAGGGCGAGACCGTCACGGTTGGCGAGGTCATTGCTTTGCTTGCCGAAGCAGTTGCAGTTGCTGCACCCCCAGCTGGTGCCGCCGTCGCCACTGCCGCGCCAAGCCCCACGCCAGCAGAAGTTCCGGCCGCACCTCCATCTGCTCCCACACCTGTTATGCCGGGAACAGCACCACTGGTCCGGGCCACACCAGCTGTTCGTCGGCTCGCTGAGGAGTACGGAATCGACCTGGCAGAAGTACCGCCAAGTGGGGAAGGCGGACGTGTGACTCGCGAAGATGTCCTCCGCTATGTAGCACAACGCCAGACTGCTCCGCGCGCAGCCGATGGTGCGGCAGCACCAGCAGCTCCCACCGTCCCACCAGTCGCGCCAGTCACTCCTCCACCGGCTCCCCCAGCAGCTGCCCCGGAACTGCCGCCTCTGCTTGCGCCAACGGGTCGCCGCGAAGAACGGATTCGGATGAGCCAGCGCCGTAAGACTATCGCCCGGCGATTGGTCGAGGCTCAGCACACCGCCGCGATGCTCACAACCTTCAACGAGATTGATATGAGCGCGGTGATCGCTCTGCGCAACCGCTGGCGTCAACAGTTCCGCGAACGCTATGGCGTCGGTCTCGGTTTTATGTCGTTCTTCACCAAGGCTGTCGTCGGCGCACTCAAGGCCTTTCCATTACTCAACGCAGAAATCCAAGGTGACGAGATTGTAGTCAAGTACTACTACGATATCGGAATCGCGGTTGCGACCGACGAGGGGCTAGTCGTCCCGGTTGTACGCGATGCCGACCGCAAGTCATTCGCCGAGATTGAGCGCGAAATTGAGGAACTTGCGCGCAAAGCTCGCGAACGCCGGCTCACGCTGGAGGAACTGAGCGGCGGCACCTTCACGATCACCAACGGAGGGGTCTTTGGGTCTCTCCTCTCCACACCGATCCTCAATCCACCGCAGGTCGGTATCCTCGGGATGCACAAAATCGAGGAACGACCAGTCGTCGTGAACGGTGAGATCGTGATCCGACCGATGATGTACGTCGCGCTCACCTATGACCATCGCATCGTGGACGGGCGCGAGGCAGTCCTCTTTCTGGTGCGTGTCAAGGAGTTGATCGAGGATCCCGAGCGGCTGCTGCTCGAAGGATGACCGCGGTGAGCGTCACCGAGCTCCGCTGGGCGGTCACACCGAACGGCGCAAAACTGGCCTACGAGCGACGAGTGGCTGCCGACGGCCCACCGATCCTCGCCCTGCATGGGATCCTGGTTGGGACGTCAAATTGGATTCATCAGGTGTTACGTCTTCCTCGCTTCTTGTGGCTCCTCCCACACCTCCGGGGTCACGGCATGAGTCCACCACCATTACCACGCCAGACTATCGAAGAAGCCGCGCTTGATGTCCTGAGTGTCTTGGATGCCGAACAGGTGGAGCAAGCAGTTGTCCTTGGTAACTCCTTAGGCGCGACGATCGCCCTTGCGTTGGCCCTGATGCGCCTCCAACGCGTCCACGCTCTCGTCCTTGTTGAACCATCATTGCCTGCGCTTGCTGGCGAAGATGAACGGGAACGCCTACGCCGCTCTGCCGAACTCACGCGCGCACTCCTGGCCGCGGGCAAGGTCGACGACGCACTCGCGCATTTCCTCATTCCACGACTCGGTCAAGACTGGATGCGCAAGGCCGGACAGCGACGTCTGGAGGAATGGCGACACAATATCTTCAGCGTACCAGCCTGGATCGACGCTGTCCTCACATTCGATCCTGGTCCCGTGCCATTCGCGGCTATTCAGCGACCAACACTCCTGGTCTACGGAGCAGAAACACAACCAGCCTATCGCCAGACCGTCGTTGCACTCTCTGAACTTCTCCCACAAGCTGAAGTCACGGAAATTCCAGGTGCCGGTCACGGCGCCCCAGTCGACAACCCAGAAGTCTTCAACGCAACGCTCCTCGACTTCCTCGGTCGTGTCGGCTGGATATCCGACCATCGCTGAGTTGCAACCGACGAGTTTTTTCGCGTTCAGTACAGCTGTGCAGACACCGGCTGCAACCATACGTCTGCCCTAAGGACTGTGCTTTACAATGAACCACTGTGGCATTGGCAGCCACGGAGGTGTTCCATCCGGCAGTGATCGCCGCGGTCTGAACGCAGTGATGCACCGCACCGGCGCGGGAGCAATCGAGTCGCGCGCGATTCGCGTCGTCTGTCCGAGAGGAGACTGAGAATGCCAGTGGTCACCGGTGGCCAGGCGCTTGTTGGACAGTTAATCCGAGAGGGAATCGAAGTCGTCTTCGGTCTTCCCGGTGTGCAGCTGGACTGGGCATTTGATGCGCTGTACGAGGCACGCGACCACATCCGAGTGATTCACACCCGACACGAACAGGCCACGAGCTATATGGCAGACGGCTATGCACGCTCGACCGGCAAGCTCGGGGTCTGCCTGGTTGTGCCTGGTCCGGGAGTGCTGAACGCAATGGCCGGCTTGGCAACAGCCTACGCGTGTAACTCCCGGGTTCTCTGCATCACAGGGCAAATCCCGTCTGATCAGATCGGCAAAGGCCGGGGCTTACTGCATGAGATTCCACACCAGCTTGAAGCACTCCGCTCGGTCACGAAGTGGGCTGCGCGGGCTCCCTCTCCCGATCTTGTTCCGAGTCTCGTCCATGAAGCGTGCGTCCAGCTGAAAACCGGCCGGCCCCGGCCAGTTGCTCTCGAGCTGCCACCTGATATCCTGCAGAAGACGGCTGATGTCGAGTTCCTCCCTCCTGCTCACACCGAGCGACCAGAGCCCGATCCGGACCTCGTCGAAGAGGCTGCCCGGATGCTTGGGCAAGCCCAAAAGCCGCTTATCTTTGCCGGAGGCGGTGTGCTCCTCGCGGAAGCCTGGGACGAGCTCCGAGCAGTTGCTGAGCTTCTCGAAGCACCCGTCGTGCTGACAATGGACGGGAAAGGGGCTCTGGATGACCGACACGACCTCGCACAGAACATGGTGGCAGCACGTGAGCTGACTCCACAAGCCGATGTCATTCTCGTCGTCGGTACGCGCTTTTTGCAGCCCGCAACATCCGAGTGGGGACCGCGTCAGCAAGCAGTTATCCAGCTTGACATCGACCCTGAGGAGATTGGGCGCAACCATCCACCAAAACTTGGGATCGTCGCCGATGCCAAGTGCGGGCTAGCCGCTTTGCTCAACCGTTTACCGCTGTATAACCGCCAGCGAGAATCACGGCGTGCCGAACTCCGCGCCCTGAAAGAGCGCATCTTCGATCTCCTCTGGGAGGTGCAACCACAAGCCTCCTACGCTATGGCCTTGCGGGAAGCACTCCCCGAAGAAGGGATTCTGGTCAGTGAGAGCACCCAAGTTGGCTACTGGACCTGGAACGCGTTTCCGGTCTACCAACCACGCACCTTCCTGACATCCGGCTACCAGGGTACCCTGGGATACGGCTTTGCTACAGCCTTGGGAGCCAAAGCAGGCCATCCGGACCGGCCGGTGCTGTCCCTCAACGGTGACGGGGGCTTCTTCTATAACTTGCCAGAGCTCGCCACAATGGTCCAGCATCGGCTCGACGTGATCACTGTTGTATTCAACGATAACGCCTATGGCAACGTACGCCGGATCCAAAAGGAACGTTTTGCAGGGCGCTTCATTGCATCAGAGCTGTACAACCCCGACTTCATCAAACTCGCTGAGAGTTTTGGAATTGAAGGCGTACGCGTCTCGACGCCCGACGCACTCCGCGACGTTGTAGCAGATGCCGTGCGCCATCCTCGCCCCATCCTTATCGAGGTACCCGTCGGCGAGATGCCAAGCATTTGGGGCATTGTTATGGCCGGACGACGAAGCTGATACGGGACCCCGGCAGAAATTTCGGCTGCAACAACGAGCCAGGGCGAGGGATGTCCCCTCGCCCCACCGTATTCTCGCTGAGCCCAGCCTACTGCTCAGTAGACCTTGATAGGCGGTGACACGCTTTGCAGAGGCAGGTAGAGGAGAATGAGCGGAAGATAGGCAATGACCACCAAGACGACCGCAATCACAAACCACAACCCAAGGCGATCGAGGAGTGGTGAGGTTTCGCGGGCGCCAAAGCGCATCTCAGCAATCGGAATTTCGAGCGGTTGGGAAAGTCGTCGTCCGCCGAAAATCGTCCAAAGCACGACAATGAAGTAGAGAAGACCACTAATCACCATCAGGGTCCCACCGATTGCCGTCAGCCAGTTGTCCAGGCCGGCATGGATAAGATCTCGATAGGGCGCCTCACCAATCGACGAACGGCGTGGCTCGCCAAGGAGACCGGCAGCAATCTGCCCGCGTGCGAAGAGAAGAACCCCCACAAACCACAGCCAGGCCTGAGCAAGCGCGAGGCGTCGCCCCATCAGCTCACGCCCAGTGAGGTAAGGGATAAGCCAATAACTGATACCGATGAATGAGAGGGCAACCGCAGTGCCAACCGTCATGTGGAAGTGACCGGGCACAAACGAGGTATTGTGCACAACATTGTTTAAGTTGTAACTTGCGTTAACAATACCGGTTGCCCCACCGAGGATAAAGACCAGCATCGCCAGAAGCTGGGCGGCCACACTCGGATCCCCCCAGGGGAGTTTCCAAATCCAGCCCAAAAGTCCACGGCCTCCACGTGCCCGACCCCCGTCCTCAAGTGCTGCCATCACAGTGAAGGCTGTGACGAGACTGGGGAAGACGACCGAAAAGGTTGTGAATAGATGCACCACCTTCATCACGGTCGGAATGCCGGGATCAACGTACTGATGGTGTAGACCCGTCGGAACCGAAAAGACGAGGAGCAGGATGAACGCCAACCGGACAAGGCTATCGCTGAACACTCGTCCGCCAACTTGGCGAGGAACAAGCAAATACCACGAGATGTAAGCAGGCATCAGCCAAAAGTACACAATCGGGTGTCCTGTATACCAAAACAGAATGCGGTTGAACTGCGGATCGGTTGTCTTCAGCCAACCAAGCGACCACGGGAGGAGAAAGAACACCACCAACACCACCACACCCAGCGTGGCCAACGTCCACATGACATAGGTGACTACACCCACGAAACCAAGCAGCGGTGTCCGCTCGCCAGGATGCTCCCGTTGCCAGGCCCGTCGTGTCAGTACCAGATTCAGTGCCGTCAGAAGAGTGGAAATCACAAGGAGTGCCGCGCCAAGATAGAACAGTGAACTCGCTCGCATGGGAGCATAAAAGGTGAAGAGAACCGTCGCCTGATTTGTGAGAATCGCATATGCTGCGAGCAGCGTCCCGACAAGCATTGTCCAGAAGGCACCCTGGGCCAGAAACGTGCTTGCCAGAGGTCGCTCGAAGCCTCGGATTGCCATAAGGGAGACAAATGCATTATTGAAAGCGAATGTGAACAGAAATGCCAAAAGCACCCCGTGGATTGTTAACCCCTGATAGTATGTCTGCATCAGCATCGCCTTATAGATCACGATGCCGATGCGGTCGAGTGCCTGCATGAGGCCCATGAATCCGCCAATGGCCAACCCAACCAGCGCCAGCACCAGCTGTCCTTTAATTGGCCACAGCTGCTCCGCCAGGAAGATCCCCTCCCTGGCAATCACTCCTCCACCAGCAAGCGACTGTGGACGGGCTGCCGCGCTCATCGCACCACCACCTTCCCAAACATCTGGTGATGCCCGAAGCCACAGTATTCGTGACACACCCACAAGTACTCACCAGGACGGTCGAAGCGTGCCGTTACCTGGGCAACCTGGCCCGGGATCACCATCACATTGGCATTGGTTCCGGTAAGTACAAAGCCGTGAATCACATCCGGCGACGCTAAGGTGAACGTAACCGTTGACCCAGCTGGCACCTCAATCTGCTCGGGTTGAAACTGCCAAGCTCGGGCAATAACGACTGCCTCGTACTTGCCGCCTCCGAGCTCGCGAAGGCCTGGTTGATTAAACGGCGGCGTTGTCGCCAGCATCCTGGGATCCACCCGTCCCGCGGGAGAGGGAACATGAACACCCGCTACCAGCGCACCAATAGCGATGCCAACAATCCCGAGAGCAAGCATGATTGCTGCAAAGATCATGAAGAACCGTTCGTAGGCTTCGATCCGCATACCCTACCCCCTCCCCAGCATGTCGAAGTAGACGGTTAGCCAAATACCAATAATGACGATCAGCATCAGAAGTGTCAGAAAGAGCGTTCCCGTCGGATGCTCTTCCCGCCGTTCACCGCGATTTTCCATACTGGACATACCCCACGCTCCTCTCGCTCTTCCCCCCTGCCTCCTCTGTGCTCTCGGATTGCCTCCACTCCACCTCCTGGTATCCACCTATCCGCATCAGTACCCACCTCGCGACGAGAAGAGTTACCGCCACACCTCCAAGCCCCAGCCCCAGACCTATCCAATCGCGCGACGTCCCACTCCCCCCAACAACTCGGTTAAAGGACGACCAGAACACCATGGCACCCAGTCCACCACCAACTAAGAGCGCCAGCCAAGCGGCAAAGAACGTCCAACGCATATACCCTCCCCCTGTAGTCTATACAGGGGTGCCTCAGCGCAACTACGACATGTTGACAAAAAAGGTTACAATGACGTGACAAACGCCCCTATCCGCCTGGCTCCGGCGCAGGCCGGTCCCTTGCCGCCCACCCGTGGATACTCGACAGCCCGCAACAGTACACTTCCCAGTGTGCTCTGCACACCCTTTGATGCTGGGGAGAACAGAGGCGATGCCCATGTCGATCGAAGTCAGAGATTTGGTCAAGCGGTACGGTGCCATTACCGCTGTGGACGGTATCACGTTTACTGTCGAGCGTGGCGAGTTCTTTGGTTTCCTCGGGCCAAACGGGGCAGGCAAGACGACGACGATCAGCGTACTCTGTACCCTCGCCCGACCAACGACTGGAACAGTCCGCGTCGCGGGTTTTGATGTTGAGCGCATGCCGCACGAGGTGCGGCAGCGGATCGGGATCATCTTCCAGGATCCAAGTCTGGACACGCAGCTGACAGCGTGGGAAAATCTCGCCCTGCATGCTCGTGTCTACGGTGTTCCCGGCACTCTGTGGCGTCCGCGTGCGACGGAGCTCCTCAAGATGGTGGAGCTCTGGGATCGGCGGTATTCGCTTGTTCGGACTTTCTCCGGTGGCATGAAACGGCGACTGGAGATCGTTCGTGGACTCCTGCACTCACCAGAGATCCTCTTTCTCGATGAGCCAACACTCGGCCTTGACCCCCAGACACGCCGCCAGATCTGGGCATACCTCACGGAACTCCGTCGCCAAATCGGTGTGACGCTCTTCCTTACCACCCACTATCTCGAAGAAGCGGAACAGTGTGACCGGGTCGCAATCATCGATCATGGTCGCATTATCGCGCTCGATGCCCCAGAACGCCTGAAAGCTCGTGTCGGACGCGATATTATCCTGTTGTCCACCGCAGACAATACGCGAGCAGCACAAGAGCTTGAGCAACGCTTTGGCCTGGCTCCCATGGTCGTCGACGGTGTAGTCCGCATCGAGGCTGAGCGTGGTGACGAGCTGATTCCCCAGCTGGTCCAGCACTTAACCGTCGCGATCAAGTCGGTCAGCCTGCGTCGTCCAAGCCTGGATGACGTCTTCCTCGCCCTAACCGGCCGGCAGATGCGTGACGAAGACTCCTCCGAGCTCGACCTTATGCGGGAACGGCTTCGGATGAGACGCTAACACATTGGGGGATCCGGTGGCAACATTTGAACTAACGGAGAACCTCCGCTCACCCTCGGCTACAACACGTGCCGTGGTTGGCATCCTCACACTCTGGCAACGCGATCTCCTCCGTTTCTGGCGTGATCGCACACGCATTGCGGGTGGCATTGCTCAACCACTGCTTTTCCTGGTTATCTTCGGCGCCGGCCTTTCGCCCTGGATGGGCACACTCGGTGGAATGCCAGGCGGGCCAGACTATGTTCAGTTCCTCTATCCTGGGATCATCGGTATGTCTGTTCTTTTCTCATCTATCTTCAGTGCAGTCTCGGTTGTCTGGGATCGTGAGTTCGGTTTTCTCAAAGAACTCCTTGTCGCACCGATTCCTCGTTGGGCTATCGTTGTCGGTAAGGCGCTTGGTGGGAGTACGACCTCCATGCTGCAGGGACTCTTACTCCTTCTGCTTGCGCCGCTCATCGGTGTTCGCTTGCAGCTCGGGACGATCCTCCTTCTCATCCCCTTGCTTTTTCTCCTAGCCTTCTCGCTCTCCAGCATCGGGCTCGTGATCGCCGCTCGGATGCGCTCGACGGAGGGATTTGGTTTGGTGATGAATTTCCTCGTCACGCCACTGTTATTCCTCTCCGGTGCCCTCTATCCCCTGAGCAACCTCCCTATATGGCTGACTGTCCTGACGCGAATCGATCCGGTCACCTATGGAATCGACGCTATCCGTCGCGTCGTCCTCGGCTCAGCTGACGTCCCTCAGCCAGTGATCGACCAGCTGGGGGTCACTCTGTTCGGCCATCCGTTAAACCCGTTGTTCGATGCAGCAATCGTCCTCGTACTGGGCATCTTCCTTATCGTGCTGGCTGCGCGCCAATTCGCACGTCCGGACTGAGAGGAAGGGTAGGGATATGCTCTACACAGGAAAAGGCGATCAGGGGTACACCGATCTCCTCGGGGGACGCGTACCGAAGTACGCTCCTCGCCCTGAGACGTTCGGGACGCTCGATGAGGCAACGTCGGCTCTGGGGATGGCACGTGCTGTTGCACAGAACGAGGAGACGAAACAGACGCTCGTCCGCATGCAGCGTGACCTCTATCTGATGATGGCCGAACTGGCCTTCGCCCCGGGAATCGAACAGCAGAAATACCATATTACTGAGGAGCACGTGCGGAGAATCGAGGAAACGATCGCTCGTCTCGGTGCTCGCGTGCCGATCGGTAGACACTTCGTTCTACCTGGTGACACCCTCCAAGGGGCGATGCTGGACTTTGCCCGCACTGTTGTGCGGCGTGCTGAACGCCTCGTTGCGCGCCTCTACCATGAAGGTGATGTGCACAACGAGCAGCTCCTCGCCTACTTAAATCGCCTCTCATCTCTTCTCTTTGTCCTGGCGCGCTTTGAGGAGTATCAAGCGGGAGTCACACCGACGCCAGCAAAAGAGCCGTGAGCCATCCCGCTCACCCGCGACGGTGTTCCAAGCTGAGCTCTTCGGCCAGTCGACTGGGCTTGGGATCCGTCTGCCCAGCATACTTGTTCCCGCGCTTCATCCGGTAGGGAACCATCGCTGGCGAGGTCAGTTGCTCGAAAGTAAAAGAACAGATCCGCATACCAGGATACAGTGCCACAGCCATCCGCCCCAGGTTGGAGAGTTCCATCGTCGCCGTCCCAGCCCATCCTGGCTCGAACAACGCAGCGGTGCTGTGGACCGTGATACCAAGACGAGCAATACTCGATCGCCCCTCAAGCCGCCCGACCAGATCATCAGCAAGTTCGATGTACTCCAACGTCGAGGCCAACGCAAAGTCACCCGCCTGCATGATGAACGGTTCGCCCTCAGGAACCACGATTGTCCGCATCGCGTCCCCAATCGACTGCGGCTGCCGCGGATCGATATAAGAGAAACGAGAATGCTCAAAGACCATGAACGTGTTCCCCAGGCGGAGATCAATCGAACAAGCGCCGAGTTGCGTCTCCAGATCGGGCTCCGGGGTGATCTTGATGCGCCCGCTCTTGAGTGCCGCAATGATGTCCCGGTCGGAAAGGATCATGCTCACCCCCTCTGTGACACCCCACCACGCCGGAGAACCGACGTACGGACGTGAGTATGGTGTGACCCGACCCAAGCCGTCAACCGCTGGCGAGCAACTGCTGCTGAGTCGTTGCGCCTTGCTATACTGCTGCGCGGCGCGCCAACACCCCCAAGGATGGGGAAGGGAACGCGATGTCAACAACCGAGCCACCAGAAGGATCACCCACACAACCGTTTGTCCGCCTGACAGCGCGTGAGCTCCGGGCTGCCCGCCACGGATTCTCTCACCACCAGGCACAACCCCCGCACGAAACTCCACCACCAACGCGAACACGCCGCTCCACGCTGCGGTTTCTCATCGCAACACTCGCAGTGGTCATGATCTCAGGCTTGCTCGCCTATTTTGGTCCGCTTGCTTGGGCTTCCTGGCGTGCTTACCAGCGGGTCTTTGTCACGCCCGTGCCACGGGCAACCGTGGTCATTAACGAGCAAGGCACGCCAGAGGTGGTTCTGCTGACCCCCAATGACTCCACGATCCAGCTCCCAAACTGGGACAAGAAAGATCGCATTAGCGTACTCTTGCTGGGCATTGACCGCCGCGAAGCAGAAGACATCCCCCGGTCCGATACCATCATCATCGTCACGATTGACCCTCTCACCAAAGACGTCGGCATGCTCTCTATTCCACGCGATCTTCTGGTCACCATCCCTGGCTATGGCCAAGAAAAGATCAACGCCGCCTACGCCCTTGGCGTAAACTCCCCGATCACTGGTCCAGGACTTGTTCGTGCCACAATCGAATACAACTTTGGTATCCCCATTCACTACTACGCCGAGGTCGACTTTGAGGGTTTCGTCCGAATCGTCGACACAGTGGGCGGCGTGGTTGTGGACGTTCCCGCACCAATCAAGGACGACGAGTATCCGGGGGAGAACTACAATTACACGCGCATCTACTTCGCACCCGGCCTTCAGCGGATGGATGGGCGTACCGCCCTTCGCTACGTGCGCACTCGCCACGACGATAACGATTTCGCACGAGGCTATCGCCAGCAACAGGTGCTGCGTGCGCTGCGAGAGCAAGGGCTCCGGCTCGATCTCATCCGGAAGGCACCACAGCTCGTTGACTCACTTGGCGATACCGTGCGAACTGACCTTAGCCCGACGCAGGTTCTTGCTCTGGCAAAGCTGGGTACCGAAATTCCGCAGGATCGTATTCGATCCTATACCCTCCTTCCGGCAACAACAAGCTATTGGGAGCCCGGACAACCCTTCTATCTCATACCGAATTGGAATGCTATCCAAGCAATCCTCGACGAAATGTTCCCGCCGCGCCAAGGACAGCCACGGCCTCGGGTCCGCGCTACCGCGCCGCGCATCCCAGCTTCGTCGGCAGCACCGGAACTCGCCGAACCGGTGAAGACACCACTCCCCGAATTGATTCCATCCCCGACACCCGAACCGAAGCCAACGCCATCACCCGTTACCATCGTAACCCCTACACCCGAGCCCACCATCACGCACCCGACACCGACCGTCGAAGCGACTCCACACCCGACCCAGGAGCCGACTCCCGTGCCCACGATCACTGCGGGGCCGACACCCGAGCCAAGCCCCACTCCGACTCCATCTTGAAGAGGGCTCAGGTCACATGACTTCCGGGGCAACGATACCAAGTAAGGCGAGGCCATTGGCAAGCGTCTGTCGCGCTGCCGCCACCATTGCCAGTCGCGCCGAGCGTTGCGGCTCCGGCGCCTGGAGCACCGGGCAGAGGCGATAGAACTCGTTGAAACGTTTGGCGAGTTCGTAGACAAAGTTTGCAACAACCAGCGGCTTGTACTCATCTGCTGCGCGCTGTACCTCATCAGGGAAGAGCGCGATCTGCTCGATCAGGTCAATCTCCTCCTGTGTCAAATCCTCGAGTGCATACGGCCCTTCCGGGAATGTTTCAACCTTTTCCAGAATGCGGCACGCCCGCGCATGCGCGTACTGGATGTACGGTGCGGCATGCCCCTCGAACGACAACGCTTCTTCGATATCGAAAACGATGACGCGGTTGTTGTCCCGCGAAAGCATCCCGTACTTCAGGCTCCCCAACCCCACCTGGCGCGCAACTGCAGCTTTCACCTCCGGTGGTAAGCTCGGGTTCTTCTCCTCAATGATTTCCAGTGCCCGCGCAAGGACTTGTCGCGCTACATCCTCATACAGCACCACGTTGCCCAATCGACTACTCATTGCACCACTTGGCAGCATGACGGTTTCATACGCCAGGTGGTAGCACTTGGCTGCCTGCTGAAAACCCCAGAGTTCCATCACTTTGAAGATCTGTTGCAGGTACAGTGTCTGTCGCACATCCACTACCCAGATCGCTCGATCGACCTGATACTGTTCGAACTTGCGTTTTGTGAGAGCAAGATCCTTCGTAGAGTAGAGCGTCGTTCCATCCGAGCGCAAGATAGGGAGCGTCCGGTACGTTTCCTTCTCCAACCCGAGCTTCTCGTCGATCTTGACGACCGGCAGCCCATCGCTGATCTCAGCAATCCCGCGCTCCAGGAGCTCACGAACAATCTGCCGCCCTTCTTCCTCCACTTCACTTTCGAAAAACCACACGTCAAAGTGGACGTCCAGCTCTTCATAGATCCGATAGAACTCCTCTAGACTCCAGGTACGAGTTTCCTCCCAGAGCTGGACAAACTCTGGGTCTTTGCGTTCCCAGCGCTGGAACGTCTCGCGAACCTCGCGCTCCCACTGCGGAACGTGTGGCCACCAGTCCAGTGTCGCCGCCAGTCGACGCCAACGGTCGTACCACTCCTCCAGCTGGCGAACACGCTGCAGCGTCTCCTCCTCACCATCCTGCTCTGCCGTAGCGCGCGCCTCCGCCAGCTCATGCTCTAACTGCCGACCAACAATCGGCCAGAACTTCACAATGGTCTGCCCATCGTAGAACGCTTCCGGCTTTATCTCCCGTCCGTGGGCGATCTGGCCCAAAAGATAGGCAATGTCCTCGCCAACCTTATGCTCCCGCCAGAGCTCTTTCAGCATCCGGTCGAGAGCCTGGACGAAGACTGGATCTGCCTGTGCGAGTTCGTTTAGCAGTTCGACGACCTCTTGCCGATAGCTTAGACGGCGATCCGCTTCGGCATAAATCTCACCCAACCAGCGTCCCCGCTGCTCACGCGGTGGCTCCTCTCCACGATGGAAGCGCAGATAGCACCACAGACACTTAATAACATGCAAGCCAATATCACCAATATAGTTCGCCTCGAGCACATCAAAACCAGCAAAGCGTAAAATCCGACTCAATGCATTGCCAAGACAAACGTTTCGTAGATGCCCCACGTGGAATGCTTTGTGCGTATTCGGCTGAGAATATTCCACCATGACTCGTTCACCACGGGGAGCCCCTCGTCCATAGTCCGGCCCAGCAGTCAATACCGCCCGCAGCACCTCATTGGCAAAACGAGCTGTGTCATAGACGATATTCAGGTATCCATTTACGGCCTCTACTCGCGCAAAGTCACCGCGGGCGGAAAGCCAGGTAGCGATCTCCTCGGCAATCGCCTGAGCCCGTTCACGCACCCGCTCTTGGACCAGACGTTTCGCTTCTTTCTTGGAAAGGCCAACTGTCGCCGCCTCGAGTTCCCCAGCAAGCTGCTCGTTGGCTATCTGGTAACAGACCGTCGTTGACGTACCCCACACCCCAGGGAATGGAATCGGACGCATCTCCAGCGCACGTCGACCATACCCAAGTGCTTCCAGTGCAGTGTTAATCAGTTCCGCTGCTCGTTCCGCTTCGCGTTGGAACATTGCGCCTCCGTCTGTCAATGCGTACTGTGCCCTCCAGCGAGCATCGGCTGGAATGCCGTCGTCTCCGGATCACGGTATCCACGGCGCTCTGCCCAGTAGCGATTGGCGCGATGCAAGCTCTCAAATGTCCCTGCATCGCTCCAGAACCCTTTGAGCTCTACCCAGTGCAACAGCCCGAGCTCCAAATAGCGATTATTGACGTCGGTGATCTCTAATTCGCCACGCGGCGAGGGTTCCAATTCCCGGATGAAATCAAACACCCGACTATCGTAGAGGTACAGTCCGGTGACCGCATACGAGCTCTTCGGTTCCTTCGGCTTCTCCTCTATCCGAACGATCCGCGTCGGATCAGCTGGGTCGAATACCGGACAACCGAAGCGATGCGGGTCAGGAACCCGCGCCAGGAAGATCAACGCCCCGCCGGTAAAACTCTCCACCGCGGGACGAATATCTGCGTCAGTCGTATTATCTCCCAAAATCACGCAAAGATGCTCACCATCAGCGAACTCCTCACAAAGACTTAAGGCGTCCGCAATCCCTCGTTCTTCTTCCTGGTACGCATACTCAAGGTGACGAACGCCGAGATGCCGACCGTTGCGCAAGACACGGAGGAAGTCCCCGGCATGCGGACCACCAGTCACTACCATGATCTCGTCAATCCCAGCCTTCACTAGGGTTTGAATCGGGTAGTAGATCATGGGCTGGTCGTAGACGGGCAGGAGGTGCTTGTTCGTCGCAAACGTCAGAGGATAGAGCCGCGTTCCCAAGCCCCCTGCGAGAACGACCCCCTTCATGCGTCCCCCTGTCACATTCCCTCCCGGTGGTGCCCAGTCACGCTACCTGGGCATCATGCCTGGTCTTAGTATATCGACCAGCCCTCTTTACCCTGTTTTGAGTCCTCGTGCGGTGCGCAGCACCTTGGTATCCCAGCCAACAAGAGCAGCTGTATACCCTGAGTCAGTCAGCATGAATCACGCGGATATCTGGGCCTCAAGACCACAACAGGGTTCACTATCCGAGAGAGCGTGCCAACTGGTTCCCAGAGAGCTTCTCCTTCCCCTTGCTTGGGTACCTGAAACTCGAGGCGAGGGAAGTTGCTACTGAGATCAAGACACCCAACTTCTCCTAGATGTCAAGCTTCAGCTAGCAGAGTAACCGGGAGACCAGGTTGAAGACTCGCCTTGAGCTACCAGCACAATGATGAGTTCGCAAACGGGCAAAGCATCCCACACAGTGCCGCTCTGCTGAGAAGTTGATCCACCTGGATTGACGCTTCTATCGTTGTCACCAGTGGATCGAGTTCGCCGTATTAGACTCGCCTCAACCCTTGACACGCCTTCCGCTGCGGGGTTACCGTGGAGGCGCTGACATGCCCCGGGAGCTTGGGTGAACCAGGCTGAGAGGGCGGCCCAGGATCCCGCCGCCGACCGGTCACGACCTGATCTGGGTAATACCAGCGAAGGGAGGCCAGACATCGGCAAGGTATCCCCGTACAGAATCGCCAGCTCATTCCAGCTGCGTTACCCGGAGGTGCGATGATGTCCACCCCACTTCTCGACGAGCTCCTGAGCGAGGCGCGCCCCATCTGGGAGGCCATGACGGCGCATCCGTTTCTCCACGAACTCGCCACCGGTCGCCTTCCGCGTGAGCGCTTCGACTTTTGGGTACAGCAAGACTACCGATTCGTCCAAGACGGTCTGCGTTTCCTCGCGCTCCTCATCGCCCGTGCCCCGGACGACGAACTCCGCTACGGCCTCCTGGACGCAGCTGTCGCCTTCCGCAACGAACTCAGCATCTTCGAGGATTATGCCCACCAACAAAGACTCGAGCTACAGGTCGAGCCCACTCCAGTTTGCCTCGGTTACGCGAGCTTTCTTCTCGCTACTGCAGCAACCGGGTCACTTGGCGAGGCACTTGCAGCCCTCTGGGGCGCTGAAAAGGCGTACTACGACGCCTGGTCAACCGTTCGGCAAGTGGTCGGCTTGGCTGGACCCTATGCTCGCTGGATTGAGAACTGGACAAGCCCGCAGTTCGCCGCCTGGGTTGAGTGGCTCGGGACACAGCTCGTGCGTTGCTCGAGCACCGGCGAGTATCCAGCGATTCGCCGGGTTTTCCTCGCTACAGCACGCTACGAGTACCTGTTCTGGGACATGGTCTATACCGGTATGACATGGCCAATCTGAAGGAGAAGGAGTCGATCAATGTCCCGCTTCACAGACGAACTCTGGAGCTCGATCACCGATATCTTCGCAGCAATCCTCGCTCATCCTTTCCTGCGCGGCCTGACAGATGGCTCGCTCCCGGAAGATGCGTTCCGGTACTATGTCGTGCAAGATGCCCTTTACCTCCGAGACTACGCCCGTTGCCTGGCTCTGGCAGCAGCGAAGTCACCGCGTGATCCTTGGTGTGAACTCTTCGCAGATCATGCCAAAATCGCACTCGTCGTGGAGCGCTCGCTTCATGAAAGTTTCTTCCGCGAATGGGAACTCTCACCAGAAGAGATTGCTGCAACCCCGTATGCGCCCACCAACTTAGCCTACACCTCGTATCTCCTTCGCATTGCCTATGATCGCCCCTTTGAGGAGCTCCTCGGAGCGGTCCTGCCATGCTACTGGATCTACTGGGAAGTAGGAAAACACCTTGAGAAAGCAGGCTCCCCCAACCCACTCTACCAGCGCTGGATTGCTACCTATGCATCTGCGGAGTACGCCGCGGTCGTTCAGGCAGTGATCAACGTCACCGAGGACGCGGTGACGGATCTCCGCGGGGAACGGCGCGCAGCTGTCCGCGCCCATTTTGTCACTACGTCGCGGTACGAATGGATGTTCTGGGACGCCGCCTGGCGCATGGAGTCCTGGCCGGTCTGAAGCATAGCACTGCCAGAAATTCGCCGAAGGATAGGCCCGGGATAGATCCCGCGCGACTGGCTCGGGAGTAGCTCAGAGCTTCTCAGGCATTCCATGCCAAGGACACCGCGGTACGCTTAGTGAAGACGAGCGGTCAAGAGAGAAAACTCCAAGCGTTGGGGAGTCCCCATAGTGGTCACGCTCCCCGCGACACCACGGACGTTGCCGTCACAAGATGGTCTACGCCCATCCAGCGACCCATCGTGCCCGCAGCCACTTTTCGACTACCAGAAACGTTGAGCTCCGTTGACGTTCTGATCGCCACCGCTTCAACAGACAACTGGACACTCGCAGCACAACGCCAGGCGCCTCCGGCGCTCACCGCGCGAAGGCTACCGTGTCCGCACCAAGAACCTTTGCAGCCGTCCGCCCCGTATACCACCGCCTCGCCATGCGACCATGCCCACGCACGAGCGCTTGACACATGCTTGATCGCCCTCTAGAATGAATCCCGAGCAAATTACTCGGATTTGGTCGCCGGCGACCGGATCGGGGAGTGCAGAGCAGAGAGGAAGCGTTCCACGAAAGGGACGACAGGATGGGTATGGGTCGGATCCCCATTCGGTCGATGATTGTTTACAGTGCCTTGACGCTTGTACTCGCAGCGTGTTCAGCATCGGTCGAGACGCGGCCGGCAACCCAACCAGTGAGCACAGCAGCAACCACGACCACAGACTCGCCTCACACCAGTCATCGAGCTCCTGGGGGCGAGGACGAAAGCGAGTTTGTCGCTATACTTTACGAGATGTTGGGGCACTTGGAGGCCAGCCGAGCCAACCTCGAGCGCGGCAACTGGACACTCGCCCAAGCACATGCTGCGCATCCAGCTGCTGAATACTGGGCAAGCGTTCAAGGCCGCCTTAACGCTTCTGACCTCGCCAGCATCCGCAGAGCGCTGGATGACTACCTAGAAGCAACCAAACAGCAGGCTCACGACGCTGCAGCACGCAACGAGACAGCACGTCAAGCGCTCCAAGATGTGATCCGCGCTATTATCGATGGCTCTTCGGATCCAAACGTAACCCGTGCTGCAGCGCTGGCGCTCCTGGCAGAGTCTGCGGCCAGCGAGTTTCTTGAGGGTGTTGAGAACGGAAAGATCGTCAATATCGAGGAGTATCAGGATTCCTGGGGATTCTTTCATATTTTGCGTCGTGAATTTCCACTCGTTTCCGCGACCGCACCTCCAGATGTACGCAGTACTCTAACTAGAATCCAGGAGGATTTGGACGCACTCGCTCAGACAACCTTCATGTCGTTCTACGATGCTCCAGGAACGACAGTTGCTGAGGCGAACACGGCGCGCGAGCGATTACTCCATTGTGCAAGTGAACTACGCAGCACTTTCGCTATCAGCTCGCCAACCACATCGTCAACCGAAGAGCAGCTTGCCAAGATTCGTGCCCAGCTCGCGGCTGCGTTGCAGGCTTACCGTGCTGGCAATACGAACCAAGCCTACGAAGAGGCGGCCAACGCTTACCTCGAGGGATTCGAGCCACTCGAACCGTCTCTGCTGGAGCGCGGTCATCGCCAACTTGTCGAACAACTCGAAAAGGACTTCAAGGCAATCCGCGACGCGATCCGAGCAGAGCGCCCGGTGGGAGAAGTGGAGCGGCTGATTCGCCAGGTGGAAAGCGCACTCGAGGAGGTTGAGGAGGTGCTCCGGTGACCGTCGCACCCTCACGCTACTTATTCAGGCTTGGATGGTTCATCGCCTTGCTCGCCGCCTCGATCACCCTCGCCGCACCACGCACTCTTGCCGAATCCCCTTCTTCGGGTGTGACCATCTCGCAGGAATTGGCCGCGATTCGCCAGTTAATGCGGGACAGTCAGAGTGCGTACCAGTCAGGAGACCGCGAACGTGCTCTCCGTCTGGCACGGCAAGCGTATCTTGACCACTTTGAACTTGTTGAAGTTCCACTCCGAGTCGCTGATCCCAACTTTACGTTTGCAATGGAAGTCAAGTTCGCTCAATGGCGGCAGCTCATTGAACGTGGCGCACCATCTTCCGAAATCGAACGGCTTCTTCTGGAGATCGAGAACGGGCTTGTCGAAGTCGAGCGGCTCGTTGGAGGTCCTGGCCTTGCTGCACCACTCTTCGTCGGGCTTGCCTCTTTTTCGATCCTCCTTCGCGAAGGGATCGAAGCGATTCTCGTGATCGCAGCTTTACTCGGCTTTGTAGGCACTCATCAACCGCGTCTTCGTCGTCCCCTCTGGATCGGAGCCACTCTCGCAATCCCTGCCAGTCTCTTCACCTGGCTGGCCCTGGTTGTTGTCCTGCGGGTAGTTCCGATCGGTCGAGAACTCTTGGAGATTGGAATGTCGCTCCTGGCAGTGGCGCTGATGATCTCGATCAGCCTCTGGCTACTGCGTCGGATCGACACTCGTCGCTGGATGGAATACCTGCGAGGACACGCGTGGGAGGCCGTTGCAACTGGCAAGGCATCAGCGATCGCGCTTCTTGGCTTTACGGCTGTCTACCGTGAGGGCGTAGAGACAGCGGTGTTGTACCAGTCACTCGTCCTGATGGCTCGACGACTGGAGTTCTGGGTTTTCCTCGGTCTTCTGATCGCTGCGCTCCTTCTGATGGCACTCGGATGGGCGGTCCTTGGTCTCGGAAGGCGGCTCCCCCTCCGTGCCTTCCTCTCGATCGCCATTCTCATCATTATGGTCTTGTCCCTCGCAATCTTGGGCCACGCTGTGTGGGAACTTCAAATGATCGGCTACCTCCCGATCTCAGTCATCCAACTCCCCAATCTCAATCGTAGTCTCCTCGATGTTTTAGGTCTCCATCCAACCCGAGAGGTTTTCCTGGCTCAGGCAACGCTTGCTACTGCCTATCTTGCCGCGTGGGGCTGGGCCGGCTGGTCCTGGTACCGATCAGCACCAGCGAGACGTGCACTGGGTGCGACTGATCGAGAGAGGGGGATCGCGTGATTCGCATCGGCATCGATGTCGGCGGGACGTTCACCAAGGCAGTGGCGCTGCACCAGGAAACGGGCGACCTATGCGCTCACGTCGCCGTTCCGACCACGCATGCTGCCCAACACGGTGTTGCAGCCGGGGCGGTGCAAGCCTTAGAGGCGCTGATTCGCCAAACTGGTATCCCACCAGAAGAAATCCGCGTGGTCACCTTCAGCACGACGCAAGCAGTCAATGCGCTGCTCGAAGGCGATGTTGTACCGGTTGGGATCCTCGCCATCGGCCCACGTGCGGAGCGGCGGCAAACTCAACAGCGGACGCGACTAGATCAGATCAAACTTGCTCCCGGGCGCACACTCACCCTCCATTACACCTACCTGGATCGTGAAGCAGTAACCCCTGAGAGGGTACGAGCTGCCCTCGAGTCTCTCAGCCGATCTGGGGCCCGTGCCGTTGCCATTTCGGCTGCTTATGCCGTCGAGGATCCAGAACCGGAACGCCTCGCGCTTGCCATAGCCGGTGATCTCGGTCTTCCCGCCACAGCGGGCCATCAACTGACCGGTCTCTACGGCTTGGAAGTTCGCACGGTGACGGCAGCGATCAACGCGAGCATCCTGCCATGCATGCGCAAGACAACTCAGTGGGTACGTGCGGCACTGCAAGAAGCTGGCATTCTCGCTCCGGCCATGATCCTGACGGGTGATCTGAGCGTGGCGTCAATCGATCAACTCGCTGAGCTTCCAGCGACAAGCATGCTGTCTGGTCCAGCAGCCAGTGTCGCAGGTGCATTACGAGAACATCCGACCGTCGATGCACTCTTTGTCGAGGTCGGAGGTACAAGCACGAACCTTGGCGTTATTCGCGACGGCCGCCCCGTCCTGCGCTACGTGCGTATCATGCAGCATCCAACCTGCCTGCGCTCAGTCGACGTCCATGTCGCCGGGCTGGGCGGCGGCTCACTCATCCGCGTCGCACACCGCCAAATCATCGGCCTCGGCCCCCGCAGCGCCCATATCGCTGGCCTGCCCTATGTCAGTTTTACCAGCGACCTCAAGCCGCCTTTTGCGCTCGCCTTCATCGCACCGCTGCCGGGCGACACTCCCGATTATGTTGTGGTTCGCGACCAGAACGGTCGAACTGCCGCCTTAACACTGACAGATGCAGCGAATGCCCTGGGATTGCTCGCACCGCACGACTACGCTTTTGGTGATCGTGAGCGCGCTCGCGCTGCGTTCCAACCGCTCGCCGATCTGCTCGGGCGCACGGTTGACGAGACAGCGCAGGAAGTCTTGGCGCGGGCGGTTGATGCGCTCGTCCCACTGGCACGAGAACTGATGCAGGACTACGAGTTACAGCAACCCCACCTGATTGGCCTCGGGGGCGGCGCTGGCGTGCTTGCACCAGCACTGGCCAAACGGCTCCGCCTTCCGCTCGCGATCGCACACCATGCTGAAGTGATGGCCGCGATTGGCGCGACAACAACCCCGCTGAGCGTGATCGAAGAGGTACACCTGTATTCCGGAGCCGAGCTCCAGGCCACTATCCAGCGTCTCGAGCATCAGCTCGTCGCTCTTGGTGCAGATCCACGCAGCGTCCAAGTTGTTGTCGAGCCAATTCCAGAAAGGCATGCAGCGCGCATTCGCGCCACAGCACTTGAGGAACCTTCGGGTAGCTCAACCAAGATACGGATCAGTCGCGCAGAAGCACTGCAACTGGCGGCACAGGCCCTTGGCGTTCCGTCACAGTGTCTCGAACTTCAATTCGAAAATGAATTCTACCGTGTGTTCACTGCGACTGTGCGCCGGAGAATCGGTCCCTTCCGGCGTGAGCGTCGGCCACTCGCCGTTATCGACAGTACTGGTGCGATCTGCTTCCGTGCC
Source organism: uncultured Thermomicrobium sp. (assembly GCA_938028665.1). Taxonomy (GTDB): domain Bacteria; phylum Chloroflexota; class Chloroflexia; order Thermomicrobiales; family Thermomicrobiaceae; genus Thermomicrobium. Next base: position 14,027 of record CALIMB010000086.1, on the reverse strand, counting down.
GCTGATGGCTGGTGTCACGCGCTGCGAGCGCCTGCTGAGCTCTCGCTGTCGGCCCTAACCGGGCAGTGTGCCTGTGCGATCATCGGCTCACGCTATCTCCTCTTCGATCGTTCACTCCCCGTTCAGGCACCTATCGCAACTGAGGAGCTCGGCTGCTTACTGATCGGTCAACCAGCTCGCGTGTGAGGAAACTCATGGCAATCGTTCGTCCACACAGCCGGAGACCGTGGTGGCACCGTATCGTCGCGATCGCGCTCAGCATTCTCGCTCTTGCCCTCGCAGCGATCATCTGGGGATTGTCGCACCAGAGCGATACTGGTCAACCGGCGGTTTCGGGTACAGTTGAGCGGATCCAGGCGGAGCTCGACGTCTTACAGCTGTCCCTCTACACAGAGCAAGTCGTCCGCGACGGACAGGTGCTGGAGCAGGAGGAGTATGCTGCAGCCCAGTCAGCAGTCCAACGGGCCCGGGCGCAGTGGGAGACCATCCGGGAGGCGATGACCGCGGAGCAGCGTGAACATGTGGATCGTCTTTTTGAAGAGCTCCAGACCGCCGTCAATACGCTGGCGCCGGCTGCAGAGGTTCAGAAGCTTGCTGAGGAAATTCAGCATGGACTGCGCCCATTCGAATCGCCCGAGAACTCCCATTAGCTCGTCCGTCTCGGCCGCCGTGCCACGAAGAGCCAATACGGCAAGAATGCGATGACGTTGAAAAGTGTGATCAGGATCAGCCAGAACGTCCGCCCACCAGGAAACTGGTGCGCTGGGCGTTGCAAAAGATCGGCAAGCGCAACAATCAGTCCAAGCCACGTTGCAAGGAAGGATGGGAGCAAGAAGGGAACAATCAGCCATGGTGTGACCGAAAAGAACAGGACAGCAATACTCGGTCCGCCAACAAAAAGAACAAACGCAACCGTCGCCACCGGCAACAGCCACGTTTGTTCACTCACGACGAGAAAGAACGAGCGTTTCTGCCGACGGTTGGCAGTGCCCGTCGCCTGTCGCACACTCAGAGCCCAAGCTGGCCCTTCTTGGCGAGCTTCGCGAGCTTGCGACGACGGCGATGCTCCGCCTTGCGGATCTTCGCTCGACGCTGCTCTGACTTACTGACGTAGTGCCGCTTCGCACGGTAATCGCGCAGCACCCCAGCCTTCTGGAGCTCCTTAGTGAACCGCTTCAGCAGTGCGTCGAAGCTCTCGTTCTCGCGTAGCTCGACGTGAACCGTCTTCGCCACCTGACCTCACACCCCTTCGGTGTACCCGGATTCGCACAAAACACCGCGCCAGCACACCGTTATATAGTACCACACAGTCTTTCTTTGTGCACGCTCCCTTGCGAGTCCATCGGCTTTGACAACCCTTTCTTCACCGCACTTTCCCTTCAGGCAATCCACAGTTCAGCTGGTCAAAGAGGACGGCACGGCGAGCCCCAGACGAGGAGCAGACGACCAACCGATTCTCGTCCTGTTATAGCTTGCGACTCTGCTGACACAGCAGCCATGCCTTCTGGCCGCCGTTTAAGCTGCCGTTGGAAGATCGCGAGCATCAGCGCCGCTTTCTGGAAGACGGAGAAATCCTTGCCTCTCAACACCAGATCACCACCGGGCTGGCCTACGCCGAGGTGAAACCGGTATGAGAGAACTCCCTTGGGGGCTTACCACTTCGGGAAGAATCCGAGGGTCTGTCTCTGGCCCTCTTGACAGTTGACCGGTGCTCCAATCAGTGTTCATCCTGTTACAAACTATTGGATGTGCTGCACTCATAGTAATCCACATTATAGGCATGTTTATGAATGATCTGAATTAACCAAGTAATGATAGTGTAACAATAATATGGAAAGTACTCATACATATTGCAATATCGTCGTTATTTCTCCACATTGTATATTCGTCGATCATCATGACTTTGCGTCGATCAGGCATCTATCCCACACCCCGGAGAAAACCAGACGGCGACGAATGCGAAGCTACCCAAAGGAGTTACCGTGAACCTTGTCGTCAACGGCCACGGAAGGCTCCTCGGTTTCGTGAGCGGAGGGATACCCACATCTCCTGCAAGACAAAACGGAAACATCGACGAATCTCCGCTTCTGTTCCGCTCAAGAAGTGCAGACCCCCATCCTGGTTGGAACGTACGACAACTCCCACAAGACGGCACCTCCCCACTCAACACCAGAATCTGGTGTATTTCCCGCGCTCAGTGCTGCACGTCTTGCGTTTTCCCTCAACCGGCGATGGCCCGATCCGCACTCGCTCTCAGGCAGCTGCAACATCGCCGACGCGGTTTCTCCTCAACCTGCGATGCTGCTACCCTTTTTGCCTCACGTAGCCAGGCCTCCCTGCGCATCTCAGGGGCACAAGAGACACCACCAGATGCACATTGCTGCGGATTTCGTTCACATTCCTTACATAACCCCGAAATACTCCCCAATTTCGCGCTCTGCCACTGCACGGAAGGCCCCAGCCATTCTCGCTCTGGACCACTGCACTTCCTTTCTGACTGGTCTGCTAGCCATACTCGACTTGGGAGGAACCGCTGAACGCTCTACAATTCAATCGAGAATCGATGGACACACCGAAGACGGCATGTTATACTGAGACTTCGCGGAGTATTCACGGGAGCGATCGATGATTGAAATTGATGGTGTCGAGTATTTAACCGCAGCAGAAGCAGCAGCACTACTCGGTGTGAAGCGCGAAACACTCTATGCCTATGCAAGTCGCGGCCGCCTTCGTAGCTATCGCCGCGGTATCCGCCGTGAACGTCTCTATCGCCGCTCTGACCTCGAAGCACTGCTTCGCCTGCAGCCAGCATCCGACGCGCGGGACAGTCTGTGCTTGCCGGCAGCCGAGACCTGGATTCCATTCACGTCCTGAGCAGTTACCCAGGGCATGCGTTCGTTCTGCGGGGAAGCGCCTCATGGCTGAGCAGAGGCTCTACATCTGGTTAGACCGCAACCCCTTTTCTGGACCGCCCGATCTCTGGATCGAGGATATCACCGGCCACTCCGATCTCGATCTCCTGGCTCAAGCAATTCGCGCTGGGCGGCTTGGACGATATCTGCCGGTTCGACTGGCTCTCTCTCCCCACCCCGATCCGAAGTTCCCATCAGGTTACCGGAGTGTGAATGTCGCCAATCTGCTCCGTCACTATCGTATCCCCTACCGGACGCGCCTCGAACTTGTCTTGGATACCACCGGTACTCTTTCGCCAGGTGGCAGGGAAGCGGCCGACTCTACACCCCGACCCATGCGGAGGCAGTAATGTATCTCACGCCAAAGGAACTGGATCGTCTCACCGTCTTTACACTCGCCGAGCTCGCTCGGCGGCGCCGTGCCCGCGGTATCAAGCTCAACTACGCGGAAGCCGCTGCGATTATCTGTGATGAGGTCTACGAAGAGGCCCGTGCCGGACGCCCTTACGAAGACGTCGTCGCTCAAGCCTGCTCGCTTCTCACCCGCGATGACGTCCTACCGGGCGTCCCCGAAATGCTGAGTGTCCTCTATATCGATGCACTCTTCCCAGACGGTACACGCCTGGTGACTGTGAGGAATCCGATCCGATGAGCGAGATCACCGTTCCGCCTGGTGGGATCATTCCCGGTGAAGGGGAGATCGAAATCAACGCCGGTTTACCGGTCACCCTCATCCAGATCACCAACCGCGGCGCCGTCCCTGTCCATCTCACTGCCCACTTCCATGTTTTCGAGGCGAATCCCGACCTTTGCTTTGACCGCCGGAAGGCGTTTGGTATGCGCCCTGATCTCCCTGTGGGCTGGGCCATCCGGATCGAGCCAGGCCAGACCGTTACAGTCCCGCTTGTCCCCATTAGGGGGCAGCGTACTGTCCGCGGGTTCCACGGTCTGGTTGATGGACCGCTTGCGAGGGTTGATCTCAACGCCTTACTGGAGAAACTTCTGGCCCGCGGCTTTTGTCACCAGCCCGACGAATGAAAGGAGTCGGAGTGTGCCCATCCGCATCGATCGCAGGCAGTATGCCTCTTGGTACGGACCGACGACCGGTGACCGAGTCCGACTCGCTGACACAAACTTGTTTGCCCTCATTGAACGAGACGACACCCTCCCTGGATTTGAGCCACTCGTCGGCTTTGGGAGACCGGTGCGTGACGGCATGCTAGCGGGGCGGGATCACGGACCGAGCAAGCTTGATCTGGTGATCACCAACGTCATTGTGATGGATCCCGTGCTCGGTATCGTGAAGAGCAACATCGGCATCAAGGACGGCCGCATCGTCGCAATCGGTCGCGCCGGGAATCCGGACGTCATGGACGACGTGGAGCTCCTCATCAGTAATGCCACCGGGATTATCCCTGGTGAAGGGCTGATCGCCACTCCTGGTGCGATCGATGCGCACGTCCATCTTTCTTCCGCCAGCGTCATCCCCGCAGCGCTGAGCGCTGGTATCACGACTCTCGTTGCCCAGGGTTCTGGCGGTGTGTGGGATCTTGGGGTCAATCCGGCCACAAATATCCGGCATCTCTTTGAGGCCTTTGAAGAGATCCCTCTTAATCTCGCTGTGCTGGGACGCGGGTCCTCCGACCAGGCACAACTGGTAGAGCACCTTGAATCCGGGTGCGCCGGGTTCAAAATCCACGAAGATGTCGGTGCGTTCCCTGCGGTCATCGATGCCTGCCTCACTGTTGCCGACCAAGCCGGAGTCCAGGTCGCGCTCCACACCGACGGGCTGAACGAGGCAGGATCGCTCCGTGAGACGATCGCGGCGATCGCTGGTCGCTCGATCCACGCCTACCACGTCGAAGGTTCTGGGGGTGGACACGCACCAAACGTTCTTGAGATCGTTTCTGAGCCAAACATTATCGGCTCGTCCACTAGTCCAACGATTCCCTACTCGCGAAACAGCATCGCTGAACTCTTCGACATGATCGTCGCGGTGCACCGTCTCTCGCTTACCATCCCGACCGACGTTGCTGCTGCCCAGGACCGAGTCCGTGCAACGACAATTGCCGCCGAGGACATCCTGCATGATCTCGGAGCCATTTCGATCATGTCCTCCGATTCGCAGGGCATGGGGCGTATTGGCGAAGTGATCAGCCGCACATGGCAGCTTGCGCATCGGATGAAAGAGGTGCGTGGCGGTGGCTTTGATCCCGTGACCAATACAGGCGATGACAACCCGCGAATCCTGCAGTATCTAGCCAAGTACACGATCAATCCGGCTATTGCCCACGGCCTCGATCACGAGATCGGTAGTTTAGAACCTGGCAAACTGGCAGACATCGTCCTCTGGCATCCGGCCTTCTTCGGTGCCAAGCCGGCGGCAGTTATCAAAGGCGGGTTTGTGGTCTGGGCGGCGGTCGGCGACGGCATGGGTTCTACCCGCTGGAGCCAGCCCTTGATCTATCGAGCGATGTTTGGTGGGCTCGGCCGCGCCCCCGCGTCTTTGGCTGTCGCCTTTGTTGCCCCCCTCACGCTCGAAACTGGAGCGTTCGTTCGCTATGGGCTGCAACGCCGCGCAGTCGCTGTCCGTAATACCCGGCGGATTTTTAAGCATGCGATGTACTATAACACCGCCTCACCCCGTGTTGAGGTTGATCCGAGGACCTTGGAAGTCACGATTGACGGTCAGACTGTCTCTATTCCACCCGCCGAGGAACTTCCTCTCACTTTTCGCTACTTCATCGCCTGATACTGCCTAATCATAGATTCTGACCAGAATATCTGTCGGATTGAAGGCATTACAGGCATTCTGATCCTGCGGGCAGGCAGAGACAGCGACGAGAAGATCCATCAGGGCGCGAAGCAAGACATAGTCATTGCGCTCCGAGAGCGGTTCGCGGATCTCGAAACGCCCCTTCGCAACGATACCGACGTTCATGAACCAATTCACCGGGTCGGGGATATCGTCTTCCTGGAGACCATACTCCCCAAGCACACTCAACAAGTTGTCTTTGCAGTTGGGGTGGTCGGGTATCCCATAGTCGTCCAGGTACCGCCGCCGATCGCACGCTGGGAGCAAAATATCGTGGCGGCCAACCGTATCTTCAAGAAGTATCAGCATCGGATTGCGACGGTTGCTATAAAGGATCATCCCCTGCGTCAGAACAAGCGAGTTGTTGATCGCACGTGTCTGTGACATTGAGAGATACTCGCGGACATCGTGCAAGTTGAAGGCAACCATATCCGCCACCTGTTTTCCTTGGACATCAGTGATCTGCAAAAGCTGTCCCTCCTTGAGTGGAAAAGCGATGGGAACCGTCGGTCGCACCTGAGCTGCTCGCTTCGGCACGCGGCCAAACAAGATGTGCTCACTGGGCGCCATTGACTGCACCATAACGTCTCTCCCTCCTCGTGGCCGCAATGACCGCTACCATGTCGAAGACGAGGTTCGCCGCATTGAGCGCGGTCACATCCATGGGATCACGATCGGGCAAGACCTCAACCAGATCCGCCGCCACAATGTCCAGCCCCACCAGCCCCCAGAGAAGCTCCTGTGCTTCCCAAGTCGCAAAACCGCCCACCTCCGGCGTCCCTGTTCCCGGCGCAAAGGCGGGATCGAGGAAGTCGATGTCAAAGCTCAAGAAGACCGGAGACGCCCCCACTCGGCGATGGATAGCCTCACGCACCTCGGCAAGTCCGGCTCGCCGCACTTCGCGCGCGGTCCAGACCTCGAAGCCTAGCTCGCGTGACTGCTCGAATTCGCCCGGTCCCCCGAGGGACCCACGGATGCCAATTTGGATTGAGCAGCCGGGATCAACCAATCCTTCTTCGACTGCCCGGCGAAACGGCGTACCATGGTTATATTTGGTTCCCCAAATCGTATCCCAGGTGTCCACATGCGAGTCGAAATGCACCAGCGCTACTGGTCCATACCGTTGAGCAACAGCTCGAAGCTCAGGAAGCGAGATTGAATGGTCACCACCCAAACCGATCGGGATGACTCCCGCCTCAATGAGCACACGCAGCCCATCTTCGATCAATTGGAAGCTTTGCTCGGTATAACCAGCAACAACCGGAAGATCACCATAATCGACTACCGAGAGTTCTGCCAACACGTCCAAGCCAAGGACCGGATGATACTGTTCGATACGCGACGAGTGCTCGCGGACAGCCGCCGGCCCAAACCGCGCACCCGGCCGGTACGTGACACCGGTGTCGAACGGAATACCAACGATCGCAATGTCTACTCCGTCAAGACGTCGCGAATAGGGAAAGCGTGCAAAAGTCCGGATCCCGCTGAAGCGGGGCTGCCACAGATGAGGATCCTGAGCGCCGGCCGAATTGGTCATCCGCGCCACGCCGATCCTACCCCTTCCACAGACGGATCGCCCTCTACACAGGTTTCTCGTCAATTCACACGGGATGTGCGCCGGTTCACTGCCAGTACAGCGAGCAGCTCGAATAGAATATTCGCTGCGGCGAGTGCCGTAATGCCGCTTACATCGTGCGCCGGTAGGACTTCCACAACATCCGCTGCCACAATCTCCACCCCAACCAGGCCTCGCAGGAGCTCTTGTGCTTCCCGCGTCGTAAATCCCCCAATCTCTGGTGTTCCGGTACCAGGCGCGTAGACCGGATCAAGAAAGTCGATGTCAAAGCTGACGAAGACTGGCCCCTGCGCAACGCGACGTCGGATCGCTTCACTGACCGTCCCAAGGCCGGTACGACGCATATCGTCGGTCGTCCATACCTCGAACCCGAGCGCACGAGATTGATCAAGGTCTTCGGGACCATAGAGTGAGCCACGCATACCGACTTGGATAGCCCGCCGCGTGTCAATCAACCCCTCTTCCACAGCCCGCCGGAATGGAGTCCCGTGCGTATACTTCTTCCCCCAGTATTCGTCCCACGTGTCCGTATGGGAATCAAACTGCACAAATCCTACCGGACCATATCGCCGAGCCACCGCCCGGAGCTCGGCGAGCGTGATCGAATGATCTCCACCAATCACAAGGGGGACCGTGTCTTGCTCCAAGAGTGACCCTAAGCCGCTCTCAATCCGCTCGTAACTGTCCTCAATATATCCCGGCACCACTGCAAGGTCACCGTAATCAACCACTGAGAGAACCTCGTAAACATCAACATCCAGCGCCGGATGGTACGGGCGCAACATCGCCGACATCTCGCGCACTGCTGCTGGGCCAAAGCGCGCTCCCACACGATAGGTCACCCCAGTATCGAACGGTGCTCCAACGATCGCGACGTCGACCCCAGCCAGGTCACGAACGTGTGGGAGGCGCGCGAACGTGCGAATCCCAGCGAACCGTGGACTCTCAAGCCCACTCACTGGCACGTACCGTCTCGGCATTTCAAGCTCCTCTCCGTTCGGCAGGCTGTTCACCCTCCCATGCCGCAAACACAAGGCAGCAGTTCTGCCCACCCAACCCAAACGAGTTCTTGAGCGCGACGCGCACGCGATGCCGTCGTGCTCCCTCGGGCACGTAATCGAGATCACACTCTAGGTCTGGGCATTCATAATTGCGCGTCGGATGTACCATGCCGTCGCGAATACTGAGGATTGTCATAATCGACTCAACGGCACCGGCAGCACCCATCAGATGCCCTATCATCGACTTTGTCGAACTCACAGGGATACGGTAAGCCTGCTCCCCAAAGACTGCCTTAATCGCAACTGTCTCCGCCCGATCGCCCAGCGGCGTTGAAGCAGCATGGGCATTAATGTAGTCCACAACTTCGGGCGTCACCCCCGCATCGACAAGTGCTCCTCGCATCGCCCGTGCTGCTCCACTCCCCGCAGGATCGGGCGCGATCGGATGGAAACCGTCGTTACTGGAGGCATACCCGAGTAATTCGGCGTAGATCCGGGCACCGCGTGCGAGTGCATGTTCGAGTGCCTCCAAGACAACGATCCCCGCACCCTCGCCAACAACAAAGCCATGCCGCTGCGCATCGAAAGGTCGACTCGCCTCCTCGGGCCGATCATTCCAGGTCGAGGCTGCCCGCTGCACGGCGAAGCTGGCAAGAAAAAGCGGAAAGACAGCATACTCGGTTCCGCCGGCCAGCACAATATCTGCCGCACCAGAACGGATCATCTCCGCCCCCTCACCGATCACCTGCGCACCGGTGGCACAGGCCGTTGAGACTGTCAAGCTTGGCCCAAGGAAGCGAAATGCCTGCGCCAGGTGATAAGCCGGCATGTTGTGCGGGAAGGTGGTCATGAAATGGGGTGAGATCCGCATGAGTCCGCGGCGCTGGGCAAGCTCCTCCGCCTCCAAGATGGTCGCCATTCCACCAGCCCCGGTACCAATCACCACCGCAGCGCGTGCTGGATCGATCTTTGTTGTGTCCAGTCTCGCGTCACACAGTGCCTGCCCCCCAGCTTCGAGCGCGTACTGACTAAACATCGCCATTTGACGCGCAGTTTTCGAATCGACCCAGTTACCAAGCGTGAAACCTCGCACTTCGGCCGCAATCTGCACTGGAAGTTCACTCGGATCGAATCGCTCGATCCGACGTACTCCCGACTCACCACGCAGCACCCGCTGCCACGTCTCTTCAGCACTCAGCCCAAGTGGGGTCACGGCCCCAAGACCGGTGACAACGACACGTCGGCGAACTGGCCCAACATCCTTACCAAGCGGCACTCCACACCAAGGGCAAAAGCGAGCTGCCTCAGGTACCGGATCACCGCAGTGCGGGCAGCGCATACCCTTCCCCTTCCAAACCTCATCCTCGCATGCCTTGTTGCACCCGAACAGACAACCTGTGTCCTCAGCGGTTCGGGCGCAACAGGAGAGTCGGTTTCCGTGGCTTCTTGGCCGCTTCAACCGCTAGTCGTGCTGCTGCCTGACGAGCTGCTTCCCGGAACGCCTGTGCTGTCGCCGACTGAGGATGTCCAACCACGACTGGAACGCCCGTGTCACCACCTTCACGGACCGCAGGATCAATCGGGATCTGGCCGAGCAGCGGGACACCGTATTTGTTGGCAACACGCTCACCACCACCCGATCCGAAAATCTCTGCTACGTGGCCGCAGTGCGGACACACAAAGTAGCTCATATTCTCAATAATCCCCAATACTGGCGTCTTGACTTCGCGGAACATCTGGAGCCCTTTGACAACGTCTGCCAGGGCGACGTCCTGCGGCGTCGTGACGATAATCGCTCCCGACAGAGGAATCGTCTGAACCAGGGTCAGTTGAACGTCCCCGGTACCGGGCGGAAGATCGATGATGAGGTAATCGAGTTCGCCCCACTGGACGTCGCTCAGGAATTGACGAATAAGCTGGGAGACGAGCGGGCCGCGCCAGATCAGCGCCTTCTCCGGGTCCAAGATGTATCCCACCGACATCACCGCCAGTCCATAGGCCCGCCCAGGGATGATCTTGTTGTTTGCCAGGCCAGGCTGCTCTTCCGCCCCCAACATCAACGGAATGCTCGGCCCATACACGTCAGCGTCAAGAAGGCCAACCGCTGCTCCCTCCGCCGCAAGCGCCACAGCGAGATTCACTGCCACCGTAGACTTTCCAACCCCTCCCTTCCCGCTGGCCACAGCGATCGTGTTCTTCACCCCCGGAATGGGCTGCCGGTCAGGAAGACCTGTGCCAGCCGCCCGCACACGAGCCGAAAATTGCACGTCAACCTGTTGGATCCCGGGAAGGCCGCGCAGCGCTTCCTCAACATCACTGCGTATTCTCTCGCGTAGTGGGCAGGCTGGCGTTGTTAACTCAACCTGTACACGCACACTCGTCCCTTCAATAGCGACATCTTTAATCATCCCGAGCTCAACGAGGCTACGCCGTAGCTCCGGATCCTGAACCGGTCGCAACGCATCGAGAACCTGTTCCCGTGTCACTTCACTCATAGACTGCCAACTCCTATCCGTGCTCAATAGGCACCTGAGCCTTTCCGAACCACAACATATCCTAACACGTCGGCTCCCGACCCTGTTGGTGCCCTTCCCCTGCCGTGAGCAGGCCCACACTTCACGCGAATACTGCCATGGCAGCCATTCCCGGGAGATCGGCAAGACTCCTGACGAAAACCGAAGGATAGCCAGCGGTGAGAGCGGCGAGCGAGCGCAAACTTGTCATTCCGAGTGCCGCTGCCAGCAGCAACCAGCCACCATGTGGTACGCGCAGTCGTTGCCCCGCGCAGCCCAAAAGTAAGTGAGAGCCAACCGCAAAAATCAACGTGAGCACGTAGCCGACGCCGAGAAGGTGCCTCTCGAGTGCTACAGCCCAGCGACGCTCGACTACTGCGTTACACATGACCAAGACGGCAACCACCGCAAACCAGCCGTAGGCAATAGCTCCCATCCACGCTGTCGGGTCACGCCACAACAAGCGTGCAAATCCGGTCGGCACCCGCCGAGATTCGAGCAAGCGCAGGGCCACAAGTGCTCCCAGTATCCCCACCCCCTGCACCGCGCCTCCTAATCGTGCGATCCCTTCTTGGCCAATGACCAATCCACACATCGTAGGATCAATCCTGCCGCACTCGAGGAGAACGTTACAGTCAGTCCTCGCCGTTCGGGTATGCGCGTCCGAAAGTAGAGCGGGAAGAGTCGGCCTGACATCGTCAATGCCATGGGTACGAGAATAGCGTAGATCCCCCATCAGAACGCCGATTTGGCTGCCTACCAACGACACTCCAGCGACTCCCAGCGTATCGGCTCCCAGTCCTACCGGCAAGCCGATTGCAGCGAGACCAACTGCGACCAGTATCGCGGGATCACGCTGCTTACCGCTTGCAGACCGTTGTGCAAGGAGTTGAGCGAAATCGATGGCGACTGAAACCCCGCCGATCCACTCCAGGACGGCTCCCCAAAGGGTCAGTTGATGCTGGTCCATCAAGACACCAAGCGTGCGGATCACCAACCCACCGACGAGTAGCGCCCAGGCCCGTGCTGGATGGAGCATGGATGGGTACACCATTCCCCATAAGCGCGGCAGAAACTAGTAGGCAACACCAATGGTCAGCGCAATCCCAAAGCCGTACAGTTGCACGTGGCCGTGGAGGCGAACGAGTTCGAGTTGACGCTCAGGTGAAATGGCGAGTACCGGTGCGACGAAGAGCCAGGCTCCGACCGCAAAACCGATCAGTGTACTGGTCAGCACGGCGCTGGCGGCGAATAATCGCCAGGGTGGTAGGCTCTGTCGTTTGAGGCGTGGCACTCTCGGCCTCATCATATAGGAGAAACGCCGCTATTGCGGCGTTAGTGTATGCAGTACAGAGGAGTTGTCACCAGATGCATGACTTCTCTCACCTCAATGCCCGCTATCGTTGGGCCGTCTCCTACTTGCGCGCCTTGATCCAAGCACCACCAGGTCCACCCCCCGGTACACCGCCCGAGGTCGTGCGGCTACGGGCGCAACGACGATTGGCGCGATTGCGCGCCTTCCTTCGCTTCCTGAATGACCCGCAGGACGCCTATCCGGTTGTCCACGTCACAGGAACCTCTGGTAAAGGGTCAACCGCAGCATTCATCGCCAGCATCTTAGACAGCGCCGGCTATCGCGTTGGCCTGCACGTATCCCCCTATCTTCAGGTCGAGACGGAGAAACTGCAGATTGGTCGTGAGCTGATCGCAGCCGAACGGTTTGCTGACCTAGTCTCGGAACTTGACGAAGCCGTACGGTCGTGGGTTGCTCGCGGCGGCCAGCCGCTCACCTATGGTGAGTTCTGGACCGCGCTCGCCTTTAGCGCTTTCCGAGCCGAACATGTGGACATCGCCGTGATCGAGGTGGGCGTCGGCGGCCGGTTCGACCTGACCAACGTCGTGCAGCCGGCTGTCTCGGTGATCACTACGGTCGGACTGGATCATATTCGGACACTTGGTCCAACCATCCGGGACATCGCCTGGCATAAGGCCGGTATCATTAAACCTGGTCGACCCGCTGTCACTGGAGTCACGGAGCCGGAGCTCCTAGCCGTTCTTCAGTCCGAAGCCACTGCTGTTGGCGCCCCTCTACGCGTTCTCGTGCCAGGACGCGATTTTGACCACGCCTTCGAAAGGGGGAGGAGCTTCCTCGTCGACAGGCTACATGAGCGTAAGTTTCTCCTCGGGCTCGCTGGCGACTTTCAGGCCATGAATGCGGCTCTAGCTGTCGCGGCCGTCCAAGCACTCTCTCCACAGCTACCTCGTCTGCCCGATGAGGCAATCGCACAGGGTCTGGCGACAGCTCGCTTTCCCGGCCGGTTTGAGATCGTGCAACACGCGCCGACCGTCCTACTCGACGGAGCACACAACCCGCAAAAGCTTGAGGCGCTGCTTACCGCGCTGGATCGGTTACCCAGACCGGGACGACGTCTCATCGTTTTCGGAGTCCTGGATGGTCACGATGCTGCGGCGATGGCTGCTCAGCTTGCCACCCAGGCTGATCTTGTGATCACAACCAGGCCACGAGCAATTCTGCGAGAGGCGGCCGATCCAGACTCGCTGGCAGCACTCTTTGCCTCCCGGAGCTGTACCGCCTTGGCGATTCCCGATGTTGACACCGCGATCGAAACCGCGCTCGCACTTGCTGGTCCGGAAGACCAAGTGATCGTGACCGGTTCACTGTATCTTGTCGGCCAGATACGAGAACATTGGTACCCAGCAGCCGACATCATCACGCAACGGACATGCTGGCCGAAACCTGCCGGCAGAGCAGCCTCAGAAGCCGAGACGGCTTGCCGACAATGACTCTCTCTGGTATAGAATTGGTGACCAGGCTGACCCGTTCGGCCAGACCAAGTGAAACCGGCATGGGAGGGATGTGAGCATTGGAGCGACCGACCGATGTCGAGCTGGTAGAGTTGACAAAAGTCTTTGACAATGGTGTCGTTGCGGTTGATCGGGTTTCCCTGCAAATCCAGCAAGGAGAGTTCTTCTCCCTCCTCGGTCCGTCCGGTTGCGGAAAAACAACGACGCTCCGCATGATCGCTGGGTTTGAGCACCCGACGTCCGGTGAGGTCCTAATTGAAGGGCGCCCGATGGGCACCATCCCACCGTTCCGGCGCAACGTGAACACGGTCTTTCAGAACTACGCGCTCTTCCCCCATATGACAGTCTACGAGAATGTCGCGTTCGGATTGCGCATGAAGCGCA
>CALIMB010000085.1 GCA_938028665.1 uncultured Thermomicrobium sp. | reverse complement strand
ACCAATGCAAAGCTTCTCAGCTCATGGAGGGCTTGAAGCGTTGCACCGTGCTTAGCCAGTCGTTGGACTCATTCATGAGCAGGAAGCTAACGATTTTCGTAGGCGCCACCTGTGAGTTTGTCGAAGAACTCTGATCCGATGAGGAGCGCCCCAAACAGTTTCCATTGGTTGAGGACGAGGTCCTAGACAGTCATGACAACTGGGGGTCGGGCCGAGGCGATCTCGGAGCACCGTCTCCAGCGGCAGGGGAAAGGTGCCTGGGGCTGGTTGTCCCCGCAGGCCCTTGCTGTATTCACCCTATGGGTCGATGACAAGGATCGCCATTTCCGGATGGCGTACGTCGGCGAGGAGCAGCATTGTGGTCAGGGCAGACGTGCCCGAGCCAGTTTTACCGAAGATCCTGATATGGTAGGCCTCGCCAGCACCTGGTGCACCGATCCGACAATGCCTGAACCAGAGCAGTGTGGAAGCTAGGGTCAGAGCCAGACGTGTCCAAGAGAGAAGAGCACCGGGCGTAGAAGGGCGAGCAATCTCTCAAAGAGATCGTCGGTCGTCACCTAGCTGGGAGGATCGGGTGGCGAGCTAGAACCGAGAAGTAAGGGACAGAGATATCCGTTCTCCTTTTATCACCCTGATCGTGAGTAACCCGCGATGGGTACCCTGCCGTTAACTGACAGCGTCGATGCATCCACGCTGCTGGACGAGACTGCGAATGGTCGGATCTTCGTGCGACACGTTGCGCGATTGACCATCGGCGATCTATCGAGCGCATCTTAGCGGAGCCCGTTTAAAAACTGTAGGAGAACCGGTTCCCGGCCAACCTTGCGCGGTGTCGCGGCAGCGAGCAGTTCCAACGTGAGGTATTCCGTAGGGGACGGAGAACTCAGGACACCAAGAGACTCCACATCATTAACGATGAGGAGCACTACGTTGTTGCTAGTGAGGGGGGCACTTCGTTCCGGCAACTTTCGAGCGCCAGGAAAACCTCTTGGAACACCGGATACTCCCGCGAGGCAGCTTCCCGTGCGAAGTGGCGCAAGGCACGTGTCGCTCGAGGCAGGTGACAAATTATCCGGTCAGCAAGGAAGAGCGGGCACATTTTGACGAGTGCTTCCGTTCCGCTTTGGCAGGGCACGGTCTCGTGGATTAAAGCCAAGCGTTGAGGATCGGTAGCGATCGAGGCAGGAAGCTCAAGCCGAAACGTAGCCAACCAGCGGTAGGGGCGGATGGGGATAACCTGCAATCTATCAACGTGAGCCTATCAACGTGTTGGAGTACCTATGAAAGTACCTTGCGGCCAAGCTGCTCAGTCTGCGGGCGGAACCTACTGGGTACTGACCAGATACCGAAACCGTGTGGGCGACGTGCCTGGGGCAGTGTCAATGGGCTCGTGTACTCGCCCGGTTCCACAAAGGGATGTTAGGACCGCCTGGTCATCGATCTGTTCCTTGACACCGAGGAAGCTTGTCAGCTCACGGAGCGTTGTGTACTTCGGGATACCCACCCGGCACTGCTGCTCGTGCAACAGATCAAGCATGCCAAGCAGGAGGTCGAGTCGGTGAGGGGGTAAGTCCGGAAGCTTGCGGTGCTGGCAGGCTACTCGTTCAGAGCGGCCAGGGTGCGGGCTACCTGATTGAAGGCGATCAGGGGTGTCGCCAGTGAACCACCGATGAGGACGACGTCATGCAGTGGCTGGACAGCGGGGGCGACGTCGGCCTCCGCCTGCATGGCGCATGCCAAAAGGACGTTGGCGTCTAAGTGTGACTCATGTTCGACCCAGACAGCATGGCGTGGTTCCGGCCAGTAGCGTTGCTCTGGAGGCATCAATACTTGGAGAGCTAACGCGCCTGCAAGGAGGAGAGCCTATGCTAGTAGTCGCGCAATAGTGACTGGGCCGTCGATACCGCAGCCGGTTGGGACAGGCGGGAGTTCTGCCACCTGCGCAAGCAACCCAAGTGCAGCAGGACGAACTCAGAGCGCAGCATCCCGTGCTGCGCACGCAGCAAGCTGAGCCACGACTGAGCGGGAGAGTTCTGGCGTCTTTTCAAGTAATTCTTCGACCAGTACGGCAAGAAGGTGAAGAACGATAGCGTGTGTTTGCATTAATGGGTTCACTGGGCTCCTTGACTTATTCCCGGTATATCGGTTGTTTTGTGCGCGCTAGTTCGGCGATGAGGCGCGCTGCACGTCGTCGCCCGTCTGCAGCCTGAATCCGTCTGCTTGCCGCGGCCAGGCGTGCTTTGCGGTCCTCGTTGGTCAGGAGGTCGTGGAGAGCCCGGAAGAAGTCGTCGTCGCTGAATTGGTACGGGTGGAAGCGGAAGCCAAAGTCACACTCTGCCACGCGCTGAGCGTTGTCATGCTGATCCCAGAAGAGTGGTAGGACAAGCATTGGCTTGCCAAAATGCATACACTCCGTTGTCGTGTTATTTCCGCCATGTGTGATAACGGCATCAACCAGTGGGAGAATTGATGGTTGTGGCAAATACTCGTCACCCCACACATTGTCCGGGAGTGAAAGCTTTCCTTTCTGAGGTCCAAGGCTGATGATCGCCCGATAATCAGTGCGCCCGAGGAGCTCAACCAGCCGGCCCATGAGTTCCGGTTCAGCTGAGCCAAGACTTCCAAGGCTGACGTAGAGGAGTGGTTGACCATCATGCCATTGCTCAGGGAGTGCAAACGGGGGCTCGGTATCGCGGACTGAGGAGTCGATACGGTGCCAAGTTGGAGCCAGTGGCTGAGAGCGGGGATAATCGAGCTCTGCTGGATAGAGGTACAGGTTGAGGTAGGGGCTTTCCCAGATAAAGGCGTGCGCGGGAAGTGGGGGAGCACCATGTTCCTGGCAGAAGGAGTCTAGCTTTTGGTGGAGCGGGCCGACCGCGCTCCAGTACTCGCGCCGCCACGTGTCCCATTGGGAGCGGTCAGTAGTGGACAGACCACTCAAGGCTGGTGGGAGGTCAGGATCAGGTAGTTCTAGGGGGTTACAGGAGACGATGCGAACCCATGGGACGCCGGCCGTGACAACTGCCGGAAAGGCAACGACGTTGTCCTCAACAATAACATCAGGACGGAGCTCGGCGAAGATCTCGCAGAGTCTCGGCTCAACGTAGATTGCACCGTCGATTAATGATTCCCAGATCGGGGCGATAAGAGTGTGGATCTGCTCGAATGTGCTCTCGCGGAAGTGCGGTGCGGTGTTTGCAATAAAGTCTTTCCAAAACTGTCCAGGCTCTTCTGGTTGTTCAGGTGGTGGCGTTAGTCGCATCAATCGCTCTTCGAACCCTTTCGCTTCGAGGGTACCGGCGAACGATTCCTCGACAACAAAGACAACGCGGACTCCGAGCTCTTGGAGGGCCCGGCCGATGCCAATACAGTTGTTCGTTGGCCCGTAGGCACCTTCAGGAAAGAAGACAACCGTCGGTTGAGCCATAGACCACTCCTTGCCTCCCTGCTCGCGTACCAATCGACATTGCCATCATAGCAGAAGATCAGCATCAAGCCAGAGTCCGCGGAGTACGTGTCGATGTCTGGCCATCCTGAACATTTGGGTCAGTTTCCCAACCAGGTATCTATCGGCTATGGGAGTGATACGTGTTCAACCTTCGTAACCCGGTTGGGAGAGAACCTTGAGCTGGGTCAGACGTCACGTGTCCTGAGTGTTTAGGTTAATCAGGCTGTGCCACTAGGCACAGTCAGCAGGCACACTGATCTCCATGGGAAAGCGATCTACGAGAACTTAGCCTTGGACGAGAAGATAGATGCGGACTCATCACCAGAGTTTCAAGACCTACTAGACGTTAGTCCCCCGTTTTTGTTGTGCCGTTCCGGCACATCTTGTCAGGGGCGCCACGTGCTCGTACACTGAGGGTGTGATCACAAGATGTAGCGGTGCAATCAGCTTGGTACGCAACATCTTGTGGTCGTTCGGAGGAGGGGCGGGTACCGGGAAGTCCGGTGGGAATCCGGCGCTGCCCCGCAGCGGTGAGCGGGAACGAACGCTGCAGTCGGTAGCTGCCACCGACCAGCCACTGGCGGAAGATCTGCTGGGAAGGCGCAGCAAGTAGGACGATCCGCGAGCCCGAAGACCGACCCGCCCCAGAGAAGATTCGGCGCCGCGCCTCGTGGGTGGGTGCGGACCGGAGTACGGGAGTGCGCAGGAAGATCGCACTGCCTTGGATGCTTGGTTCCCCGGGGAAGCATCCGCACCGGCTCCGTTCTGCCTTCCCTCCTGGGCGCGGGCAGGTCAAGAAGGGAGAACGGAGTGATGACGGCGGTGCGACCACTCGAGCTGTACGCGGCAACTCCGGCGCAAGCGCGTCTCCTTGAATCACAGATCCTTGCAACCCTCCAGCAGTTACCTGATCGACCGGAGGCAGAGCGGGAGGCGGCAGCCCTGCTCTTGCAGAAGATCGCCTTGGAGGCGGATGGTGGCGCTGTTCTGCCCTATCCGCAGCATTTCCGTCGGTACATCGAGCATGGCATTGCGTGTGGAGCACTCGACCCGCGGCTGGCGAGCTTTGATCTCGAGCGACTTGCTCAGGCGTTAGACCCGTCGCGTGACCGTTTGCTCGGGTATATAGCTGTCGCCACCCTGGCAGATCGCTACCTGGTGCGTGATCCAGAGACGCGGCAGATTCTGGAGCGGCCGCAAGCCCTCTTCATGCGCGTAGCCATGGGGTTGGCGTTGGCCGAGCGGCCGGAGGAGCGCACGCGGTGGGCTCTGCGTTGGTATGACCTCTTTAGTACCCTCCGCTACCTACCAAGTACGCCAACCCTTTTCAATGCCGGAACGCCGCACCACCAGCTCGCCTCCTGTTATCTCGCGGAAGTTGAGGATAGCCTGGAAAGTATTCTTGGGTCGGCGTACGAATTTGGGATGTTGGCCAAGTACGCGGGCGGCATTGGCGCCGCGGTGACCCGCATCCGTGCGGTTGGTGCGCCGGTGCGTGGGATCAACGGGACGAGTGGTGGTCTGATTCCGTTCCTTCATCTCTACGATGCGCTGATCGCCTCGATCAGTCAGGGTGGGCGGCGGCGTGGCACGATGTGTGTCTATGTAGAACCCTGGCACCTGGAAGTTGAGGCCTTTCTTGACCTGCGGCGCAATGCTGGAGATCCGTACCGCCGCACGCACCAGCTCAATACAGCGCTTTGGATCCCTGATGAATTCCTCCGCCGCGTTGAAGCTGATGAACCATGGTACCTCTTTGACCCAGCAGTCGCTCCCGAGCTTCCAGATCTCTTCGGCAAGGCGTTTGCGACCCGGTACGGCGATCTCTGTCGGCAAGCTGAGGAAGGGTGCCTCCCACGGCGTGCTTGGCGTGTCCTGCCCGCTCGCCAGCTCTGGCTGCAGATCCTGGCCAGCCTGATGGAGACCGGGCATCCCTGGATTACCTTTAAGGATGCGGGGAATCTCCGTTCGCAGTTACGTGGGGTGGGCATCATCCACTCAAGCAATCTCTGTACGGAGATCTTTCTGCCGACGAGTCAAGACGAAGTCGCGGTCTGCAATCTTGGCAGTGTCAATCTGGCGCGGCACTGCACGTCGCATGGCGAGCTGGATTGGAAACGGCTTGCTGAGACAGTACGGCTGGCCATGCGCGCGCTTGACAACGTGATCGACACTAATCTCTATCCTTCGGAGCGGGCCGAACGGGCAAACCAGCGTAACCGCCCTGTTGGCTTGGGTTTCATGGGTTTCGCTGAGCTGCTTGCTCGCCGCGGGATTTCTTATGCTGCTCCCGAGGCTGCTGAGATCGCCGATCAGCTGGCCGAGTTCTTGAGCTACCACGCGATTGCCACCAGCTGCGATTTGGCTGTAGAGCGGGGGAGTTTTCCCACGTTTGCCGTATCCCGCTGGGCAGAGGGAGTGCTGCCCATCGATACGGTCGAGGAGCTCGCCGCGGAACGTGGACTGTCCGTCGAGATCGATCGTTCGCGGCGACTTGACTGGGAGATGCTTCGGGAGCGCGTGCGAGGAGGTATGCGCAACGGTGCCGTGATGGCGATCGCTCCCACAGCAACAATTGCATTGATTGCGGGGACGACGCCGAGTCTCGATCCGTACTATGCCAACGTCTTTAGTCGCCAAACATTGTCAGGAAAGTTCCTCGAGGTGAATCCCGTCTTAGTGGAGGAGCTTCAGCGGCGAGGGCTTTGGGAGCGACTGCTACCCGACCTTGTCGCTGCACGAGGCGATTTGCGCGGTGTGCCTGGTTGCCCGCCTGATCTTGCCGAGCGCTTTCCGACGGCATACCAGATCCCGCCTGTGGCCTACATTGAAGTCGCAGCGCGGGTCCAGAAGTGGGTGGACATGGGGGTGAGTCGCAACCTCTATCACGCAGCGGACCGACCGGGCCAGCTCAGTGCTGCGTACCTCTTGGCCTGGCGCAAAGGGCTCAAGAGCACCTACTACTGCTTTGTGCGTCCGCGCATGGAGGTCGAGCAATCGACAGTGAGCGTGAACAAGGCTCGGCGGCGACCGCAGTGGGTGCAGTTGGCCGAGCGAGAGGTGCTGGAGCGAGAAGCAGTGGTCTGCAACCTCAACGGTGAGTGCGAGAGTTGCCAGTAACGGGAGTAAGCGAGGAAGGAGGAGGGTCTATGGGGCGGAAGCTTCTTGGTGGTGATCCCCTGGCGGCAGTGGAACTCTTCCCGTTGAGTCATCCCTGGGCTTACGCGCATGTGCAGCAGGCCAAGCACAACACCTGGTTTCCGGAGGAGGTACCACTCCACGATGATGTTCGTGACTGGCAGGAACGTTTGACGGATGAAGAGCGACGTGCCGTGGAGATGTTCCTTGGTTTCTTCAACCCGATGGAATCGCTCGTGACGACCAACCTGCTTCTGAGTCTCTATCAGGTGGTCACGGCGCCGGAAGCCCGGTTGTACCTGGCGCGTCAGGCCTGGGAGGAAGCAAATCATGTGATGGCGTTTGAGTACGTGATTAAGACCTTGCCCGTTGACCGTGAACGGGTCTTTGGTTTGCACGTGGACCATCCTGCTGTTCGTGCGAAGGAAGAGTTTCAGCGACGCTTGACGGAGGCGTGGCTTGCCGCCCCGGATATTGCGAGTATCGCGGGGTTACAGCGGCTAGTCCGGAACCTGGTTGGGTATTTTGTCATCCTGGAGGGGATCTTCTTCTACTCCGGGTTTGCTTTGGCGCTCGCCTTCCGGCAGCGCAATCTCTTGCGAGGGCTTTGCAGTCTCGTGGACTGGGTCCTGAAAGACGAGTCGCTGCACCTGTCGTTCGGTATTCATTTGGTGACCACGATTCTGGAGGAGCATCCGGAGATCATGACGGCGGAGTTTGGGCGAGAGCTACGGCAGCTGATCGTGGAGGCGGTGGAACTCGAGGAGGCGTATAACCGTGCCGTCTTGCCTCGGCCGTTGATTGGGATCGACAGCGAGTCGCTCAATGGCTATGTCCGGTACATTGCTGACCGTCGACTTGAGGAGCTGGGATTGGCTCCCGCTTTTGGGAATCCGAATCCGCTGCGTTGGATGACGGCGCAGGTTGATGTGCCGGAAATTGT
>CALIMB010000084.1 GCA_938028665.1 uncultured Thermomicrobium sp. | reverse complement strand
GAGTAGGTTCAGTATCATGCATCTCAGCGAGAAGTGACAGCAAGGAATGGCATCCTGCGGTGGCGAGTCTCCCCAGGATCGTTGACGCTACGATACAGTGCGAACGAGACGCGGGAATTCCCTCTGCCGGGGGTTTTCGGTTATGGAGGAGAGGTTTACGGTCGATTTTCCAGCCATAGAATCGCAAAAGTGCCGAGGTTTTCGGTTATGAAGGAGAGGTTTACGGCCCTGGCTGCAGAGATTGTGGCTTGTGTGCGGTGCCCCCGCTTGGTCGCATACCGGCAGGCAGTCGCAGCGACTAGGCGTCGGGCATATCAACACGAAGAGTATTGGGGGAAGCCGGTACCGGGGTTTGGTGACCCGGCAGCGCGGCTGGTGCTCGTGGGGCTTGCACCAGCTGCACACGGTGGGAACCGCACGGGTCGCATGTTTACCGGTGATAGCTCAGGTGACTGGCTCTACCGTGCTCTCTACCGTGCCGGATTTGCCAACCAGCCGACCAGTCGCTCGCGTGACGATGGGCTGGAGCTCTGTGATGCCTACGTTACGGCGGCTTGCCGATGTGCCCCACCGGACAATCGACCGACGCGCGAAGAACTCCTGGCCTGTCGACCCTATCTTGTGGCTGAGCTTCGGTTGCTTGAGCGAGCGCGCGTGCTTGTGTGCCTGGGCCAGGTTGCCTTTCAAGCGGCGCTAGCGGCACTTGGTGACCTAGGAGCTGGACGACCCGAGCCGGCCAACAGAGAGACGATAGTGCGTCTGCGTTTCCAGCACGGTGCGCTTTTTCGCTGGAGGACGCTCCCCTGGCGAGCGGGAGAACTCTGGCTCCTGGCAAGCTACCATCCGAGCCGACGGAACACCCAGACAGGATTACTCTCCGAAGCGATGTTCGAGGCGATCTTCGCCAAGGCACGTGCGTTACTTGACGGCGATTAATCGATGGTGATCGGGCGAGAATAGACAGCAATCCCGAGGATGTCGATCAAGCCAACGCCCGTCTTTGGCAGAGATTGTCCACGTGTTGTTCGATGTTCCCTCCGCCATAAAAGCCAGCGTTGTTCCCTACATGCTCTTTACGCTGAGACGCGCCCGTATACCCCGTTTCTGCAATTTCTCGGCAAAAGCCTCGACGTCGCGCGGAGAGATCCGAGCTTTGGACTCGATGACGACCCAGCTCGATTCATCCCCACGCGTGAATCGCGCGACCACGTCAACTTCGCCATTCACGGTGATTGGGCGCGGCCGTTCCAGGAGGGACCATCCCTCGGCCTCAAAGAAGTGAGTACTGTGCTGAGTTGCGTCGCGCTCGTGATAGACAAGGGGGAGAAGCGATCCAGTTTCCGGTCAAGCTCGGTGGTTTTGCGAACCAGTTGCGCGACAGCCTCGGAGAGCTGCGCGAGTGCAACGCGCAATTCCTCGGTGCCGCGCTCCAGCTGTTCCGTGTGTTCCTCTTGGAGGGCGCGGCGTTGGGTGTGTTCGGCAGAGAGTGCTGCAATCCGGGTGAGGCGTGACTCCTGTTGCTTCGATGTGGCGACGAGTTCCTGTACAGCGCTGCGCAGTTCGGCACGTTCTCGTTTGACCCGCTCGAAGCGGGTGTCATGCTGCTGCACGGCACCAGTGAGTTCGCGGATGGCCTGGACAAGCTCGGCCACGGCTATCTCAAGGCGTGCCAAGCGTGTTCCATGCTCATGTACAGTAGCGGGAAGTTGCAGAGGTTCTTCCGTCAGGACGTGTCGTCGGAGTTCTTCCCGCAGTTCAGGATGCTGTTCAACGAGTCTTCATAACCGGCAAAACTCTTCGATGCTCGACGGCACTTGAGCTACTCCTCCGGCGGCGTCTGTATCCTACAGCCGGACAGGTGTGTGGCAGGCAGGGTAGGCACAGCCAAGACAAAAATCTCGTGCTGCGATTTCGCCGAGTCCCTCCTTTAGTTCGGACCAACTGGTTCTCGCCTTCCTGCTTCGGATGGCGATAGATCAGTGTGCAGCACCTTTGCCATTTAGGGCAGCTACCATACGGATGGCACTCTACGGAAAGTCCACCGCGTACCGCCAGAAGGCTGATCCGGCTGAACGCAAACAAGAAAGGAAGCCCTCCACCTATCACCTACGCAGAAGAATCGGTGAAGTGCGGCGGTAGTGACACCCTACTGGTTGTGTTTCGCTTACCCACCGAGCTTGGGGAGCTCGGCGAGTGCTTGCTGGACCGCCTCCTCGGGATATGCGTAGTCTTCTAACTGCCCTGCAAGATAGGCCTGGTAGGCAGCGAGATCGAAGTGGCCGTGTCCGCTCAGGCCGATTAAGATCGCCTTCTCTTCGCCTGTTTCTGCACAGCGACGCGCCTCGTCAATAGCGGCGCGGATGGCATGGGCCGACTCAGGCGCCGGGATGATGCCCTCGGCACGAGCGAAGAGGACAGCGCCTTCAAAAACCTTGGTTTGCGGCAAGGCGGTTGCCTCGATCAGTCCCTGCTCGTAGAGATGGCTTACAAGGGGTGCCATGCCGTGGTAGCGCAACCCACCGGCGTGAATGCGCGCTGGGATAAAGGTGTGCCCAAGTGTATGCATCTTGAGAAGCGGTGTCGTCCGTGCCGTGTCACCAAAATCGTAGGTATAGACACCGCGGGTCAGGGAAGGGCAAGCGGTTGGCTCAACCGCCACAATGCGCACAGGCTTGCCGGCAAGCTTGTCGCGGACAAAGGGGAACACGAGTCCAGCAAAGTTCGAGCCACCACCAACGCAACCGAAGATGATGTCGGGGTAGTCACCGGCGAGCTCGAACTGCCGCTGGGCTTCGAGCCCGATCACGGTCTGGTGGAGGAGCACATGGTTGAGGACACTGCCCAAAGAATATTTGGTATCAGCTCGGGAAGCTGCATCTTCTACGGCTTCACTAATTGCGATCCCCAGGCTGCCGGGGTGGTTGGGGTTCTGTTCCCAAATACGTCGACCAGCCTGCGTGTCGGGGCTGGGGCTGGGCACGCACTGGGCGCCCCAGGTTTCCATGAGCACGCGTCGATACGGCTTCTGCTCGTAGCTGGCACGAACCATGTAGACCTTGAGTTCGAGGCCGAAGAAGGCGCAGGCCATGGCCAGTGCGCTGCCCCACTGCCCGGCACCGGTCTCTGTGGTCAAGCGCTGGACACCAGCCTGCTTGTTGTAGTACGCCTGGGCGACGGCAGTGTTTGGCTTATGGCTACCGGCGGGACTGACGCCCTCGTACTTGTAGTAGATGCGCGCTGGAGTGTGCAGGACTTGCTCAAGCCGTCGCGCGCGAAAGAGCGGCGTTGGTCGCCAGAGGCGGTAGACAGCGCGGACAGGCTCAGGAATTTCGACCCAGCGCTCGCGGGTCACTTCCTGGAAAATCAGCTCCATGGGGAAGAGTGGCTCCAGCTCCTCTGGCCCAATCGGCTCGCCAGTTGCCGGGTGGATAGGGGGCGGTGGCAACGAGGGTAGATCGGCTGCCAGGTTATACCAGTGCGTTGGTAAATCGTTCTCGGTCAGAACAAACTTCACCGTTTCGGCTGTGCTCACGCTTGCCCTCCACTCTGCTTACCTGCCGACGCTCCTTGTTGGGCGATTGTAATCGATTGGTGGGATGTGGAGAAGTGGGGTGCCAGCATTCAGGGGCGCTGTTGAAGAGGCGTGGGGGTGTTGTGCGTGGCTGGAGAGAACATGACGCCTGCGCGACCACCGAAGATAACACAGCGGAACCAAGTGCCCAGGCGATGCTGCGGACGACTTGGATGCGCTTGATCAGTGCTGCGCGAGACTCATCCGGGAGTATCAGTGTCGGTGTAGAGCCGATGTCACCTCATCGAGCGGCAGCAAGCAACTCCGCAGTCCTTGCGGTGATTCGAGGGAGCAGCCGCGGAATGCCTCGGGGAGTGCTGCTGGCTGCTCAGGTTGGAGCGTGACATGCAGGATACCAAAACGGCTGCGGAGAACGCGTGCGAGATCGAGCAGGATCGCTGACCACGGTCGAGTCTCGTCGACCTCAACGTGTCCACTGAGGGCGACAAAGCCCGAGGTCACTGTCCAAATGTGCAGGTCGTGGACGTCACGCACGCCGGAGACCTCAAGCATAGCCGCCCGGACGTCTTCTGGTGCGATGTGTGCTGGTGTTGCCTCAAGGAGTACTTCGACCGAATCCCAAAGGACGCGCCAAGCCGAGCGGAGCACGAGGAGCCCGATTCCTGCCGAGAGGATAGGATCGATCGGTGTCCAGTTGGTAAGCAAGATGACAAGGCCGGCAAGGATGGCGGCCACCGAGCCGAGGAGATCACCAGTGACATGAAGGAAAGCACTGCGCAAATTGACATCGTGGTGGTGCAGCTTGCTACGGGTGAGAAGCCAGACTGCTGCGCCGTTGGCGCCCAAGCCAGCAACGGCGATGGCGAGCATGAGCGGCGCGTCGATGGGGCGGGGGGCGAGCAGTCGTTGGGCTGCTTCCCAAAAGATGGCAAGGCAGATGAGGACAAGGAAGGCGGCGTTGGTGAGTGCTGCCAGCACCTCAGCGCGGTAGAAGCCGTAGGAACGGACTGGTGTGGCGGGCCGGCGCGCTAGCCAGCTGGCAAAGAGTGCCAATGCCAATGCTGCTGCGTCGGTAGCCATGTGGGCAGCGTCGGCCAGCAGTGCCAGTGACCCGGCAATCCAGCCGCCAATCGCCTCAGCAAGCATGAAGGCGAGAGTGATGGCGAGTGCCCACGTGAGTGTCCGCTGCTTCTGCTCTCCACGTAGTTGGATTAGTGCTTGATGCTGGTGTGGCTGCATTCTCCCTACCTCATTGAGGACGGCTTCTTGGCTCGAGTGCACGCGTCTGGGACGTCGGAAAGCGTGGAAGGTCGGCCAGTCGTTCGGCGGCGAGTTCAGCGATGTGGAGGGCGCGCTGTGGATTGCTCCGTGCGTGCAGGCCACCACGAATCTGCAAGAGGCAGCCTGGATTGTCAGCAACAATGAGTGGCGCTCCCGTCTCAGCCGCGGTGCGCAGCTTGCGCTCCAAGATGGCGGCGGACAAACGCGGATAGTCCAGACTAAAGGTGCCGCCGAATCCACAGCAGAAGCTCGCCTCTTGCATTTCGACAACGTGGCAACCCAGCACCTCGGTGAGGATCCGCCGTGGTTGATCCCGAAGCCCCAAAACGTTTGCCGACTGGCAGCTATCATGGTAGGTCACAACTGGCCCCGGCCGTCTCCATTCCTGTGGTCTGAGCCGTGCAACCTGGTCGAGGAAGCTGACGAAATCGACTAACCGCTCGGCTACACGGGCAGCGCGCTCCCGCCAGTCTGGCTCGGTACGGAAAAGATGTTGGTAGTCCTGGGTAATCGCCGCGTAACAGCTGGTTGAGGGAGTCACGATCCAGTCGGCCTCGATGCGTTCAAGGACCTCCACGGTCTGTCGAGCGAGTTCGAGCGCGTGAGGGCGATCACCAGCGTTACTGGCAACGAGGCCGCAGCAGTGCTGCTCGGGCGGGAAGATAACGCGACAGCCGCAGGCCTCCAAGACCTGCACTGTGGCACGACCCATGTCGGGCAGAAGTCGGTCAATAAGGCAGCCGGGGAACAAGGCGACGGTGCGTCCGGCCGCCTCACTTCCGGCAAAGAGTGGCTCTGGTGCGGGACGGGTGAGTACTTCCGGCGGTGTGAGGTGGCGGAGTTGATCACGCAATGGTGGGCGAGCGGGAGCAAGCAGGTGCCGTTCACTCGTTGCTCCGTTGACGAAGGGAAGCGACCGAAGGAACCCTTCGCGGTCGGCAAACGGGGCAGCAGCAAGCGCAGCCAGTCGTGCCCAGCGGTCGCCGCGCTGTGGGTTACTCCAGCGCTCGAGGATAGCCCGCTTCATGAAGGGCAGACCGAGCTGTTCAGCCACCCGGGCCCGGACGTCAAGAATCAACCGTGGGATAGGAATGGCCACCGGACAGACTGTCTCGCAGGCGTTGCACGAGACACAAAGGCTCTGTGGGTCGGCTACGGCTTGGAGCCCGTGGTGAATGGCGGTGAGGGGGAGACCAATTGGTCCAGTGTAGATGTACCCGAAGAGATGCCCGCTAACGACCTGATAGGGTGGGCAGACGTTGGAGCAAGCTCCACAGCGGATGCAGAGGAGGGCTTCATTGAGCTCAGGGTCTTCCCGTGCAGCTAATCGCCCATTATCGAGTAAGACAATATGCAGCTCGCGGGGGCCGTGGGCACCACGGACCAGCTGAATCTCGATATCGGCAGTACGGGTTGGGCCGGTGACAAAAAGCACGCGGACGGTCAGCTTCTGCGCAGCACCGGCGCGGGGCAGAACTCGAAGGAGCGGTGGTACGTCGTCAAGCGTCGGAACAATCTTGTCAACGCCAACAATAGCGATATGGATCGGCGGGAGTGTGGCAACGAGCTCAGCATTCCCTTCATTGGTCACAATGACCAGGGTGCCTGTCTCAGCGATTGCCGCATTGGCACCAGTGATCCCGATGTCGGCCTCGATGAATGCGCGACGGAGTTCCTCGCGGGCAACTTGCACCAGCTGTGGTGGGTCAGGCGGGATGGGGCGCCCTAAGACCTGCGAGAAGAGCTCAGCGATCTGCTCGCGTGATTTGTGGATGGCCGGGCCGATGAGGTGTGAGGGGCGCTCACCAGCGAGTTGGACGATCCACTCCCCAAGATCGGTCTCGACCACTCGCGCGCCAGCGTGCTCAAGCACCTCATTGAGCTGAATCTCCTCAGTGGCCATCGACTTGGACTTGACGACCAGGCGCGCACCTACGCGTGTCGCCAGCGCAGCGACATAGCGACGGGCATCCTCGGCGGTACGGGCGAAAAAGACCGTAGCTCCCACCTTCTCAGCCTCGCGCTGAAACTGCTCGACGAGTTCGGGAAGGCGAGCCAGTGCGGCTTCCTTACGGCGACGCAGGTCGGCACGCAGGGCAGTGAAGTCGACATCGGTGAAGGCCTCAGCGCGACGCTGCCGATAGCGGGTGAGTGTGCGCTCGAGCGCTTGGCGTTGGGCGTGATTGTCGAGCGCTGCCTCCAGGGCGCGCTGAAATGTCTTGCTGCGTGCTGGCATCTGTTGCTCCTCCCGGTTCCCGCACCCGTCCATGCATAGTGCAAGTGTAATGTTTTTGGCTTTCCGGGTGCTTCTGCGGCGGTATGGCTCTACGACACGACCATGTCTTGTCTTTGTGGCCAGCTGCATTGCCTGACGAATGATGCCTTCGACTCGGGATCAGGGGCGCTGGGCATGGACTGCCGGGGAGCAGTTCATGGCGCCTGGATGCCTTGTGGGATGCGGTCTATCACGCCCATCCAGGTCAGCAGTAGGAAACACCAGGGGAGGAGTGGGTCGCTTGAACATGACCTGGAGCCTCCTGGATAGAGTTTTGGCCTCGTCCCGGGTTCGGTCCTCAGGACGCTACCTGACTGGCTAGAGGGCGCAACGGCTCTTACCTCCAGACATCATGGCCGGCGGACTGGAGGACTATTGATTCCAGCCTGAGAGCAGAGTTCCCACCAATGATCTGTAGGGTGCCAGGAATGGTACCTGCGCATTCGGTAGGATGCGGTGAGCGTGCACGACGGCAACAGAGCGGTCACATGTGAGGGTGAGGATCGTGGATGGATTGGGGTGGAGTATCTGCCAGCAGACCTGTTCATCGGCCACTGTCCTTTGCCGGCGCGCAGGTGCTGGCTCTCCCGCCGACAGGTGTAATGAATCGCACCCCGACTCAGCATCGGGAGCCACACACTGACCAT
>CALIMB010000083.1 GCA_938028665.1 uncultured Thermomicrobium sp. | reverse complement strand
CTGCACCGAATGCGTCAGATCGCCAGCAGCGATGCGCTGTAGGGTGCTGGCGAAGGCGGGAACCTGCTGAGCTGCCAAACGGCGTGCTGCGTGCGCCACCGCCAGGGCGCTCGAGCGGATCCGCTGCGCGATGAGGATACCGACGGCCGTTTGCAGTACAACGAAGAATGCATGGATGAAGGTGATCGTCCAAGATGGTCCATCTTTGTAGACACTGTAAGGCAAAAATATATTAAAGAGTACATGATGTGCTGCAATAAAACTTGCTGCTATTACAATAGGTATCCAGTCATAGTAGATGATTAAGAAGGCTAAGGCAACGAAGATCTGAAAGTGCATTTCGATCAAGCCTCCAGAGAGGTGGATCAAGAGCACGGCGTAGGCCATGAGGAGTACTGCAACGAGGAGACGGTAATATCGAGTGCCAGCGAGTAGCGGATAAGCCCCGGTGGCAATCGCAGTCAGGATTGTTGTTCCTGCCAAAGCTTGCCAGAACGGATGTTTGGCGAAGAGCAAGGTGACTACGAGAGCAGCAACAGCGTGACCCCACAGTACCCAGAGACTAATCCGATCACGCGACCGATCCGTGGTCTGCAATTGTGTGGTGGCGCTGCTCACCTGATCCCCCCTATCACCATGGTTCCAAAATCTCCCTGTGGTGAGATATCGGCAGGATCAGTGCAATCCTGAAGCTCAGGGAGATGGGACGCACTCTCGTTTTGGCGTCGCTGGCAAACAAGGGAAGGAAGAACGCAGAGAAGCGCTGCGTGATCCTGTGCAGAAGCGATGCCTTGCCAAGGAGGGAAGACAGAAAAACCGTCCGCAATACTCAGCGCTGACTGAGCCAAGTTCGACCGTAGTCGCGCATCGCGCGAATAAGCGGCAAGAGTGCACGACCGCGTGGTGTGAGCACATAGCGTGTCCGAGCACCATGATCTTCACGTCGTTGGACGAGTCCAGCTGCCTCCAGCTGCTTGAGGCGGGTTGAAAGCGTCTTTGGGCTGATCCCTTGCACCGAGCGTTCCAGCTCGCTGAACCGCGAGAGGCCGCGAGCGAGATCACGAACAATCAACGGCGTCCAGCGGTCGCAGAGGATCGCTGCCGTCTGTGCCAAGGGGCACTGCTCGGGTGGGAGCGGAACCAGCTGCATCGGGAACTCACCTCCATCCTGCCACGCGGTATGCTGGACTGGGCTTGGCGGCTATACGTCCTCAGCCTGCGTCTGCGAGGGTAGCATCGGAAGATCGGTGGAACAAGTGCAACCACTGCGGTACCTGAACAGAGAGCGCCTGTGGCAGGACTGGCGGTATGGCGTCAGGCGAGGATCATCCCGAGATACGAGCTGTGCTCTTATGGTAGTGGGGTAGAGGCTAATGAGGAACTCGGCTGGTGAGCACCAGTTACCGGTTTGGCCACAGGCAACCGCATACGGCCTGCCACCAGGGCTTGCCAACATAGTCGGCGTGGTCCTTGCATTTCTTGGCTCGGTCGCTCTGGCCTCGATCACCGTACGGTTTGGCCCAATTCCAGCAACGGCAGTTTTAGGTGCCTTGGTGGTCGCGGTAATGATAGCTGTGGATGTCCGGGCAGGGCTCTGGGTGGTGCTGGCAATCGCTGTGTTGCTTCCGTATGCCGTTATTCCCGTGAAAGTTGTCATTACTCCTCCGCTCTTGGAACTCGTCGGGCTGAGCGTGCTTGCGGTTTGGTTGCTCCAGCTGTTCTTGCGCCGAGACGTTGTGATCCCGTCACACCCTGTTTTGCTTGGTTTTATTGTCTTCCTCGCGGTGGCGCTATTCGCATTCGTGCTTGGTATCGGACGTGGTTACACGACCCAAACATATCACGACTACACCAAGTTCCTTGTCAGCTCAAGTCTTTTCTTCGTAGCTTGGTCGTCGTTGCGGATTCTTCACGATTTTCGTTGGATGACGGTCGTCTTCCTTGTTGTGACGAGCGCTGCCGCACTCCTCGGGCTTGTGCTCTATGCCGGCGGACCAGACTTCACGCTGGCCGTACTGGCGCGACTTGTGCCCTACGGCTATCCGACCTCGCGCATAGTTCGCTTCATTGAGGATGACCCGGCGAAACCGATGCGACTGACCAGCACAAGTGTTGATCCGAACTCATTTGCTGGACTGCTTGCCCTCGCATTTGTCGTCGGCGTTGCGCAATTCGTCGCACGTCGACCAGTGGTGCCGCGTTGGTTGGCGGCCGGGGCGAGTGTCGTGTCTGGGTTCGCCTTGCTCCTGACCTATTCCCGAGCGGGGTGGTTGGGTGCGGCATTTGGACTAGGAGTCGTCGCGCTGATCCGTTATCGGTGGTTGCTTCTCCCCGGAGGGTTAGGCTTGGTGGGGGCGATCCTTTTTGGGGTTGGGGAGGGTTTCTTTCAGAGACTGTGGCAAGGCTTGACATTGCAGGATCGGGCGACACAGATGCGTTTAGAGGAGTACCGGACTGCGCTGGCGATCCTGCGCGAGTACCCAGCGTTTGGTGTTGGATTTGGGCAGGCGCCGACGGTAGAACTTTGGACAGGCGTTTCGAGCATCTACCTCTTAGTGGCTGAGCAGATGGGATTACTCGGTCTCGTTACTTTTCTACTGGTCGTCATTGGAATACTCGGAATTGGCTGGCGAGCGTTGCGGCAAGCGGTATGGGACGAGCGGAGCGATCTGCTCCTGTCGTGGTTCAGCGCGCAGGCTGCGGCGTTGCTGATTGGGCTCTTCGACCACTATTACGTGAACATCAGCTTTCCTCATATGGTTGCGCTGTTCTGGCTCACACACGTGATGGTTTTAGGGCTAGCAGTGCGAGTTTTGGGACGCGTTCGGGAGGGTACAAGTGTTCCGGGAGAGAGCTGAAGGTGAGCTGTCGATACGGAATTTGCGGATTGCAGGACCGACCCCACTGCCTCCGGAGGTGATCGCCGCGATGCAGCGACCGATGGTTCCGCATCGTGGCGCATGGTTCCGGCGATTCGTGAAGCAACTCCTCGGTCGGCTCCGTGTCTTGCACCGGACAGATGGAGAAGTCTTTGTTCTACCTGGCACGGGATCAGCAGGTTGGGAAATTGCGATCGTCAACCTTCTAGTGCCGGGAGATCGCGTGCTCCTCTTGGTCAACGGCGATTTTGGCGAGCGTTGGCGGCGGGTCGCCGAACGGTTCGGGGTGGAGCTGATTGTTCGCACGATCCCGTATGGGCAGGCGTTCAAAGCGGAGCAGGTGGCGCACTGGTTAGAGGAGTTGCCGAAAGTACGAGCGGTATTTGTCGTTTACAATGAGACGTCGACTGGGGTCACAAATCCTCTGCCGGAAATTGCAGCTGTGGTGCGTGCTGCAGGTGCAGTGCTGGCGGTTGACGGTGTGAGTGCGGTCGGCGGGCTACCGCTGGAGATGGATGCCTGGGGGGTCGATCTCATCTTCAGTGGGTCACAGAAGGCGTGGATGTGCCCACCAGGGCTGGTGATCGTGGGTGTCGGACCTCGGACCTGGGAGGTGATCGAACGGGCGAGTTACCCGCGGGCATTTTGGGACCTCCGCGAGTACCGGGCAGCGGCACGCAGTGGCGATCTTCCTTCAACGGCACCGATCACGCACCTTTACGCACTTGAGGCGGCCGTCGATTTAATAGAGGGAGAAGGGCTCGAGAACGTGTGGAGACGGCACCAGGAACTTGCGGCGTGGTTCCGCACCGCGGCGACAGAGCTTGGCTTCCGGTGCTTTGCTGAACCAGGTTATGAGAGTGCGACCGTTACCGCGCTCGAGCCCCCACCGGGAATTCCTGCTGATGAGCTGGTGACTCGCCTCGAGGAGCGACACGGAATCGCCGTGAATGGGGGACAGGGGGGTCTGAAAGGGAAGATCATCCGCGTGGGCCATGTGGGGTGGGTGCGTCGCAGTGATCTCGAAGATGTGATACAGGCACTCGCCCTCGAACTTGAAGCAAGTTTTTCATCGAAGAGTGCTTGAGGTCGCCATTCTGGACGGGACTTGCTCGCTTACAGATGGGGGTGTCAGTTGTTGCTCATAGAGCTTTCGAGAGATAGAGCGGCAGTCGCTGTCGTGGGTGCTTGTCGGGAAAGAAAGGACTGGCTATACTAACGGCGGTGTCTTGCTAACCGACGGCTCGAATGAGACCGGAGGGTTGGCCAAACTACGACACTTGAGGAAGGTTCATGGTGGGGCAGCAGATCGACGAGGCACATTTCGGTCGGCAGGGTCTCGGGAGCGTCCCGGTCATGGATGATGCCGAGTTGTTCCGGAGGCTGTTGGATGACCCGAGCCACGATTACCGACTGTTTCGGTACGGTGACGTGGTCGAAGGCGAGGTCATGTATATCGGCCGGGATGAGATCTTGGTCGATATTGGTGGGAAATGCGAAGGGGTTGTTCCGAGTCGAGAGTTTCAAACGCTGACGCCTGAGGAGTTAGGGCGTCTGCGGCCGGGCGATCGGATTTTGGTGTTTGTTCTGCAGCCGGAAGATCAGGCCGGCCAAGCAGTGCTCTCGATCGATCGGGCACGCCAGGAGAACACGTGGCGGCGCCTCCAGGAGATCTTCGAAGCTGGAGGGGTCATCGAGGCCGAGGTAGTGAACTATAACAAGGGTGGCCTTCTTGTGAACCTGGATGGCATTCGTGGCTTTGTGCCAGCATCGCAAGTGGCAGCCATCCGTGGCGGGGACGAGGTCAGTAAGCAAGCTGATATGGCGCGGATGGTGGGGCAGCGCCTCAAGTTGAAAATCATCGAGATTAATCGTCATCGGAATCGGCTGATTCTCTCGGAGCGGCAAGCCGTTCAGGAGCAGCGTGATGCGATGAAAGCGCAGCTGATCGAAACGCTGCGCGAGGGGGAGACTCGACGAGGTCGGGTTACAAGTATCGCCGATTTCGGTGTGTTTGTGGACATTGGTGGTGCGGACGGGCTTGTTCACCTGTCAGAGATTTCATGGACGCGTGTGAAGCATCCCAGTGAGGTCTTGCGTGTTGGTGATGAAGTTGATGTGATGGTGCTCTCGGTCAATCCGGAGCAGCGGAAAATTGCACTTTCTATTCGTCGCACGCAGCCTGAGCCGTGGGTGCAGGTCGCGAGCCAGTTCCAAGTTGGGCAGCTGGTGCGTGGGGCAATTACTCAGTTGGCGAGTTTTGGGGCCTTCGCACGCCTCGAGGAGGGAGTGGAGGGGCTTATTCATGTCTCGGAACTGGCTGGCTGGCGAGTGGAGCATCCGACCGAGGTTCTGCAAGAGGGTGACGAGGTTATTGTCAAAGTCATTCGTATCGACCCGGTCAGGAGGCGCATCGGGCTCAGTCTCAGGCGTGCACTCGAGGTTGCTGATGAGGAGCTCGAGGCATCTTTAGGGCCTGAGGCCGTAGCGATCAAGCACCAGCTTCTGGCACGTGGTATCACTCCGTACGCCCCTGAGGGGGAGGAACCTGTCGAAGCAGAGGATGAGATCGAGCCGGAGGGTGAAGAACCACCGGCCGAACATGGTGGAGACGCGTAAGTCTCACCAGCACAGCACATCACACAACATGGTGGCGAGACTCAAACCTTCTGGTGAATTGCGTCCGGAGCGGAGCCCCCAGCCTCGAACCTGGGGGCTCCGGTTTCCTGAACGATAGCCTTGGGGATTTGGAGATCATGCCCAAGGGGAGTACACTTCATCAGTGCAGGAGGTGAGACGCAGTAGCCGAAGGCGTGCGGGGTCACTCGCCACAGCGCCTTTACCGACATCTCTTGCGAGAAGGGAATCGGGCGTTCGCCCGGGAGAGTGTGCTATGGCAGATAAGTTCGAAAAGTTCACTGAGCGAGCCCGTAAGGTGCTTGCCCTCGCGCAGGAAGAGGCGCGACGGTTCAATCACAACTACATTGGGACGGAGCACCTGCTCCTCGGCCTTGTCCGTGAGGGGGAAGGGGTTGCTGCGCGCGTACTGCAGAGCATGGGTGTGCAGTTGCCCAAGGTGCGGAGTGCCGTCGAGTTCATCATCGGACGCGGTGAGAGCACAGTCGTTGGCGAGATCGGGCTTACTCCTCGGGCACGCAAGGTCATCGAGTATGCGGTCGACGAGGCGCGTCGTCTTGGACACCACTACATCGGCACGGAGCACCTCCTGCTGGGCCTCGTTCGTGAGGGCGAGGGGATCGCTGCAGGAGTACTGGAGAGCCTTGGGGTGAACCTGGAGAAAGTGCGCCAGCAGGTGCTGCAGGTCCTGGCTCAAGGCACGGCTTATCAGCAGCGTGCCCAACAGACGAAGACGCCGTATCTCGATGCGCTGGGATTCGACCTGACCGAAGCCGCTCGGCTGGGCAAGCTTGACCCAGTGATCGGGCGGCAGACTGAGATCGAGCGTGTCATGCAGATTCTGTCACGGCGCACCAAGAATAATCCTGCGCTGATCGGCGAACCGGGTGTCGGGAAGACGGCAATCGTGGAGGGGCTGGCGCAGCGAATTGTCGCTGGCGATGTACCGGAGCCGTTGCAGGGGAAGCGTCTTGTTGCGCTCGATATTGGAGCGCTGGTGGCAGGAACGAAGTACCGTGGGGAGTTTGAGGAGCGGCTGAAGAAGATCGTCGCCGAAGTGAAGGAATCTGGCACGATTCTCTTCATCGACGAGCTTCACACCTTGGTGGGTGCGGGTGCGGCCGAGGGTGCTGTTGATGCAGCAAACATTCTGAAGCCGGCGCTTTCGCGCGGCGAGGTGCAGACGATCGGCGCGACGACACTCGACGAGTACCGGAAGTACATCGAGCGAGATGCTGCGCTGGAGCGGCGCTTCCAGCCGGTCATCGTCAATGAGCCGACCGTAGAGGAGACGATCGAGATCCTCAAGGGGATCCGCGAGCGGTACGAGGAGCACCACAAGCTAAAGATCGCGGACAGCGCGCTCCATGCGGCAGCAGTGCTTGCTGCTCGCTACGTCACCGATCGGTTCCTCCCGGATAAGGCGATCGATCTCGTGGACGAGGCCGCTTCGCGCGTGCGCATGTACCGCTCGGCTTCGCCGCCGTCGCTCAAGGAGGCGCGGCGCGGTCTGGAGTCCCTGCGCCGTGAGCTCGATGCGGCGGTGGCGAGCCAGGAGTTTGAGCTCGCCGCGGAGCTCCGCGAGCGTGAGCGGCAGCTGGTGCAGCGCATCCAGGAGCTTGAGCAGCACTGGCGGGAGGAGCAGGGACAGGAAGAGCCGGTCGTGACCGAGGAGGATATCGCCCAGGTTGTCTCCATGTGGACTGGTATCCCGCTCACCCGCTTGCATACCGAGGAGAGTGAGCGACTGCTGCACATGGAGGAGGCGCTTCACGAGCGGGTGATCGGGCAGGACGAGGCGATTTCGACGCTCGCGCGCGCTGTCCGGCGTGCACGGGCCGGCCTGAAAGATCCACGGCGGCCGATTGGGACCTTTATCTTCCTTGGGCCAACCGGGGTGGGGAAGACACTGTTGGCACGTGCCCTCGCCGAATTCATGTTTGGGAGTGAGGATGCACTCATCAAGATTGATATGAGCGAGTTTATGGAGCGTCATACCGTGTCGCGCTTGGTCGGAGCACCTCCGGGGTATATTGGCTACGAGGAAGGTGGCCAGCTGACGGAGGCAGTGCGACGCAAGCCGTACTCGGTCATTCTGCTCGACGAAATTGAGAAGGCGCATCCGGAGGCGTTCAATATCCTCCTCCAGATTATGGAGGATGGCAATCTCACAGATGCCAAGGGACGGCGCGTCGATTTCCGGAACACGATTTTGATTATGACCTCGAACATTGGCGCGGAGTTAATCCAGCGCGAGGGGACGCTGGGGTTCGCCGTCACGGAGGATGCGACGAAGAAGGCGCAGATCGACTACCAGGCGATGAAGGATAAGGTGCTCTCGCAGTTGAAGCAGACCTTCCGGCCGGAGTTTCTCAACCGGATCGATGCGGTGATTGTCTTCCATCCTTTGACGCCGGAGCATGTGCGCCAGATTGTCGACTTAGAGTTGAAGCGAATTCGGAAGCAACTAGCTGAGCAGCAGATTCGCCTGGACGTGGCCGACAATGCCAAGGATCTCCTGGCGAAGCGCGGTTATGACCGGCAGTTTGGTGCACGTCCACTACGGCGGATCATTCAGAACCTCATTGAAGATCCGCTGGCAGAGGCGATTCTCGCAGGGCGCTTCAAGCCAGGTTCTACCGTTCGTATTGATGTTCGGGACGATCTACTCACGATCGAGCCAGCAGAGGTTCTAAGCATCGTTTCCTAACTGTGAATCCTCCTCGTAGGAACGCGGCACCGGAGGAATCCGATGCCGCCTTCGTTATCCTTCTTGGCGAACGAGTGTTCGCGTTAATTGATCGGGGGCGGCGTGTCGCGAGCGCGTCAGCGGCGGAGGACAGTCTGGGTGTGTCAGGCCTGTGGCGTAGAAAGCCCCGGGTACTTTGGACGATGCCCATCGTGTGGTACATGGGGCTCGATGGTCGAGAAGACGGTCGAGTCAACCGCCGGGACGGCTGCTGAGACACACCGTGGAACCCGGCCACAGCGGCTTTCTCACGTGAAGAGTGCTGAGGGGCGACGTCTCACGCTTGGGCTACCAGAGTTCGACCGGGTACTTGGTGGAGGTCTTGTCCCGGGATCACTCGTTCTGCTCGGAGGTGATCCTGGTATTGGAAAGTCGACGCTCCTTTTGCAAGTTGCTCTTCGACTAGGGGAAAGCGGTCACGAGGTTCTGTACGTTGCGGCAGAGGAATCACCGGAGCAGATTAAGCTCCGCGCTGACCGACTTGGCTTCGTCAGTGATAGCGTCGTGGTGTTAGCGGAGACGGTGCTGGATCGTGTACTTGAGACTGCCGCGGAACTTCGGCCCACGATGATCGTCGTGGATTCCATTCAGACTGTTTATCTGGCTGCGCTCGACTCATCGCCTGGTAGCGTCTCGCAGCTGCGCGACTGTACAGCGCAGCTCCTCCGATTGGCAAAAGAGACGGCGACACCTATTTTCTTGGTAGGTCACGTCACGAAGGAAGGATTGATTGCTGGCCCCCGGGTGGTTGAGCATATGGTCGATGTCGTGCTCTACCTTGAGGGGGAACGTTTTTACCAGCATCGTATCCTGCGCGCCGTAAAGAACCGGTTCGGGTCGACGAACGAAATCGGCGTCTTTGAAATGACCGATTCAGGATTGCGCGATATTGGGAATCCCTCGGAGTTGTTCCTCGCAGAGCGAGTGCGTGATGCACCGGGAAGTGCAGTCGTGGTTACTCTTGAAGGTACGCGTCCGATCCTGATCGAGGTGCAGGCACTGACAAGTCCAGCGAGCTACGGAGCACCTCGTCGTGTCGCAACCGGATTCGACGCCACGCGTTTGCAACTCCTTGTCGCTGTGCTGACAAAGCATGCAGGTCTTCGTCTTGCGGATCAGGACGTATTCGTGAATGTGACCGGTGGTATTCGTCTCGTCGAGCCAGCGGCGGACCTCGGAGTCGCACTTGCGATCGCCTCCTCAGCAACTGGGATCCCGCTCGATCCTGCTGCCGTCTACATCGGCGAACTGGGGCTGGTAGGAGAGGTTCGTGGTGTCCAGGCCTTGGAACGGCGGCTGCAGGAAGCCGCCAGGCTGGGTTTTGAGCGTGCCTACGTCCCAGCATCAGGCCGAGTGGCAACCTTGCCTTCCGAGCTCGGACTCATACCCATTGGTTCGTTAGCTGAGGCGGTCAGCGTGCTCGCGGCACAGGGGGTGCGTTTGCGGCAGAACGGGAGCGAGCTGTTGCCTGGATAAGGTCAGCCAAACGCTCAGCAGCGTCAGGAACGGCTAGGACTTTCCCCCGCTGTCCCATTGTTGCAAGCGCTTCCCGGTCAGCAACGAGTTGCTCGACCAGCGCAACGATTCGTTGGGGTGTCAATTCGTGTTGTGGCACGAGGATTGCGCTTCCCGCGTCACTGAGAAGGCGTGCGTTGGCCGTCTGCTCATCGCCGCGTGCCCCAGGTAGAGGGACGAGGATAGCGGGTTTGCCAAGAGCGGCAAGCTCAGCGACCGTACTGGCACCCGCTCGGCCGATGACGAGATCGGCGGCAGCGTAGACGTCGGGCAGCTCCGTAGTGAGAAACTCGACAACAACGTATCGTGTTTGCAAGGAGTACGGCAGCTTACTGCGCTGTGCGAGCAGGCGAGGAAAGTCGCCATTGAGCTGCGCTGGTCCGCACTGATGCAGGACTTGCGTGATTTGCAAAAGGTCAGGTAAGGCGGCAGCGATCGTCTCGTTGAGGGCATGTGCGCCGAGAACGCCGCCTGTCACGTAGATGAGCGGGAGTTCCTTGGTAAAACCGAAGTGCTGCAGAGCACGTTGGGCGTCGCCCCGCAAGAGTTCACAGCGAACAGGAAGACCGGTGTGGATGAGGGGAATAGTGTTATTCCTGAACTGTGAGCGCGTGGCTTCGAACGAAATGGCGACTGCGTCAGCGAACCGAGCCGCGATCCGAGTTGCAAGACCCGCAATGGCTGTCTGTTCGTGAATGACGATCGGAACCCGATTGAGCCAACCAGCGATGACAACAGGCACGCTGACATACCCACCCGTTCCGAAGACGACATCCGGACGGAAGGTGCGGATGAGTACGGCTGCAGCGAGAATGCCGAGAGGGACAGCGGTGAGATCAAGGAGCGTCCGCGGAGTTGGCTCTCGGCGAAGTTTTCCGGTGGGAATCCAGCGGAAGGGAACGTTACTTTGCTCAGCAAAGCGGCGTTCGACGCCGCGACGTGATCCGATCCAGAGTGCCTCCACGTCGATACGAGCGCGCAGGGCGCGTAATACTGCGACGGCGGGTACCGTGTGGCCACCGGTTCCACCGCCGCCGATCACGAGACGCAATGGCCGTGTCATCCTTCCTCCATTCTCTTCACTTCGAGATAGTACTGCAGGACGACCACGGGGAGCGGCGGTCACAGTGGGGGTAAAATTGAGCGGTGACGCCGCGCCCTCGTCGCAACGCTGGTGGTCAATTTTGGTCAGCATGGGAGACACGTAGTGGGAATCCGAGGGTGGGAGATTGTCGCAAGTGTCGCGGCCCTCGTGCTACTCATCGATCAGATCAGTAAGGCATTGGTCCTCGCGCATCTAGGGCCAGGCGACCCAGTACGCGAGATCGTGCTCATTCCCGGTGTCCTCCGTCTCTTTTACGTTGAGAATACCGGGGCTGCCTTTGGGCTCTTCCAGGGGAAGAATCCACTGTTGGCGGTCTTGGCACTCGTCGTTGTGGTGATTCTCGCCGTGTGGTTCCGTGCACTTGTTGCATCCTGGTTAGGAGCCGTAGCGTTGGGGCTGCAGCTCGGTGGTGCACTGGGAAATCTCATTGATCGCTTCCGTCACGGATTCGTGGTGGACTTCATTGATTTCTCGTTTTGGCCAACGTTCAACATTGCAGATAGCGCGATCACTGTCGGAGTACTCCTGCTGATCGGTTTGCTTGTGTGGCCCGAAAAGACGCGCGTGCCAGTGGAGGGGAGCAGACCAGAACGAATTGATGCGGAGCAGCACACGCGATGACTCTTCGAGCACGAGAAGCAATACGGCTAGTACTACAGATTTCCGAACGGGAGCATGGAGAGCGGCTCGACAAGCTTATCGCGAGCCGGGTGACGGGAATGAGTCGTAGCTTTGTGCAACAACTGATGAAGCGAGGGGAGATCCTCGTCAACGGTGAGCCATGTAAACCGGCTCAGCGAGTGCGTTATGGTGATCGGCTTGAGGTCTATCTCCCACCAGTCGAACCACCGAGTGATCTCGAGCCAGAGTATCTCCCGATCCCGGTCATCTACGAGGATGACGATATCATCGTGTTCGATAAGCCGCCTGGTATTGTGACGCACCCGGCACCAGGGCACGAACACGGAACGCTCGTCAATGCACTAAAGGCGATTCGCCCTGATCTTCAAGTTCAACCAAGTCATCGACCGGGCATCGTACATCGATTGGATAAAGACACGTCGGGGCTGCTCGTTGTGGCCAAGACCGAGCCAGCGCGTCTCGCCTTACTGGAACAGTGGCAGAGTCGAAGTGTCGTAAAAAAATACACCGCGCTGGTCCACGGTGTTGTCGAACCGGATTCAGGAACCATCAATGCTCCAATCAGCCGGGATCCAGGAGAACGGACCAAGATGGCGGTTGTTCCGTGGGGGCGACCGGCCATCACGCATTTCCGTGTGTTGGAGCGCTTCCGCTGTGCGACGCTCCTGGACGTTTCCATCGAGACGGGCCGAACTCACCAGATTCGAGTTCACTGTGCGTTCGTTGGTCATCCGGTCGTTGGAGACCAACAGTACGGAGGAGACCTTCCCTTCTGCGTCGCGGTCCCCCGGCAGTTCTTACATGCCCGCTACTTGCGCTTCACGCTTCCGAGTACAGGTCAAACGATTGAGCTCGAAACCCCGCTACCCCACGATCTCCGTCGCGTTTTGGAGGCGATCCGCCAGTGCGAGCGAGAGGGGCTCCCGTGTCCCAACCGCGCCTGAAACCTTTCATTGAAGAACTCTTCCGTGAAGCGCTCAGCGCTGTAGATCCGGAACGCCTCGTGCGGGAGGCAATCGACTTGCATCACAATGCAGTTTTGGTTCGCGGTATCCCGCATCGCCTGGAACGTCACGGTCGCCTCGTGGTCTTGGCGCTTGGCAAAGCGGCAGTGCCGATGGCGCGGGGGGCACTCAGCGTGCTCGGCGATCGGGTTCATCGCTGTGTTGTGGTGCCGAAGAGCGATGGCGCGGATGATGCCGAGCTGGGACTGTGCCATGTTGTCCCGGGCAGTCATCCCCTCCCGGACGCACGGAGTCTCCACGCGGGGCAGGCACTCTTGGAAGCAGTACAGGGGCTGAGTCGGGACGATCTCGTACTTGTTCTTCTCTCCGGCGGGGGATCTGCACTAGCGGAAGTACCGCGTACTCCCCTGGACTTGAACGATGTTGTGCGGACAACAGAATGCTTGCTCAAGGCCGGAGCAGATATCTGGCTGCTGAACGGAGTGCGGCGTCGTTTGAGCGAACTCAAGGGAGGCGGGCTGGCACGGGCAGCGGCACCGGCACGCATAATCAACCTCATTGTGTCTGATGTGTTAGGAAGTCCGCTTTCAGTCATTGCAAGCGGGCCAACAGTTGAGCCGGAGCCGACAAGTGAAGACATAGCAAGAACAGTGAAACAACTTGGTGTGTGGTTCGACCTCCCAGAGGTCGTACGCACCACCCTAGAGACACCGGAGCGATCGACGCTTCGCTTGGGGAACGTTCTGCAATCAGTTGTGCTGGCTGATGCGGCAGTCCTCGCGCACGCGGCGATCGAAGCCTGTCGTGTGCGTGGACTTCCGGCAGTGGTGTGTGGCACGCGGTATACCGGTGAGGCAAGCCAGTTCGGTCGCTTTTGGGCGACCTTGGCCCGATCGGTGCGTGAAGAGCGAGTTCCGTGGGCACCACCGGTCGCATTGGTCGCAGCAGGTGAACTGACGGTGACCGTTCGGGGTGGAGGACGTGGGGGGCGGAACACCGAAATGGCACTAGCAGCCGCGCTGACCCTGGCTGGTGCGCGAGATATTACGATTGCGAGTCTAGCATCCGATGGGGACGACGGCACAAGTGGGGCTGCTGGCGCTGTGGTTGATACAGCAACGATTGATGCGTTGCGTGACCTCGGCCTCGATGCTCGGGATGCACTCCAGCGGAACGACTCCGCGACAGTGCTTGCGGCAGTGGGATCGCTCGTGGTAACTGGGTTGACAGGGACCAATGTCAACGACCTGTACGTAGCGATCGTCGACTAAGGAAGGCGAGGCTCAGCGGGTCAACATGGTCGTGTCGATCGGGGGACGCGGGAGCCATCCCATCCGCTGAAGGGCTTCGCGGCCGAGAAGTCCGAGAGTAATCCGGGTGTCCTCGTCGGTGGCGTTGGGATTGTATTCGAAGCGTGCACGCTCAAAATACTGGACGGTACGTCCGTTTTCGGTAAATTCCTCGCTGATTGGGTACCCGAAGATACCCACCCCGCCATGTTTTTCCCAGAACTGCTTGAAGCCAAAGGCCAGTGAGTGACCCGTTTCAGGAAAGTAACGGCGCTCCGGAGAATCAGGAAAGGGTGCAATAGGGGCGAACGCTCGGTCAGCTGTGAGTTCAGCCCCAAGCCGGCCAATGGTAATTCGTTGATCTTCCGGTGCGTTGGGGTGATACTCGAGCCGAACGCGTTCGAAGTACTGAACAACGATCTGTTCGCCAGTTGTGGGATCAGTGCTAGAGAACTCTTCGGTCAGGGGGTACCCGAAGATGCGCTCACCGCCGTGCGTCTGCCAGAATCGCTTGAATCCGCCGCTCAAAAAATGCTTGGTCTGCGGAAAGTACACACGATCAGGCGAGGGAACGGCAGGGGGTTCTTGTGGGTCGGAGGGGAGACGTGAGCGGATCGCTAACGCTTGCACGCGGCCGCGACTGCCTGGGAACTCCGTAACCCACCCGATGACGCGATCAGAGACCGTTGGCCAGGCGACACGCTGGGCTCGTGCTAAAGCGAATTCCGTCCGAAGAGCCAAGTCATAGGCGTAGAGCTCGGGTAGGCCCGAGCGCCAGTCCTCCCACAGAACAAAGCGCTGACTCAGCGCGATTCGCCCGATGAAGTGCCCCTCGGTGATGATTGTCTCTGCCCCGCTTCGACGATCCAGCAGGATGAGTGATGGCGGTCCTCCGCTGCGGGCTTGGCGACGAAAAGCAATCCAGTCACCGGCGATCACTGGGTCGGTCTCGTCGTCTGGAGAGGTGACGATGGGGGTGATGGTTCCACTCTTGCTGTCCCAAAGAACCAGATCCCAGCTACCGTTCC
Source organism: uncultured Thermomicrobium sp. (assembly GCA_938028665.1). Lineage (GTDB taxonomy): Bacteria > Chloroflexota > Chloroflexia > Thermomicrobiales > Thermomicrobiaceae > Thermomicrobium. Next base: position 10,804 of record CALIMB010000083.1, on the reverse strand, counting down.
GGAACTCTTGCCACAGCACGAATTGTCCGCTGACACTCGGATTCGCTTGGTTGGCGTCGCCTCGACCGAGCTCGTACAGCTGCCCTGTTTGCACGTCTCGTGCCCGGATTATGCCTTGGCCGCCTTGAACTTCGCGCCACGCAACGAGGGTACCGTCAATCGCGGGCTGCTCTACTTGCCCTGGTTGTTCGGTGACTACGAACGTCGCACCGCTGGCGATGTCCATACCAACGATTGTGGCGCGAGTTGGATCAGCTCCACTAACCCAAATCACCCGTGTCCCACTAACGGCGGGTTGAGACCGAACCCCAGGGCTCCGGTCGGGGCGGAACTCTCGAGCATCGTCGAGATCGTACGCGTAAACGTCTGGGGCGCCATTCCGGCGATCTTCCCAGACGAGCAGTGATCCGGAAGCGTGCAGTGAGCGGAGGAGGAGGCCGACCGACGATGTGAGGGCGGGTTCGAGTCGGTAATCGCTGGATTGTGCGCGAACGGCAGTCGGAGAAGCTGGCAAAAGCCAGATTCCAAGTAAGAGGAGAACGAGGAGTGGCCGCTTGATACCTAGCATGTTCTGGTGTTGTGTTTTGCTCATACCCAAGGCCTCCACTCGACGGTCGCGGGCGAGTATACCTGCTCTTGCAGAAAGGCGTGGGCGACTCAGAATGGATGGAGAAGCATGATCCCAGTGGTCCTCGACGTTGACACGGGCGTGGATGACGCACTCGCGCTTGGACTTGCACTTGCGCTGCCTGAACTTCGTGTCGTCGCGGTGACGACGGTGGCCGGCAACGTAGACGTGGAGCAGGCAACACAGAACACGCGGCGGGTACTTGATTGGTTCGGAGCCGTATCCATTCCGGTCGCACGCGGTGCGAGCCAACCGCTCCTCCGTCCGCATCAGGATGCTCGGGAGTTCCATGGAACGGATGGTCTTGGTGGAGCGATGCTTACACCTCGACGTTCCGGACCGATCCTCGATACGGCTGCACCGGAGGTGATGGTACGGACAGCGCGACGGTATGCTGGATCGCTACGTCTTGTGTGTCTTGGGCCGTTGACAAACCTGGCGATGGCAGTGCGGCTGGAACCGCGTCTGCCGGAATTCATTGAGAGGTTGATCGTAATGGGTGGCGCTTTTGCAGTACCAGGGAATGTAACGCCCTTTGCGGAGTTCAACGTCTGGAGTGATCCAGAGGCTGCCCATATCGTTGCAGAGGCTGGGTTTCGGACGATCTGGGTCGGCCTGGATGTCACAACAGCTGTACGGTTTTACCGGGCCGTGCGCGAAAGTCTTGCGGGATCCAACCTGCCAGGGGCTCGGCTCGCTTATGAAGTGTCCCGTTGGGCCTTTGACCAGCGCGGGATCGATTCGTTCGCACTGCATGATCCGGTAGCAGTTGCGGTAGCTGCTCAGCCGGATCTTGTCACCGGTGAGCGAGCCGTGGTGCAAGTCTTAACGTCTCCCAACGAGATTCGCGGCCGCACGGTATGGCGTGCCCAGACCCATGCACCAGCTCTCGTCGCGCAAGAACTGCACACGCAGGCGGTGTACAAGCTCCTACAAGAGCGGTTGGGACTACCAGGAGGCGAGGAGGAGCCGACTCAGTGGGACGACCATGCGCCATAATTGGCATACCGGGAAGCAGCCCGGGGTGAGCCCCGGACGTCGGAGGCAAGAGCGGTGTCCCGCGAAACGGTTCCTCAGAAGCAACCGTCACTTCAGGATGTCGACCTGTTAGGACGGTTGACACAGTTTTTCGATACGCTCGAGCAGCATGTGCGTGCCGGGCATGGTTGGTTTATCTTCAACGCGCGTGGCCAGCGCGGGAATCGCATCACAGCGTTCATCTTGGGGCGTCTGGCTGAGTATCAGCTGCTGTACACGTTTTACTTTGTGCCCTGGCGAGATTTCGCCTTGAACGCGTACATGGTCGAGGTAGAGTTGCAATCTCTGGCTGCGCAGCGGCAAAGCCTACAGGGGCGAGCACGGGAGGAGTTCGATATCGCGACACGTGTGTCGCGGGATAGCCTCGCGCGGATGATGGTTTCTGATCTCCTGATCGTCTCGGGAGTGCAGCCGCGTCATCGACATGAACTGGTGTTCCTTGATCAGGCGGTGGAGCGCCGATACCAACAGCGGTTATCAACCATCCTGATTACGCCGGCACAACCGCATGAGTTAGCCTGGCAAATTGAACGTGTCGCCCCAGGTGAACGCTTCTGGGAACGGCTGTTCGAGCGAATGTATGAACGGAGTCTGATTGCGCTCTGAGGTCACACCCGGCGAGTGAGGGCATGATCGGCCAGGGCGGCCAGCATGGCACGGCCCTCAGTGGGTGGGATCTCCGCTAAAAGTCCCTTGGCCTCCTCAACATAGCTTTTTGCTACGGCCAGGGCTTCTTCAAGCACCCCCGACTTGCAGATGAGCTGAATGGCCGTGCTTAGAGCTGTGTCGTCTACTGGACCATGCCGGATCACGTCCTCGACAAATTCTCGTTCCTCACGGGTGGCTTTCCCGTCAGTGAGGAAGAGCATTGTTGGGAGCGTCACGGTTCCTTGACGCAGATCCTGGCCAGGTGGTTTCCCGAGTTCGTCCTCACTTCCGCGGAAGTCCAAGACATCGTCAACGATCTGAAAGGCCATTCCCATAGCGCTGCCGAACTCGCGGAGCGCTTCAATCTGTTCTTCGGGGGCCTCAGCGAGAATGGCGCCGATCTCTGCAGATCCGGCGAAAAGTGAGGCGGTCTTTCCATAGATCCGGCGTTGGTAATCGTCAAGACTGAGATCGGTTCGCCGCGACGCGAACAGTTCACGAAGCTGTCCATCGCAGATGTTGCCGAGGCAGCGCGCGAAAACAGCAAGCACACGCGGGTTCATGGTAGAGGCGGCGAGCATGGCTGATCGTGCAAACATGTAGTCACCAACCATGATGACAATGGAAGGATCGAAGAGGGCGTTGAGTGTCGGTTGTCCTCGCCGACGCGATGCTCCGTCGATCGAATCATCGTGAATCAACGAAGCGGTGTGCAGAAGCTCAATACCGGCTGCTGCAGGGATGAGTCGCTCCAGATCGTAGCGGAAAGGTTTGGCAGCAAGAAGGAGAAGCAGCGGACGTAGGCGTTTGCCGCCCGAGACAATGAGAGCCCGCAGAATATCGCCAACCAGCGGGAACTCGAGTGCAGTCTCCGCGAGGAGACGATCCTCCACCCGCTGAAGATCCGGGCGCATCTGCTGCAGAACCGTATTAAAGTCCAAGAATCCCCCGCGTGTCGCGCTCTGTATCCCAGCAAAGCCGCCTGCGCGGCTCCTGCAAGTATGTCTCAGAGAGAGCATGTCCGAAAAGAGGTAGCGGTACTTTCGCCAGTGAATAGCTCTGCGACCGCGAGAGGTGAAATATGGTGCGGGAGCTTTGGAGATTCGTCACTTGGAAGCGAATGGCAACGCTCGAGAACGGAACTCTCTGTAATAGACGGACCCGAAAACTGTGGCATACTGCGGCGTGACGGGGAAAATGAGGATTGGAACTCGAACGGAGTCATCTGCGTGTACCCCAGGAGTAGACTGAATCAGCGCCGTCAGCGACAGAGATTATCTTGGAAGATCAGCTTAGCCAGTGTGCTTCTTCCACTGTTGCTGGTTCTCGCGACTGTGATTTACCAGCTTTGGTTGCGTGACGATCATTTGGAGCTGATTGTGGTCGACCGCGGGACAGGGCAGCCGATTGTCGGTGCGACTGTGGAAACACCTCGTGGTGTGTTGCAGACAGATCGAGGGGGACGAGTGCGTGTTCCACGGTTACCTGAAGGATCTTTGCGTATTGTTGCACCAGATCATGATGCGGTTGTTGTACAGGTGAATCGCGAGACCCGTCGGCTCCGCGTTTCCTTGCGTTCTCATGTGGTGCACGGCTCGATCGTCCGGAATGGGGATGGAAAACCCATTCCGGGTGCAACGGTCCGTGCTGTCCGTGACGGCGTGACACTTGCTAGTGCTGTTACGGACGAAGCAGGGCGTTATCTCCTGCGGGGCGTTCCTGAGGGTGCAGAAATCGTCGTTGAGCATGCCGAGTATGCGTCAGCGTCTATGACGCTTGGAGCCGAGCAGAGTGTCGTCGATCTAGCTCTGCGCCCGGACGTGCTACGCGGTGTTGTCCGTGATCCACAAGGGAAGCCGGTGGCAGCAATTGTTGCAATGTCTGGTGGTTGGACGCGGGTTGCGGAGGACGGCACGTTCCAACTCAAGGGGGTTGCTCCGGGCCAACAGGTGTTCGTGAAGGCCCCTGGATACCGTGCGACATCGATCAGCGTACCGGAGAACTTGGCAGTCGAAGTGATACTCGAGCCGCTGGTGGTACGGGGAATCTATATTAATGCGCTGGTGGCATCAAAACCGGAAGCACTGGAAAAGCGGTTGCAGCTGGTGGATCGGACCGAGTTAAACGCGGTGGTTATTGATCTCAAGGATAGCACTGGCCATGTCTACTACGACACGCGGGTTGCGCTTGCACACGAGATTGGGGCGGTTCGGCCGATCCTTGATCCGCGGGAGCTGGTGAATCGGCTTAAGACGCGTGGCATTTACACGATAGCGCGGATCGTGGTTTTCGAGGATCCGATACTGGCGGAAGCACACCCAGAGTGGGCGATCCGTGATCGGATTACTGGTCAGCCCTGGCGAACCTGGAACGGAGTGGCATGGGTCAATGCGTATCGTGAGGAGGTTTGGCGGTATAACATTGCGCTGGCTGTTGAAGCAGCAGAATTTGGTTTTGACGAGATCCAATTTGATTACATTCGCTTTCCCACTGACGGACCCTTACCGAGAGCTGACTATGGGGTGAGCCACACTGCCGAAAATCGTACGACTGCGATCAAGAATTTCCTTCAAACTGCATATGAAGCGCTGTTGCCAACACAGGCTTACCTTGCCGCCGATATTTTTGGCTTGACGATGTGGGAACTGGCAGACAGCGGGATTGGGCAGAATCTTGAGGTGGTGGCGGAACACGTCGATTATGTGTGCCCGATGCTCTATCCTTCGCACTTCTGGGCTGGGTCGCTTGGTTTCGACGTGCCGAATGACCATCCGTATGAGGTGATCCGCTGGAGCTTGGAGAACGGTCTGAAGCGGGTTCCGGCGGTGAAGCAAAAGTTTCGGCCGTGGCTTCAGGATTTTTCTTATGGGCCAGGGAAGCCATATGGTCAGGAAGAGGTCCGGGCGCAGATTCGAGCAGTGTACGATGCTGGGCTCGACTCTTGGATGCTCTGGAATGCCGATAGTGTGTATCAGGAGGGGGCGTTAGAGCCCGCTGGTGGATGAGTCGAGGGATAGAGAAGCGTCTGAGCTTGACTGTCGCGGCCCCAATCGCCTTGCTGCGTGATCTCTTGGTGACGGCACGGCCGCGTCAATGGATCAAGAATGCGGTTGTGTTGGCGCCACTGGTCTTCGGACGGCGGCTGCTTGACGCGGGTGCACTTATCGACGGGGTACTCGCGATGTTCGCTTTTTGTGCTGCGGGGAGTGCAGTTTATTTCTTTAACGATTGGTGCGATGCGGCGGCTGATCAGGAGCATCCTCTCAAGCGGCATCGTCCGATTGCGGCGGGACGCCTGCAGGCGCGGCATGTCTGGCTGGCGATCGTCGCTTTGGGGGGCGTGGCAGTATGGTTTGCCTGGCTTGCTGGCGGCAAGACGCTGTTTGTGGTGTTGGCCTATTGTGGTTTGATGCTGTTTTACACCGTGCGCTTAAAGCATGTGGCACTGCTGGACGTTTTCACAATCGCGGGTGGCTTCGTCCTGCGGGTGTGGGGTGGGGCTACCGCAGTGGAGGTACCGCTTTCTCCTTGGCTTTATCTGTGTACGGTGCTCCTTGCACTCTTCCTTGCTGTGGCCAAGCGACGCCACGAGGTGCTTTTGCTGGAGGACCTGGCAGCAAATCACCGGCGCACGCTGAGTGACTATCCTGTTCCCTTACTGGATGCGCTCCTCCAAGTGACAGCAACCGCTACGATCATGGCTTATTCGCTGTATACCTTCTCAGCACCGAATCTTCCCGATGGACATCGCATGATGCTGACAATTCCATTTGTGTTGTACGGGATCTTCCGGTACTTGTACCTCGTCTATCGCCGGGATCTTGGTGGCATGCCAGAGCAGGTCCTTTTGGACGACCGCGCACTCCTCGCGGTCATCATGGCATGGGGACTGCTCATGATGGCCTTGCTGTACGGCACAGACTTGCTACAAGTTGGCGCAATGATATTGCGTTGATCATTGCAAAGCAGAGGGGGGAGTGGTATACTCCGGAGCGGAGCTGGCTGAAGAAGACGTGCGCCGCGACGTGAGGAGCGGCGCGGAGAGGCGGAGGAGGCATCGCAGCATGGTGATCGTGCGACGAGGCACACGTCGCGAAGCAAACCGGCTCCAGCAGGAAGTAGTGGAAGCATTCCAAGCCTGGTATATCGGTTTTTCGCCGCTCCTACGGATGGCGGCGCGGCCTTGGAGACCACCACTCGAGGTGTATGAAGACGAACGGGGTCTGGTCGTGCGGGCGGAGCTCGCTGGCCTCCGCGAGGACGATATCAATGTGGTCGTCAGCGATGCAGTGCTGCAGATTTCCGGAGTACGACGACCACGCGAGGAGGGGCAAAGGCGGACCTATCACGAGATGGGGATCGCCTATGGGCCTTTTGCAGCTGAGGTGCTCTTGCCCTTTCCGGTCGATCTGGACCATGTGGAGGCCATGTACGAGCGTGGGTTCCTGGAGGTAACCCTCCCGCGAGCGAGGGTCTCGCATCCGGTTCCGCTCCGTACGGAGCGTGATTCTGAATCTTGAGGAGCATGCGATGAGTGACGAACTGCGCAAGTCGATGGGAGAGACCGAGCAACTGGTGGAAGAGGAAGCGCGGCCCGAGAAGCGTGAGTTGCAGCTCTTGCCGGTGCTGCCACTGCGCAATACTGTCGTTTTCCCGACAACTCTCGTGCCGCTGGCAGCTGGGCAGCCGCGTTCGCTGCGACTCATCGATGACGTAGCCTCGGGGGATCGGTTGCTCGTTCTCGTGCTGCAGAAGGATCCGAAGAAGGAAGGTGCAGGTCCGCAGGATGTGTACCAGGTAGGCACAATTGGCAGCATCCAGCAGATGATGCGCGTGCCTGACGGCACAGTGCGCCTTGCGGTGCAAGGCCTGCGCCGAGTTCGCATTGTGGAATGGGTGACCGAAGAACCATATCTGAAGGCACTTGTTGAGGAGATTCCCGAGGTTGTCGAGGATACGATCGAAGTGAAGGCTCTGACGCGGACTGCGCTGGAGCTCTTCCAACGTCTGGTGTCACTGGTGTCCAATTTGCCAGAGGAACTGGTCACGGCAGTTTTGAATATCGACGATCCGCTGCACCTGGTCTACCTTTTGGCGTCCAACCTACGTATGGACCCAGAGGAGCGTCAGGCGCTTCTTGAGCTGGACAGTGTGCGCGACAAGCTGCTGCGGCTAAATGCGTTCATGAGCCGCGAGCTGGATCTCCTTGAGCTTGGCAAGAAGATTCAGAGCGAGGTCCAGGAAGAGGTTGCGCGCTCACAGCGCGAGTTTTACCTGCGTGAACAGCTCAAGGCGATCCAGCGGGAGCTTGGCGAGACGAGCGAGCAAGAGGCGGAAATCAACGAGTTCCGCGCTAAGATTGAGCAATCAGGGATGCCGGAGGAGGCGCGGCGTGAGGCTCTTCGTGAGCTGGAGCGTATGAGCAAGTTGCCGCCGGCATCGGCCGAGTACGGAGTGATTCGTACGTACCTTGATTGGCTCGTCTCGCTGCCGTGGAATCGCAGCACAGAAGGCGATATCGATATCGCGCGGGCGCGCCAGATCTTGGATGAGGATCACTACGATCTTGAGAAGGTGAAGGAGCGGATTTTGGAATACCTGGCGGTGCGGCGTCTGCGTAAGGAACGAGGTGAGGAGAGCGAGCCTGGTCGTGAGCCGATCCTCTGCTTTGTCGGTCCTCCTGGCGTTGGGAAGACAAGTCTTGCGCAATCAATCGCTCGGGCACTTGGGCGAGCCTTTACACGGATGTCGCTCGGTGGTGTGCGAGACGAAGCAGAGATTCGTGGGCACCGGCGCACCTACATCGGTGCGATGCCTGGACGAATCATCCAGGCTATCCGGCGTGCCGGCACGAATGACCCGGTTTTTGTCCTGGACGAGATCGACAAAGTAGGAATCGACTGGCGCGGTGATCCGGCGTCTGCACTGCTGGAGGTACTGGACCCGGAGCAGAACAGCACCTTCCGCGATCACTACCTAGACGTACCCTTCGACTTGTCAAAGGTTATGTTTATCGCAACTGCGAACGTGCTGGATACGATTCCGCCAGCACTTCGCGACCGAATGGAGATCCTGGTCCTGTCTGGGTACACAGACGAGGAGAAGCTGCAGATTGCTCGCCAGTATCTCATTCCCAAGCAGTTCCGCCGGCACGCGTTGAATCCGGAGGAATTCGAGTTCACGGACGAAGCGATTTTGGAGATCATTCAGCACTACACGCGGGAAGCCGGGGTCCGGAACCTCGAGCGAGAAGTTGCAGCAGTTGCACGGAAGCTGGCGACGCGCATCGCGGAGGGGCAAGAGGTAGCGCGGACGATCACCGTGGACATGGTGCATGAGTTTCTGGGGAAGCGGCGGTTCTATTACGAGGAGCTCTCCGAGCGTACCTCCCAGCCGGGGGTGGCGATCGGTGTCGGTGTCACGCCAGTCGGTGGTGACATTATGTTCATCGAAGCCACACGGATGGTCGGTCGTGGTAATCTGATCATCACGGGTCAGCTTGGTGAAGTCATGCGGGAGTCGGCTCAGGCAGCGTTGAGCATTGTGCGGTCACGTGCTGAGCAGTTTGGAATCGACCCGGACTTCATGAAGGACTCGGATATCCATATCCACGTTCCGTCCGGAGCGATTCCGAAGGACGGACCCTCGGCTGGGGTGACACTGGTAACCGCGCTGGTCTCACTCCTGACTGGTATCCCTGTGCGGGAGGATGTGGCGATGACCGGTGAGATCACCTTGCGCGGTCAGGTGCTACCGGTGGGTGGCATTAAGGAAAAGGCTTTGGCTGCACAGCGTGCTGGTGTGAAGACGTTCATTTTGCCCAAGCGCAATGAGATGGACCTTGACGAGTTGCCTGCCACGCTTCGCGAGAATATGCGCTTCATTCTGGTCGAGACGATCGATGAGGTACTGCAGGCGGCGTTGCCGGAGGAGTTTCGGCGGCGTCTTGAAGAGACCCGAACGCGAGGCGGCGGAGAAGCGACAGTTGAATCCATTGCGGCACTGAGTTGAGTACGGCCTTTACCAGGAGAAACCAACGGGGCAGGTGGTGATACCTGCCCCGTGTTATTTCTTTTCGACAACTGCTGGGCGCAGAGCGACGCGACGCTGTGCAGCGTCGACCAATGCGGTGAACAGCGCCTGATGAGCCGGATACCGCTGGTAGAGACGTTCCGGATGCCATTGGACAGCAAGGACGAAGGTCGCTTGTGGAACTTCGGCTGCTTCAATTACCCCGTCGGGAGCAGTTGCCGTGGGGAGAAGAGGGGGAGCGAGCTCGGCGACGGCCTGATGGTGATAGGAGTTGACCAGGAGGTGAGTGGTACCAACGGTCCGAGCCAGAAGCGAGTCAGGTTGGATGATGACAGGATGTGACGGTTCTCCCGAGGGGATACCGAGTTCCTGCTGACGGTGATTGAGAGCCCCGCGGATCGCATCGGGAATGTGTTGGATAAGCGTGCCACCGAGAGCGACATTGAGGATTTGCATACCACGACAGATCGCGAGGAGCGGGATATCCGCGGCGAGTGCGGCCCGGACGAGCGCGATCTCAAATTCATCGCGCTGGTCCGATATTCCGTACGTTGCAGGGTGAATGACGGAAGCACCATAGCGGTGGGGCGCGATATCGCCGCCCCCGGTGAGGAGGATACCGTCGAGACTGTCGAGGAAGTGAGCGGGCGGCAGGACTGGTGCTAGAACAAGCGGGATACCGCCCGCCTGGGCGATGGCCTCGGCATAGTCGAGGTTCAAGAGCAGGCGAGTAGTGAGGCCGTGGTGAGCTGACTCCGTGGTGATATCGGGAGTAATACCGATGAGTGGCGCTGGCACTGCGTGCACTCCTTCCGTTTTAACGAACAGAGTAACACAGTCGGGTGGGTCATGGCTGTCTTGTAGAGCGGGGGAATAGGGGTGAGGTGCCTTACGGGGAATAAAAAGTGCCTCCGTAGAGCTTGGTGGCGATGAGGGCTGAAGAGGCTGGAGGATGAAAGTGGACTGGCGGTGTGGCGGATGAAGGTACGGCAGTTTGGGCGTTGGAGAGTGCGCCACGTTATCAGAAGGGATTTTGGGGATGCTTTTTGAGGGCGGAATCTGGGGTAAGGTGGTGGCAAAGGTGAAGGTGGAGGCGGGGAAAGGGAAAGTTGGCGGCCCTTGACACAGAGAGCGGTGATGGGTATAGTATGAGATGCGTCTGGCGGAGTGATAAACTCCGCGAGCACCTTGACAATTGGAGTGTGGTCGAGTGCACCGAGCCCTCGTGGTCGGAGTGGCCGACATCGACAGGTGCAAGGGCTACGAACCGGCTCGGCTTTGACCTGGAAGGGGTCGAAGTCGGGTGGATTGTGAGTCGTAGTTCATGGTGGAGAGTTTGATCCTGGCTCAGGGGGAACGCTGGCGGCGTGCCTAATGCATGCAAGTCGGACGGGAGCGCGTGAGAGCGCGCCGACCGTGGCGGACGGGTGCGTAACACGTGGGGAACCTGCCCTGGTG
>CALIMB010000082.1 GCA_938028665.1 uncultured Thermomicrobium sp. | reverse complement strand
CCTGGAGGCGATAGAGTTCGCGCCGGCGCTCGCATTCATCGAGGTGCAATGGACATCCCTCCTTTCCAGTATCCCAGTATTCGAATACGCGAATATTCTAATGCTCGCAGAGCTGTCGTGCAAGAGGGGGCGGGCCACAGGGAGGAGAAGCGTTGAGCAAGAGAGCGCGCTGTCAAACGCTCGGTGTCACGATGACGGATCCGTCGCAAGACGGTCGAGGCGTCCGTCACATGCTTCGTCGAACGACGTGAGGAAGCTGGGGATGCAAGGTGGAGATCTTGTGATGAGGAGAAATCGCATCCATCAAACGACGCGGGATCCTGACGACTGGGTCGATACAACACAGAACCAGAGGGCGCTTCTTGAAACCTTCGTCAATACCGATGCTAACCGTGAACGGTCGATACAACGCATAACCAGACGGCGGTTCACCACGCCTCTGGGAGAGATGACCTTGGGCTGTTGTGTCGATTGGGCGGGCCAAGAAGCTGAGGTGCCTCGGCAGATATCTCAGCGAAGATGATGCTGTCCGAGCCATTCAGCAGCATGACGATCCTGAAGGACTCGCGACCGTGCTGCGCCATGTCCCGCTGAGGTTCCCGGTTGCCATCGGTACTGTTCCAGGTTCGGGCGCACAAAATCTGCACTGGTAGAAGATCAAGGGTAGGTGCAGACAGCGATCGAGATGTGCTCTCCACCAGAGCCAGAGGATCCGTGACGGAGGTTGGTGCACAGAGATCAAGGGACGCAGCGGGTGGTGCCCGGCAACGCAGAGTTTGCTGGTTCCTTACCACCTGGTGCGACGCCGGGCGTGCGGTCGGGGATGAGCATTGGTGCCCGCCCGATGCCCGAGCTGTGGACGCGGCAGCTCTTCGGCTCGGCGAACGGAGCCGGGATGGTCCGGGTACCACACAGACTGTCAGCCGTTACTCCTTCGAGCTCGCTCCCCGGTTGTGCCTGTGCCACGCGAACGCGAGCGAACCGAATGACCTTGCGGGCTCGTAGGGGCCTGGAGGCCGATGTGTCGGAGCGTGGCCAAACGGTTCGCTCCTCCCCGGCGTGGAGACGAAGAACAGCGCACACAGTGGACCACTTGACAAGTCGTCCTGTGACTCACCGGTGAGGGTGATGCCAACTATTTCCAGCGCCGGTCCTGCGTTGGTGATCCGTGTCCGGGCCTCGTCACCGCTGACCTGCGGCGTTCGGAGATTGCCTAGCCGCACGTAGCCGGTCAGGTTAGAGGGATTCGTTTCCTGCGTCATGTCGTTACCGGAGGAGAACATACGGATCTCGGTACGCTGCAGGTGGCTTACTGCTGCGATGCGTAGCCCGAAAGGTTTCCCTACGGCCAAAACACACTCATAGTAACGTGGACCAGACTAACTTCCGTGGAGCGGCAAGACCTCGTAGTCGCGTTCACCGGAGAAACCGGTTTGTGTAACCACGGCAGCAAACTCGTCGAGATGTCTGCCGCAAGCGATTAGAGGGGGCTTCGCAAGGGATGGGCCTCAAAGCCTCGCCGTGACCGTAGAGGAAGGTGGCTCAGAGATCTGCAGCGAAGCAGTGTCGACTGGCAGGATGATGAGATCGAGTCGGGCCGCGGCGGCAAAGGGCGGGGAGATCGCTGTCTGAGGGCAGAAGCCGAAAGAGGTCTTCGGTGAGACGGACAGCGACCGAGCCTTGACGATCTCGCCGTCCTGATTGGTGACCAAGACAAAGTGACACTCGCTGACCGGGTGCCGGGGGAGGTTGCGAGTAGGGGGCCAAGGAATGTGGGTGCGTCGGATCCGTTGACCGTGGTGTCGCTCTCCCGCCGGATGAGGCCTGAGGCGACTGCCCGGTACTCGTCACACGGGTCAGAGGAGAGGACAGGCCAAAGGCAGTCAGAGAAGCTCGCAGAGATACGCGGTGAGGAAGGGAGGATGTGGCAGAGGAAAAGGAAAGCGAGGTTCTGGAGCAGAGGAAACGGAGGGGAAAAACTTGGGGAAGGGTCGTCTTACAGCGAACTCTTGAGCCTCTCCGGGCAAAGGAAACCACAATGAGCGCATGTGAGGGAACATTGTGGCCGAGGATCCAACGGGTCGCATGCAGGGTGAGCAGGTGACCAGGTGGACGTGGGGGAGCAAGCGTGGCTGAGAGCTGTGGGATATCTCCGGCCAAGGATGAGAGGTAAATGTTCCGCGGATCGTTGCGAGGGAAGACCTTGACGGCTCTCGTAGTGCGTGGTAATTGGGGGCGTCGTAAGAAGCGGACGGCCGTTTTCTGGATGGGCGATTGCTGACCGTGATGCCAGAAAACCGACGTGTAGATCGTCTGCAGTCCGATCACGTTGCTCCGTGCCCGACGATGAACGGCCTGTTTGCGCTTTGGCCGCGGATCTGTGAGTGTTCCCGCTGAACCATCGAGATAAGCGCAGGGTACTGAGATCCCCTATTTTCATTGGATGCGTCAATATAAGCCAGTGAGGGGAGCCGAGGAAGGTACTGTGCGACTCCTCTCTTGCCCAATCAGCAGTAAGCTCTTATAATGACTGCGTGGCGCGTCCAAACCTAGTCATTGGTGACTGGTGAACAGGGTTTGTGTTTCGCTGGTGGAAGGGAGCAGGATTCATGACCGCTGTGGCAAATCAGGATCGCCGTTATCTGGCGTTTGTGATCGGTGCCTCGACGGTCGGTTCCGCGATTGAATGGTACGATTTCTACATATTTGGTAGTCTTGCGGCAATTCTTGCCACACACTTCTTCACCAAGGATAACCCGGTTGCAGCACTTTTGAACACCATCGCTATTTTTACCATCGGCTTCTTGTTCCGGCCGCTCGGAGCAATCATCTTCGGCTGGTATGGAGACAAGATTGGGCGCAAGCGAGTGTTCATCCTCACGCTGTTGGGGATGGGGCTAGGGACGGCGCTCATCGGTGTGATTCCCAGCCACACAACGATTGGTGTGCTGGCACCAATTTTGGTGTTTCTGCTCCGTATCGTTCAGGGACTGAGCGTTGGTGGTGAGTGGGGTGGTGCCCTCACCTATGTGGCCGAACACGCACCGGACGGCAAGCGCGGCTTCTACACCGGGTTGTTGAGCCCAGCGGCGATCTACGGCCTTCTGCTCTCCTTCTTCGTGGTACTTGGTGTGCGGACTGCGCTGGGTGAAGAAGCCTTTAAGGCCTGGGGCTGGCGTCTCCCGTTCCTTCTCTCGCTTGTTCTCGTGCTGATTTCGCTCTATGTCCGGCTGCGGCTGCAGGAGACCCCAATGTTCGCCGAGCTCAAAGCTCGCCGAGCAGTGGTGCAGAATCCGCTCAAGATGACCTTTACCGGTGAGAACCTCCGGCGGGTGCTCATCGCTGCAGCGGTATCCTTCGGACAAGCAGTGGCCTGGTATACCGCCATCTTCTGGGCACTTTTCTTCCTGCAGACGGCGCAAAAGCTTGATCTGATTACCACCTACAAAGTTCTGCTTCCCGGATTACTCCTGGCACCAGCGCTGCATATGTTCATGGGCTGGCTCTCCGATTCAGTAGGTCGCAAGCCGATCGTGCTCACCGGGTTTGTGCTCGCCATTGTTGGGTTCTACCCCCTCTATACGTTGCTCGGGCGGTTCGCGCAGAAGGATAACCTGCAGTACTGGCCGGCGGCGCTGACGGTGATCGCGATGACGCTGATCGCAGCAATGGTCTGGGGCCCTCTCCCGGCTTTGCTTGCGGAGTATTTCCCGACGCAGATACGCTACACCTCCCTCGGTATCGTGCAGAATGCGGCCAATGGATGGGGCGGTGGTCTGGTACCATACGTGACGACCTGGGTGCAGACCGCAACGGGGAATTTGATGTGGGCACTGGTGTACCCGATCGCCTTGCCGCTGCTGGGACTCATCGTTGGACTGCTTTTCTTGCCGGAGACGGCACGACACCGGTTGTGGGAGCAAGCAGGGCCGGCAGTAGCGACCGGAGACGGGGAATAATACAACCGACTCGCGCGATATCCTCCGGTGAGGAGCAATGCTTGCTCCTCACCGGAGGAGCTGCTTGAGTCTTCGGCAGAAAGGGGGAAACTATGCAGATTGAGACCAGGCCCCTCTACCAACAACTCTGGTCGCGAGCACAGTGGGAAGGATTGCCACCGTACCGATCCCTTCTTACACCCCTCATGCTGCTCGAGCGGACACTGCACGTCTTTCCCGAGAAGGTGGGGGTGGTGGACGGCGATCGGCGAGTAACGTATCGGGAGTTTGGGGAGCGGGTGTATCGTCTGGCAAGTGCACTGCGCGGGCGAGGCCTTGGCATAGGGGATCGAGTTGCTGTTCTGTGCCGTAATAGCCTGGAGGCTCTGGAAGCCCACTTCGCAGTACCCCAGATGGGCGGCATCCTCGTGCCCATCAACGTACGGCTGACAAGTGAGGAGATTCGCTATATCCTCGAACATTCTGGTGCGCGGGCGCTGATCTTGGACGGTGCTCTCAGTGGGCTGATCGAGCCGATCCGGCAGATGTTGCCAGAGCTCAAACTGATCATGTGGACCGACCTTGACAGCCGGCACGGTGAGGCGGCGCCGGAGCAGCCTGGGTTTCCGACTGTCTGGTACGAGGACCTCCTGCGTGAAGGCTCGCCGGAGCCGTCAGTCTATCCGCTGCAGGATGAAGAAGCGGTGCTCAGTATTAATTACACGAGTGGCACGACAGGCCGACCGAAAGGGGTGATGGTCACTCACCGGGGAGCATATCTTAACGCGTTGGGGGAGATCATCGAGGCACGGCTGGTGCCGGAGAGCGCGTATCTGTGGACCCTTCCGATGTTCCACTGCAACGGCTGGTACTTTCCCTATGCCGTGACAGGAATCGGGGCGACCCACGTAGTGATCCCAAAGGTGGATCCAGCGCGGATCTTCCAGTTGATTGAGACGGAGGGGGTGACCCACTTCTGTGGGGCGCCAACTGTGCTGATCATGCTGATCCAGGGGCGGCCGAGCCCGGACTACCGCTTCCCCAGGCCACTCACGGTTCTCACGGCAGCAGCACCGCCCGCACCAGCGACGATCGCCCAGATGGAGGCGATGGGAGCACGGATTATTCATGTCTATGGGCTAACCGAGACCTATGGGCCACACACAGTCTGTGAATGGCACAGTGAGTGGGATGAGCTGCCCCTCGAAGAGCGGGCACGATTGAAGGCGCGACAGGGTGTGGGCTATATCCATGCGCCGGAGCTCCGTGTCGTCGATGAGGAGATGCGCGATGTGCCAGCCGATGGGCAGACGCTCGGCGAGGTCGTGATGCGCGGGAATAACGTGATGAAGGGCTACTACCGCGACGAGGCAGCGACAGCCAAAGCATTTGCTGGCGGCTGGTTCCACTCGGGTGACCTCGCAGTTGTGCATCCGGACGGCTACATTGAGCTGCGAGATCGCAAGAAGGACATCATCATCAGTGGTGGGGAGAATATCTCGACCATCGAAGTGGAGCGCGCACTCTATCAGCATCCTGCGGTCCTGGAGTGCGCCGTGATCGGCATACCGGATGACAAGTGGGGTGAGGTGCCTAAGGCGTTCGTGGTGTTGAAGCCGGGGATGCAGGCGACGTCAGAGGAATTGATCGCTTTTTGCCGCGAGCACCTGGCACACTTCAAGTGCCCGAAGCAGGTGGAGCTGGTTGAGAGCTTACCTAAGACCTCGACCGGGAAGATTCAGAAGTTCGTCTTGCGCGAGCGGGAGTGGGCGGGGTACGAAAAGCGGATCCATTAAGTCAGGGGAGGATCTCAGTTCAATGAACGAGCAGGATCGGTATCGAGAGTATGCGATCGAGACCTTAGCCGTTCATGCCGGCCAGGCGCCCGACCCGGCAACTGGAGCGCGGGCAGTGCCGATCTACCAGACGACATCGTTCGTGTTCCACGACGCTGATCATGCTGCCCAGCTTTTCAACCTTGACGAACCGGGGCATATCTACACCCGCATATCGAACCCCACTGTCGAGGTTTTTGAGAAGCGGGTTGCATACCTAGAAGGTGGTGTTGCTGCCGTCGCCACTGCCAGTGGTCAAGCAGCGACCACTCTTGCCATCCTGAACATTACTCGGGCCGGCGATGAAGTAGTGGCCAGCAGCAGCCTCTATGGTGGGACGGTGGCGCTTTTCGCCAACACCCTGGCCGACCTCGGCATTGCTGTGCGCTTTGTGGATCCAACTGACCCGGAGAACTTTCGGCGAGCACTCACCGAGCGGACAACATGCATTTATGCAGAGACGATTGGAAATCCGCGACTCAATGTGCTGGATATTGAAGCCGTCGCACGGATTGCTCACGAGCATGGGATCCCCCTGATCGTCGACAATACGTTTGCGACACCGTATCTCTGCCGACCAATCGAGTGGGGAGCTGATATTGTGGTGCATTCGGCCACCAAGTGGATTGGTGGGCACGGCGTGGCTATTGGTGGTGTTGTCGTCGACTCCGGGCGATTCGACTGGGGGAATGGAAAGTTCCCCCGCCTGGTCGAACCAGATCCGGGATACCACGGGATCTCGTACTGGAAGGACTTTGGGAGCCTGGCCTATGTGACCAAGCTGCGGGCACACATGATGCGGGATATCGGCGCCTGCCTGAGCCCGTTTAATGCCTTCCTGCTGCTCCTTGGCCTGGAGACCCTCCATGTGCGGATGGACCGGCACTGCGAGAATGCGCTGGAGCTGGCCCACTGGCTGGCCGAGCACCCGGCGGTAGCTTGGGTCAACTATCCCGGACTGCCCGAGGATCCTTCGCATCAGCTGGCGCGGAAATATCTTCGCCCTGGTCGATATGGGGCGATGGTCGTCTTTGGCGTCAAGGGTGGCATGGAGGCGGGGATCAAAGTGATCAACTCCGTGGCACTGTGGTCGCATTTAGCCAACGTGGGTGACGCCAAATCGCTGATTATCCACCCAGCCAGTACGACGCACCGGCAACTGACGCCGGAGCAACGCCTGGCTGCGGGTGTGGGTGACGATTTGATCCGGCTGGCAGTTGGGCTTGAACATATTGAAGATCTCAAGGCCGATCTTGATCGTGCTCTGCGGTTGGCAACGGGCCTGGGTGCACCAGGAGGTGTCGTGTCTGGCGATGGTCAGCAAGCACTCGCTGGGCTGCAGCCAGTTCTGAATGACGAGCAGGTCATTCGCGCGATCTGCGCCCAGACGTTTGTCGAGGAGAACGGCACGCGTCGACCGATCGTGCTGGCAATCGTCGGACTCTCTAATGACCCAGCGCGGCCCAGTTACCGAGTGGCGCAGAAGCTGCAGCGACTGGGGTACCGGATCATCCCAGTCAACCCACTGGTCCAGGAAGTCCTTGGTGAGCGGGCGTACGGCAGCGTGAGCGAGCTTCCGGTACGCGCTGATGTGGTGGTCGTCTTCCGGGCAAGCGAGCATGCACCGGCGGTCGCGCGGGAAGCGGTGGCTCACGGTGCGCGGGTGCTCTGGCTACAGGAAGGTGTGGTCAGCCCAGAAGCGGCACAGATTGCAACGGAGGCGGGGCTCGCAGTTGTCATGAATCGCTGCATCTACAAGGAGGCGCAACGCTGGCGTGGGCATGCCAAGACATTCCGCCCAGATGATCTGGATCGTGAACTCGTGGGTGCTAGAGGAGAGGGGCGGATCAACATTCCAACAGATGCCTGAGCCTCAGTACCGCGTCAGCAGCGACAGAAGGGGGCAGTCTGATGGCTGTGGTAGAGCTGGGAACCTATCGGCACATTCTGGCCGAGGTGCGCGATGGGATTGCTCTCATCACCATGAACCGACCAGAGAAGCGCAATGCGCTCTCCGTGGAGCACATGGAGGAACTCATAGAGGCCTTCCGCCAGATCGGGAAGACGAGCGATATTGCAGTGGCGATTCTCCGCGGAGCTGGGCCCGTTTTCTGTGCTGGGCACGACCTCAACGAGCTTGCGACCTGTGATGCCCGCCAGGCGCGGCACATCTTTCAGACCTGTACGACCCTGATGCAGACAATCCGGTCGATTCCACAACCAGTGATCGCCCAGGTGCACGGAGTGGCAACAGCGGCCGGATTTCAGCTGGCGGCGACTTGTGATCTGATTGTGGCGGCGGCTGGCACCCGCTTCCAGACGCCGGGGGTGAAAATCGGGCTTTTCTGCTCAACCCCTATGGTTGCGGTGAGTCGCGTGCTTCCACCGAAGAAGACCTTGGAGCTGCTCTTGACGGGTGAACCGATGACTGCGGAAGAAGCGGCCCAGCTGGGGATGGTAAACCGGGTTGTGCCGCTGGAGGAGCTGGAGGCAGTGACCTGGGGGCTGGCGGAGAAGATCCGGACAGCAAGCCGATATGTAGTGGGGATTGGTAAGCAGGCCTTTTACCGGCAACTGGAGCTGCCGGAGCACTTGGCGTACGCCTACGCGATGGAAGTGATGGCGTTGAATGCGCTCGCGGCGGATGCGCGAGAGGGGATCTGCGCGTTCCTGGAGAAGCGGCAACCGGAATGGCGCAATGCGTGATACCGAGCGTCGCACTGAAGGGTAGCTGCTAAGGCGACGTACCGTGCCGGGCCGTTATGGAATGTGCCCCCACCTCAGCAATCCGCTGAGTGGCTGCTTGGGATCTCCTGTTCGGATCAGCACACCGGTAGTGGTCGGATCGGCGGCGGTGAGGTTCGTAACGAGATCGCCGGAGGCGCGCTGCCTTGGAGCTGACAAGCGTGTCAGCTCATCCTTGCGGCACTCTTTTGAGGGATTGTTGGTCGCTATCCTGCTGGTGTTGGAGAATCTCATACCTGGATATGCGGTGGCTACCGCAACATGTGCCGAACCGGCGGTGAAAATAAGGCGTTTCCCCCACTGGCACGATAGGCACGAGTCGGAGGAGTGGAGCTGCTCTACCTTGCCAGGCGGCATGAGACGGTGTGCTCCTCCCGCGTCCCTTTGGTATTTCTTCCCGCGTCTACTCCGATGACAGCGTTGCTAGCCCGGCCACCAGCTATCGCAACTCCGGTCAGAGCCTGGCTTGCCTGCTGCGCTGGGAGGTGTGAAGACCAGTGGGCAGTATTGTTTGGGAGTGTGCCCTCTTCCCTTGTCTCGAGGGAGCAACACGCTGGTCGGAACGCGGTCATTTGCAACCGTCGCAGCGGATAGCGGGTTGCACGCCGCGGAGGCCCATGAGGCCGCTGGGCAGGGCGCGATGGATGGGCCGGTGGGTCGAAGAGCTGTCGTCTTGTCCGTCTCGGCGGGAGGGAGTCCGAGCACCATGTTATGAACAAGGCTTGCGCATCACAGCTACAGTGCTGAAGACGACAGGCTGCTTAGCGTCATCACGCGACGGTTGACTCCGAGGGGTTGACAGCGAGGCACGGAGGGGGTAGAATAGTCGCGTACGTACTGGTGTACATTCACACTTTGGTGCAGCGCAGTGCTTTGGGACAAAAGGCCTAGGGCCCTAGTGGGTGCTGGAGTCGAGAATAGGAGTAAGGCGATCCCGGAGAGGCTCGGTTGAGGAGTTGGCGCCGTGGTCCTGGAAGAGAGGCATTTGGGACTCTGGCCAGTCACGATATTTCGCGATCCTTGCAGTGCGGGCGAGCGGCCACGCTGGGTGGCTGTGGCGTGCGAGCCGACGCAGCTTCCGCGGGAGGCTGCCAACTCGTGCCTGGTGCTGCAGTACTGGCGGAAGCAGCTCCATTGCCCGCCGTGTGCGGAGGGAGAGACTCCTGATGTAGCCCTAGCCAACCTCCTGGCGGCGCTTCATGGGGGACAGGAAGGCTGAGTTGCTCAGCCAAGCGAGGAGGGTGGAGCCATGAGTGACTACCGTGAGGCAGTGGCGGTCGTTCTCAACGCCGTACGCTCCGCTGGTCTCCCGTTGACCGGGTGGTGCCTGGAACATGACCGCGTGCACTTTTTGCTCGCAGGGGGGATGGACGTCACAGTGCCGTTGGAGCGACTGCTTTGGGGGGCGCCGAGCACGGTGGTTGCCGAACTGCTCAATGCGATCGGCTGGCGGACGACGCCGGTCACCGTACGACCGATGGAGGAGATTGTGGAGTTGGCACCACAGCAGCTGGCGCGCTTGCGGTTTCTGCACTGGTTAGTCAGCACAGGGCGGTTGCCCGGCGATACTGAGCGGCCACCAGCTGAGTACGCGACGGCGTCCTGATGGGATGGCCTCTCGTACTCCCATTCCCGAGTATGCTCGTGGGAGTGCAGAGAGGTTGGGAACGATTGAGTGAACGTGCACACGAGGAGCAGCACTTCGCGTTCGATCCACAAGTTGAACACCTGCGGTTGCAGGTGCGGCGTGCGTTGGCGTCCTTTTCCGAACGTGTCCCATGCCGACTCTTTCCCGTACCAGCGCGACTTCTATCACATCGCACGGTACATGAGATCCAGCGTTGGATCGTGATCGTGGGGGAGCCGGAGTGGCTGCGTGGCTTGGCGACCATGCGCAGGCGGCTCATGGAGCTACCGGAGGTTCTCAGTTGCCGGATCGAACGGATCGATGGGCATTCAGTACACATCGCGCTCATGACGACAGGGCTCGAGCGGAAGGTTGTGCATGCGCTCATCGAGCGACGGTTGAGAGAAAGTGGTTGTCCTGCGCCGTTCGAGCTCGTCGCACGCAGGGAAGTGGCGCAGGACGATGCCGATTTACGGTGATCTGAGCGACCTGCCCTTGCATCTGCTATTGCAAGCGTTGGCGCGTGCTGGTCAGACGGGTCGGCTTGTGCTCCGGACGCATACTGAAGAGGTGGTTCTCCTGTTAGATCGCGGGCGGGTTGCGGCTGTGTCCAGCAGCGATGTGCAGCTGCGTCTGGGGCAAATCCTGCTGCAATTGGGCGAGATCAGCGAGGAAGCGCTCGAGCAGGCGCTGGCGCTCCAGGTGGTGGCACCAGGTCGACGACTCGGCGAGCTCCTGGTCCAGCTGGGATTCGTAACGCATCAACAAGTGAAACGTGCCCTCGCAAATCAATTCGAAGAGGTACTCGTCCGCCTGTTGACGGCGCCGGACGCAACGTTCGCGTTCCTTCCCGAGTCGGTACTCCTCCCCAGCGACGAGACAGTGCTGGATGATGTGCCGATGACCAAACTCATTCTCAACGCGATCCGTCGGGCCGATGAGGCAGCTGCGCCGATTACGCTGGTGAGCCGGGTTCTGGACCGGTCGGTTCTGGATCGGCTTACTTCTGAGGAACGCGAGGTCCTGATCGCACTTTTGGAAGGGAGCCAGACAGTCCGGCAGGTGATGCAGGCCACCGGGCTCAGTGGCTCCCACGTACGGGAGATCGTGGAACGGTTGCGGACGCTTGGCCTGGTGCGTTGAGCGAGTCGCTCATACCGGCGTGGCTCGTGGAGACCTGCTTTCTGAGTTGCGGAGAGATACTGGGACGCCGGGATCTTCGCCCACGCTTGACTGCAGCAGTGTTGCTTGCACCGCAATGGTGCAGTTGGGGAAGAGGCTGAGACAAAGAGCGCAGAGTCCCTCCCGCCAGAGGGGAGGGGTTGCGGTTGCAAGAGAGGTGTCTCGCATAAGACAGTTCGATTTTCTTAGCGGAGCAGTACAACTCCGAGGAGGGAAGCACCGGCGCGCTCGAGTTGCTCTTTCGCTTGCTGGGCAGCAGTACGCGGTGTCACCCCGCTGCGGATGACCAGCAGGACTCCCTCGACCAGACGAGCAAGAACGAGCGCATCACCATAGCGCGGGAGTGGCGCGGTATGGAGAATCACGCGATCTCCCAGCTCGTGGAGAAGGGTGAGGCGTTCGCTCGTGGACGGGCGACCAAAAAGGTCAGCGGGATTGATTCCTGCGGGAAGCTGGCCGGCGGGAAGGAGCCGCAACTCGGCAAGTGATGTTCCATACACTGGCGCTGGCTTCTGATTAGGGTCGAAGAGCCATTCGGCAAGACCGAGCGAGATAGTTTCTCCTGCCAGCGTGTGCAGCGAGGGATGACGGAGATCGGCGTCGGCGAGCAAGACACGCTCGCCGGCGATGGCCGAGGCGGCGGCCAGGTTGGCGGCAACGCTGGCGGAATCAGTCGAGTTCCGGCCGATGCCGCAGATGAGAATTGTGCGAGGGGATGATCCATTGGATCGCCGAAGGACAGCTCGCAGGGTGCGGTAGGCCTCAGCAGTTGGTGAAAGCGGTGCTTTGACGACAATGAGATCATCCATATTTTCCTCCATGCGTGATGCACGCCGGTTCCGCAATCCGGTCACTTCAGCCATAACTGGGAGCCCGAGTGCACGCGATGTATCGCGCGTCGTGCGCAGGACATCCTCAAAGTATTCGATACCAAACGTGACCAAAACGCCGAATGCAAGGCCGAGTACAAGCCCTGCAGCCGTGTTCAGGCGTGTCCGCGGGCCGACCGGTGTGCTGGGTGGGGACGGGTTGTCGAGCTTCATCACAGCAACCGTACCTTGGATGCGTTGACCCAAGGGATCACGGAACTGCTCGAGGATGCGCTGGTTTTCGGCAATGGACTGGGCGACAAAGGCATCGGCGAGGGCATTTGCCACCCGAGCAGCCCGTTCGGGATCGGTATCAGTTACCACGAGCTGGACCACATTACTGTCCTGGTTGCGGGCAAGGGCAAGGCTCCCAAGCACACGACCGGGGTCATCGTCGAGCCCAGCCTGCTGCAAGGCACGAGAGACAAAGTCACTGCTGCGGATCAAGTCCTGGAAGGAAGCTAGCCGATTCTTGGCGTAGAGGTCAAGCCAATAGTCGGGTGGTTGAGCTACGGCCATGAGGCGGACGCTGACCTGGTAGATTGACGACTGGGTGCGACTGTAACTATAGGCAACGAGCGCTGCCACCAACCCAGCCAACAGGACGATCCACCACCGACGGAGGACGATCGCCAGGTATTCCTCAGGTCGCACGACTTCTCCTTCCCGATGACACTGGTACGACTACAAGGACAGGGAGACCGAGTGCGTGTCGGACGTCTTCTGGAGAGTGCAGGGTATCGGCTAGGTAATCAGCAAGGAAGGCGAGGAAGATCCCGACGGCGAGCGCAAGAACGAGCTGGATTACCCAGATTAGACGGGTGCGCGTGATGTCCGCGACAGCACCATTGGGCTGCTCGATGACTTGGACGATCACCTGACGCTGCGGATCAGAGAAACCAAAGAACTGCGTGCCGCGGTCGCGGAGGCGTTCGACTGCTGCCGTGGCAATCGCCACGGCCCGTGATGCTTCGCGAGAAGTAACCGTCAAGAGGAGTGCACGGTTGCGTCGTGTCACGGTGATGCTCGCTTGCACTTCACCTGGCTCAACTGCCGTGCCCAATAGCTCGCTTGCGCGCTGCGCCACCTCGCCGGCAAAGACGTTGCCACGGACTACTTCAGTGAAGTCATCCACCGTGTATTCGTTCGTCAGGTAGAGATAGTACTCGTCATAGCGATAGACATCACTAGGGGCATCCTGAGGCAGGCGTGTCACGATGACTGCGGCAGTGGCCGTATAGTGCGGCCGATACTGAAGCATTTGGACGAGAATCGCCAGGAGGGCGAGGCCAGGAACGAGTACCACCAACCAGCGGCGACGCCAGAGGACAGCGAGATACGCTCTTAGCTCCACGGTGCGAAGACCTCCTCTCTGCGGCGAGCGACGCCCTTGGCGGCGAGTTGTGCTTCCAGGAAAGCCTTAAATTCGGTCCGAAAGCGTTCCGGACGAAAGCGCTCGGCATGGGCACGGATGGTCACCGGATCGAAGTGCATGTGGTCGAAACGGCGGAGTGCCACAAGGAGTGACTCAACAGTCTGCTCGGGAAAGAGGAGGCCAGTCACGCCGTCGATGACCGTCTCCAGAGCTCCGCCACGGGCCAACGCGATAGCCGGACGACCAGCTGCTTGTACTTCGACCTGAGCAATGCCGAAATCGTCCTCAGCTGGGAAAATAGCGGCGCGGCAACGGGCGTAGAGTGCGAACTTGTCGTCGTCGGAGACGCTCCCCAGAAACTGCACAGTTGGCCCTGCGAGGCGCTCCAAGGCGAGACGAGCGCGACCATCACCGACGATCTTGAGCGGAAGACGCAAGGCATTTGCCGCCTCGATGACAAGGTCGAGGCGCTTGTAGTGAACAAGTCGAGACACGACAAGGAAATAATCGCCGACCTCTTCGGGCGGGACAAGAGATGCACGATCGACCGCGACTGGTGGATGAATGACTGTTGAGTGCCGCCCCCAGAAGCGTAGGACACGGTCGGCGACGGCGCGGGAGTTGACAGCAATTGCATCGATTTGCTGAGCCGTGCGACGATCCCATCGGCGGAGCCAGGCCATGAATGGTGCAAGGAGGCGTCGGAGGAGGGGAGGGAGTTCCTCGCGAGCCGAGTACTCCGCGAAGTTCCAGGCAAAGCGCATTGGGCTGTGGCAGTAGCAGAGGTGGAGCGTGCCGAGAGGGACAGGCACGGCCTTGGCAAAAGCACTCGAGGAGCTAATGACAAGATCAACCTGGTTCAGGCGGAGTTGTGAGAAGGCGAGCGGATAAAGCGGGAGATACAGCTGGTGGCGACGGTGGATGCTGGGCAGGTGCTGGAGCCACGTGGTGCGGATGTTCCACGTACGGTAGAAGCTCGGTAGTCGCTCGGGGGCATATATTGAGGTGTAGACTGGCGCGTCCGGGAAAAGCTCGTGGAGCAGCTCGAGGACGCGTTCGGCACCGCCATATTGATTTAAGTAGTCATGAACAATCGCGACACGCACGGTACGCCCCATCTCCAACCCTAGCCCATGATAGCGCATGAAGCATGGGACGGAGGTGAAGCGCAGGTGCTCCAGTGTCAAGCGAGAGGATCTGACTGCTCAGAGATCCAGGTGCCGAGACGGACAATGGCCCTCCCCAGTCGGAGGCGCCATTTGCTTGGGGATGTGGGGATGGCCGCTGCTCGTCGGTGAGCGGTGGCAGCGGACGCAAAATCCTCTCTTCGGAGAGCGGCGAGCTGTTCGTCAATCCACGGGGTCATGGAAGTTCCTTCCGCCGAGCTCGTCACCCGATGACAAGCCAGGCTCATATTCCGCAACTCGCACAAGTGTACCACTCGCGATATGCTCACTTGATGACTATTGCAGCAGCTGCCGCTGTCCAGTAGGTGCAGCGCGACTGTTCAGGCTGGTCGCGGAATCCATCTGCTCAGTCAATGTGGTTGCGATCGAGTCGAGCGGTCCGACCTGGACGGGTGCTTGAGGCTCTATCACGGAACGATAGCTGAAGGTGGATCCGTGGTTGGAGAGCGCTCGCTAACTGGTACGAGTGAGAGAACTCGCACGACCACTGGGATCATGGTTTGACTCAACGGCGAAAAGAGCTGCTCCTTCCGGAACGTGGCACACCTGATGGGATGTATCGGGTTGTGTGCGCTCCTTCGAGAGATCCGGTGCCCCACGGACACTTCCAAGCCCGAGACAGGACTGAGGCTAGGGGAGATGCGCGTGCCGATCGATCAGGGAGGGTGTACCGAGCGGGGTAGCAGCAAACTGGATCCAGGCAGATCCCTCAGAAGGAGCCGGAGAAGTTTGCGACCGCTACCTCCGCAGGTCGGACGCGCCCCCAAGCACCAGAGTGGTTGTTCGCGTCTTCCGAAGGTGGAGAAGTGCGCTGGCGACGAGGAGGGGTTAGGCTACGGTGCTCTGTTGGTGAGCGCTGTGACAACTCTTGCTCGCTCAACCAGCATCAACATGTACCAACGGGTATTGTATGTGGCATTCGGCCCTGCAGCTGGACATCGGCGTCCCACCTGGTCAGGGGCTAGGAACGCTGCGAAGGTCCACTGCACCCTTGAGCCACGCTAATACGCACCACGACCGGTTAACACGACCGGGACGGTTCGCAGGATGACTTTGAGATCGAGCCAGGGGGACCAGTTTTCGACGTAATAGAGATCGAGGCGAACCATCTCGTCAAAGGTGAGGTCGCTGCGGCCGTTGACCTGCCAGAGGCCGGTGAGCCCTGGAGTAACGAGCAAGCGTTGCAGATGCCAGTCTTGGTATTCGGCCACCTCATCTGGGACAGGAGGTCGTGGGCCGACGACGCTCATCTCACCTTTCAGGACGTTGAAGAACTGGGGAAGCTCATCGAGGCTTGTACGGCGGAGGAATCGACCGACACGGGTGACACGGGGATCATCGCGGAGTTTGAAGAGCAGAGCGCTCCGCCCGGTAGCACGCCGCAGAGCCTCCTGTTGTCGGTCAGCCCCGTCGACCATGGAGCGGAACTTGTAAAGGGTAAACGGCTTTCCGCCCTTGCCGATACGGGTCTGGCGAAAGAGGACCGGACCGGGTGAGTCGAGCTTAATGGCAAGAGCAATGAGCAGCATGAGGGGAGCGGCCAGGATCAGTACGGTCGTGGCAATGGTGATATCCATCGCGCGCTTGATCCACCAGTTCCAGCCCTGAAGGCGGCTTTCCTTGATGCCGATGAGTGGGAGGCCGGCAACTTCGCTGATCTGGACGCGATCGAGTGCAAGTTCAAAGAGATCAGGGACAAGCGAGAAGGCGATATCCAGCTCACGACATTGCTCGACCACTTCCAGCACCCGGTCATGATGTGCGGGCGGGAGCGCAACGATTACTTCATCAACCGGTGTCGAACGGAAGCGATCGACCGCCTCATCCAAGGTGCCCAGGTATGGAGGCTGGACGACCCCACGCTCGGTGCCGAGCGCGAGCGGCTCGAGTGGAGGCTCGAGATCGATATAGCCGAGTACTCGGTAACCGAGTCGTGGATGATTGTAGAGATATTGCATGATGCGCCGGGCAGCTGGTCCGGAACCAATGACCACCACGCGGTCGACCCCCCGCTCATGGGCCCAGAGCCAGGCGCGAATCCATCGTCCCACGAGCCGCTGCGAGACGAGCAGTGCGATCGCAAAAATCCACGCATAGATGAAAATCAGACGGGAGGGAGAAAAGCGCGAGAGGAAGCTGTAGAGGATGACCAGCGCCATCGCCGTCGTTACCCCGCTGGCGATGATCGAGGCCTCGTCCAGAAAGCTGGTCCAACGGGGAAGCCGGTAGAGACCGCGAAGTGTCAGGATGATCAGTGCTAGACTGACGAAGAGTGTCGTCCGCCCAAGGAAGGCACTGAATGGCTGGATAAAGGATGCCGGGATGTCACCCCCAAGCTCCCAGCCGTACCGAACCTGATAGGCGAGCCAGAAGGCGAGTGCGAGGAGAAGACCATCGAGTGCTGCTTGACTTGCACGGAGCAACCATGGACGACGCCAGGAACGCCGCCGTCGAGTAGTCGCTCCCTCGTGTGTCCGCACAGCCAATCCCGGCTCCCTTTCGCCGTGCGTTGCCGCTGTGTTGTTGTGCATCGTGTCCCCCAGGCAACGCGCTGCTGGGGCGTAGTATAGCCGATGCCGTGAGCTGAACAGGATCAGGTGGTGCGCTTTCTCTGGGGTGCTCCAATGCGCAGGCTGGCGTCGTCTCCACGTCGATCTCTGGTGAACTGCTGCCTTAATGGCAACGATGCTGACCCTCTCACCTTCTCAGCCGGTGCTCGCCATCACAGAGCGGTCCGTCCATCCGTCTTTTCTCGAGCGCACGAAGGGGTCTCTTGGTTGGATCGGGTGGTCGAGGGCCATGATCTGTATTGTCGTGACCTGCAGCATGGAGGAGTGGGTGTGTGCGTGCTTTTTGTGTGTCTGTCAGGGAGAGAGTTCAGCGTCGTAGCACGAGCTCTGATCTAGTCTGCTGCAGTGTGCTGGGGCTTGGGTCGCACGACGACGGTTGCGCGTTGCTCATCCAAGTGAACAACATGGACTTGTTGGGAAGAGCACTGATGTATTGCCCACTGCAGCTCCGGGGTACGAACTGCTGGTGGATATGGTCGGCTTACGGTGCAACTCGCTTCGTGTCGCTCTTTCAGGAGTTACCCGTGACGGGGAGGAGAGTCGAGTCATGACCGGTGGAAATCCTGTTGCACCGAAGTGACACCTTGCGTGAGTGCGACAACTGACATGCAGCATGATGGAGATGTGGTGCCGATCGTTGGATCTTTTGGGGATCTGGTGTGCACAGTCTGACTTGCTCACAGAGTGGAACCGGCTGCCGAGAGCTCAGGGCCAAGGAGAGTTCTTGCGGATCGGGCTTGGTGAGGCACAGAACGGTGGAAGCCGCGGTGGCGAACTTGTAGTGCTGCGCACGCGATCCAGTGAGATGAAACAACAGGTGGCGTGTGGTCATTGACCATGGGCAGAGGAGCGTACTGGGAGCAGTGTAGGATTGACGAGGAGCGGGCCAGAAACAGGTAAGCAGAGAAGGAGCGAAGCATGGAACGACTGTGGGCACCGTGGCGGTTGCGGTACGTCGAGGGGGAAGTACGGCACCGCGGGTGCATCTTCTGTGAGAAACCGGCAGTTGGTGACGATGTACGCGAGTTGATTCTGCTCCGGGGGAAACGAGCCTACCTTATCATGAATCTCTTCCCTTATAATACCGGCCACACCATGGCTGTACCGTTTCAGCACGTGGCAGATCTTGCGGAACTTGACCGCGAGACGACGGCGGAACTGTTCGAGCTAGTAACCTGGCTGACCGTTGCCCAGCGTCGTGCGTTGCGGTGTGAAGGGTTCAACGTGGGGCTGAACCTGGGAGCGGTTGCTGGGGCGGGGATAAGCGATCACCTGCATGTGCATATTGTGCCGCGGTGGCAAGGTGATGCGAATTTCATGCCGATCCTTGCTAACACGATGGTGATTCCGGAGCTCATTCCGGTGACCTATGCGAAGCTGCGTGCGGAATTAGAGATTTCGAGCTTTGGGCGTACGGCGGACGTGGTGCCGCAGGCAGGGGCGATTGTTTGGCTACCGGACGAGGGGAAGCTGGCGCTGCGGCGAGCTCCCGACGGGACGATTGTTCTGCCGAAAGGACATATCGAGCCGGGCGAGGCTGCGTATCGAGCTGCGCTCCGCGAAGTTACGGAAGAACTGGGGTTGGTAGGGGAAGTTATCGGTTGGGGCGGAGTGCTGGAGTTTGCGGCTGGAGGACGTGCACGCCGTGTGGTGTATCTGGTGGTAGAGGCGCGACCGGATACCGATTTTGAGCGGCATGTGGGTCGAGACACGCTCCTGTTCGAGCCGAACGAGGCAGTCGAAGCGTTGACGCACGACGACGCACGCATGTTGGTTCTTGAGGCCCTGCGTCGGATTGGGATTGCGGTGGTGACGCGACGATGAGGTTGCTGTTCTTTGCCGCGAGCATGCTGTTGACCTTTCTCCTCACACTGGCGCTGCCGCTGAGCCCGTTAGGGGCGACGGCGCCAGCAGTGTGTCTCGCGGTAGGGGATTCGCTGGCAGTGGGGATTGGGAGCACGCTCCCGCGGGAGCGGAGCGCGGCGGCGATCCTCTGCCGGTGGAGCGGAGAGTTCTTCCAAGAGCAGACGCAGCTGGTGAGCGTCGCTGTTCCTGGAGAGCGAACCAGTTCCTTCCTTACCGGAGACCAACTCGACCGACTGCGCGAAACCGTGGAAACAGCACGGCGGCGCGGGAGCGCCATCCGCTTCGTCATGGTGAGCTTGGGCGGGAATGATCTCCTCGCTCTCCGGGACGCGAAGGAGAGTGAGCGAGACCGCCTCTTCGCGGAGTTCCAGGCCACCGTTGGCGAAGCTCTCGCGGCGATCCGTCGCGTCGTTGGCGAGGTGTCGCTCTTGGTGCTGACGCTCTATGATCCGACCGAGGGGGATCCTGGGGCGGAGCGTAGCGACAGCTGGTGGATAGCGCGGTTCAACAGCGAGCTTCGTGCCCAAGCGAGCACCGTCGGGGCGTCGGTTGTTGAGTTGGAGGCACAGTTCCGGGGTCACAGCGCGGAGTGGACGTGGTGGCCGGTTGACGTACATCCGACGAACGAGGGTTATGAGGCCATTGCGCGGCAGGCCTGGAGGGTACTGGGGTGGGATCGGGAGCCACCAGAGGTGCGGATCGAGCGGCCGCAGGATGGAGAGCAGGTGGGCCGTCGGTACCTCACTGTCCGGGCACAGGTGACGGATGCGGGTGGCGTCGAACAGGTGACCTTGTGGGTGGACGGTCAGGAAGTTGGTACGCTCGATCCATTGCCGGAGCGCGGTGAGTGGATCACCCTGTGGGAGACACCATGGCCGAGAGTGGGACCGCCAATCACTCTGGAAGTACGAGCGAAGGATCGCGCGGGGAACGAAGGGCGTGCAGCGGTCCGGTTGGAGCGTTGCGGTGAGTGAGACGAGGCCCGATCCGACGGTGGAGAGCACGGCGTATGACGCTCCGGACTTGGAAGGTCGGTTGGGAGCGTTCACGCTTTCTGACCTCTTACAGATGCTTGGCTACACCCACAAGACGGGAACACTTACGCTGATTCAGGGCTGGAATACACGGACGATGACGTTCGAGCAGGGGCGAATCACCTATGTGGCAGCAGGATCGCGTCTGCCGACGTTGCCGGAGCTGCTGGTGCGTGCCGGCAGAGTACCGGCGAGTGCACTGGAAAAGCTGAGTGCAGAGGAGTCGGATGAGGAGCGGCTGCTTGCCCGACTGGTGCGTGAGGAGAAAATCACCGTGGAAGATATCCAGCGGTGCCGGGAGCAGCAGCTCGAGGTCGCGATCTACACGTTGTTTCTTTGGCGGAATTGCCGTTTTGCCTTTCGTGCTCATGTCTGCCAATACGAGGACGGTATTCCGATCACCGTCGATAGTCTCCAGCTTGTCTTGGAAGGAACGCGACGCGTTGATGAATGGATCCAACTTAGCCCGGTGATTCCTTCTGTCTCCATGATCTTCCGCAAACGTGGGTCGCTGCGGCCGCTGTCGGTGGAGCTTGCGACGATCTACGAGTTAGTCGACGGGCAACGCGATGTGGCGACGATCGCACGCGAAGCTGGATGGACGCAGTTTGAGACGGCACGAGCGCTCTACCAACTGCACCAGCTAGGGATGGTCGAGGCGGTTCCGCCGAATCGAGCGAAGATCATTGAGCTGTTCACCCTCGCAGTGGAATCGATCTACCTCAAACTCGTTCTCTTCGACTATCCGCGGGTTGCGCTCGAGTTTGAGCAGCAGCTCAATCGCTTTGCGCGGCAGCACGGATTGCGAGTGCGTATGGCTGCTGGGCGTGTGATTAAGACAGACCGTGAGACACGGTTGAGCTCGACCGAGTTGATCGATCTCTACAAGCTGTTCATCGCGATTCAGAACAACAAGTTTCAGAAACTGTTCGACCCAACGATCGCGCGGGGGTTGATGGAGGGGCTTTACCGGCACGTCGATCCGGAGCTGCAGCAAATGCTCCGAATGTACGAATTCTACCAGATCGAAGGTCTTTTCCCGCGCCGGACACAGCGTCCTCTCGAGCGCCTCAAGTAGGGAGGACGCGTGAGAGGAGAGTTCACGCTCTCCGCCCCGGGTAGATCTCGAGTGCGGTGGCAAGCAAGGATGCAGCGCGCTCGAGGACAGACTCGGGCTGTACGAGGGCTAGACGGATAGCCTGATGTCCGCAGCCGGGAGTGGCGTAGAAGCCGCTCAGGGGAGCTACCATAAGCGTTTCGCCAGCTAGTGCGAAGTCCGTGAGAAGCCACGCGGCAAAACGCTCTGCGTCATCAACGGGGAGTTCAGCGACGAGGTAGAGGGCACCAGCTGGCGGGATAGGGCGGACGCCAGGGATCTGCTGCAGTGCGGCAAGCATCGTGTCGCGACGCCGACGGTAGGTCGTGATGACCTCAGCAACATAGGTCTCTGGAGCGTCGAGTGCGGCAACGGCAGCGAGTTGTGCGACGAGGGGAAGAGAGAGGCGGAGTTCGGCCAGTGATGCAGCTGCGGCAGTGACATGGTGGTTGCGGCTAATCAGAGCACCAATGCGAAGCCCACAGGCGTTGAATCGCTTCGAAATGCTGTCGATCACAATGGCATGGCTCTCCAACCCAGGTAGTTCCAGTGCGCTGGGTGCGCGTGCACCACTGAAGACGAGCTCACGGTAGGTTTCGTCACTGTAGAAGAACAGGTTGTACTCGATCGCAAGATTAGCGAGGGCCTGGAAGGTTACGTCATCGTACACCGTTCCGGTGGGATTGGAGGGACTACAGAGGAGGATGCCTCGTGTGCGCGGAGAAATGCGGTCACGGATGGCTTCTGGGGACACGGGACCATAGGAGTCAGGACTCGAGACCGGGATGAGTTCGACCCCTGCAGCCGTGAAGATGCCGAGGTAGGGTGCGTAGAACGGCTCGGGCACAAGCACGTGGTCGCCAGGATCCGTGGTGGCGAGGATGGCAAGCGAGAGCGCTTCGCTTGCCCCGCCGGTGACGACGACGTCTTCCAGACTGATCGAGAGGCCCACGCGTTGGTAGTACCGCACCCAGGCAGCGATGAGTTCGGGGATTCCGCGTGATGGGGTATAGATCGGTCGCTGGCTGGCCGCAGCCGCGATGGCAGCACTGACGCCAGGTGGAGGAGGAAGGTCGGGTTGCCCAATGTTGAGATGAATCACTCGGATGCCGCGTGCTTTGGCAGCCTCGGCCAAGGGAACAAGACCGCGGATTGGCGACGGTGGGATGGCTTGCACACGGCGCGAGACTGTCGGCATAACTCCTCGCTCGACCATCATGTCTCCTCCACAGTGACGCTTACACGGCTCACGAGTGTAACACTGTTGACCGAGTTGTGGGACTCTCGGGTAGCCCGTCGCAGTGCCTTTCAGATCGGCGATGAAGTGCCAGTAGCACGCCAGGCGATGACGTACTCACCGCTAACAGCAGCCCTATGGCGTGCGGCCCAAAAGCAGACCCTCTGCTGCAGCAGAGGGTCTGCAGGGCGGCGGCTCGGAGGGGATCGAGAAATGCTTAGCGCTCGAGTTGCTCAGCACCCAATCGCCCGAGCAAAACATCCCAGCGCTCTGGCCACTCACCGGGATGCCACTCCATGCGAGCTCGTTCGAAGTACTGCACCACGTATTCCCGGCCAGTATCACGGTTCCGCTCACGGAACTCTTCGCTAATTGGGTAACCAAAGAGAGCGATCCCGCCATAGGTCAGCCAATAGCGCAGGAAACCGTGGGCCAGATTGTGCTGCGTTTCAGGAAAGTAGATAGCTGGCGTCTGCTCAGTGATCGGGTCTCGTCCCCAAACAGCTGCACCAGGTAACGGCATGCTCGGTCGGAAGGGCCCCTCGTTGGTACGTTCAGTTGTGAGTTCGCGACCGAGCAAGCCAAGCAAGACATCCAAACGCTCTGGCCAAGCTCCAGGGCGGAACTCGAAGCGAGTGCGCTCGAAGTACTGCAGACGCATACCGCCGTACTCGAATTCCTCACTCAGGGGATAGCCGAAAATGGGAAGCCCCCCAAAGCGCTGCCAGTACTGGAGAAACACGCCGCCGACGTTGTGTCCAGTCTCCGCGAAGTACTGCATACCCGGCTTGGGATCAGCACGGCGGAGTGCCTCCGGAGGCACAACAACCGGTTGTTTGCTGGGCTGCGGTGGGACACATACAGCGAGCGGTCCACCAGGTGTCTGCTCTGTCACTAGGTTGCGGGCAATGGTCCCCGGTCCGGGATACGACACACTGGGACCTTGTCCCCCAATATAGCCGAGCTGCTGAAGTGTAGCTGCTGCCTCCCCGACGCTGCGAAAGAGGGCGGGTGCAAAGGCGACGTCGTTGGCTGGTCGAGTCCCAAGGGCAAAATTGGCAAGTACTCGATGTTCTGCTTCGGTACCGGCGATTTGGAAAGCAACCTTCACCAGCTCGGGCTGCTGCAGCACAGGAAACTGCCGAGCTGCCGCAATATAGGCGGCAATAAAGGCGCCCTCAAGAGTGACGATGGTTCTGAATAAGGAAGAATAACTTGTAAGGATTGACGTGTCAGGAATATGGAAGGTTGTTGTGAGTGGCTGGGCCCCAGCAGCGGTCAGGTACTCGTAATGGAACTGTTCCGTCGCTCGTGCTGCCTCAAGGACCTGGATCACTGTGTCAGGAATCGCTCGATCGTATGCGCGCTTGCGCGCTTGATCAATGGCACCACCGAGGAGTGTGACGGCCATTGCTTCTGCGGTTGCCGCAATGTCAATGATCTGCTTCACAGACTCGCTTTCCTGCGCGACCGCTCGCAAGAGCCCAAGTCGAGCGAGCAACAGTCCAGCTCCGGCCACCGCGGTGTTCCGTAGCAGCCCGCGACGACTAAGCCGCACAGCAGCAACTGCTTGGTTCCGGATCAATGTACCACTCATGTATTGTCTCCTTGTCCCCTTTCCACGGTTATGGGCGAAGCTGCTGGACGCCACGCGTGTCAATGGCACCGGGGCCGGGATAGCGGATCTCTGGGCCACTCCCTCCGATCCAGCCCAGCTGGATTAGCGCCTGCGCAGCTGCTCCTACAGTCGCGAAGAGTGCTTTCTCGAACGCAAGGTCATTCGGCACGGCGGTGATGATGCCGCGCTGGAGAGCAAAGAAGCGCAGGTGAGCTCGATGCTCAGCCTCAACCGCCCCGATTTGCAACGCGAGCTTCACCAGATCAGGCTGTCCCAAGCTCCCGAGCTGTTGGGCAGCTGCACAGTAGGCTGCGATAAAGGCTTCCTCGAGGCCTATAGCTGTCTGAAAGAGCACTGTGGGATCACTGACTGCCCGCTGCTCGGGAATCGTGAAAATGAGTGTCAGCGGACGGGCTCCAGCAGTAGTTAAGACTCCGTAATGCGCCTGTTCAGCGGCACGCGCTGCGCGCAAGAAGATCTGCTCATCCTGTGTCAATCTCAGCTCGCCGCGCACGGCTGCAGCCAAGGCCTCACCGATGACAGTCACTGCGAGCGCTCCAGCAGTTGCGGCAATGTTAATCATGTCCTGAACCAACTCGCAGTGAGCAAGCTGTGCAACAGGTGTCTTCTGGTTTGACCCGCTTCCTATCATTGCGCTTCTCCCCCTTTTCTAGCGATTTTCCATCCGCTTTCTCTTGCTCATCTCTCCGCTCACGTCATCTCCGTTCCTGCCTTTCGTGCTCCAGCCCTAGATTCGTCTTTTGCGACGAGAAATACGCAGCGCAGCGGTCGGGAGATCACTGGACAACCGAACCGATAACGACCACGGCAGCGAAGAGGCACGTGCAGGAGCCTTGCGCTCTCTGAGATCACTGAGATGAAGAGGGCTTTTTCGTGGAAAGAAGGCAAAGCTCCTCGGCATGCTGGTGCTCAGGGAGTGCTACACCCCGTACACGATGATCGGGATGGGGTCACAATGCGTTCTTCTTGGTAAGGGCACGGGACATGCAGGAGCTGGACGATGCAACCCTGCTCCGTGCAATTGCTGAAGGGCAGCAAGACGGGTTGCTCGCACTGTACGACCGATACAATCGAATGGCTTTCGGTTTGGCTTACCGGATTCTTGGTGACGCCGCGCTTGCGGAGGAAGTGGTGCAAGATGCCTTTTTGAGCATTTGGAACCACGCGAGACGATTTGTCTTTGAACGGGGATCGGCACGGAGTTGGATCCTGACCATTGTGCGTAACCGAGCACTCGATCAGCTGCGACGACGACAATCCCGCCCAACGTTCGAGCCCCTTGACCCAGCAGGTCGAGCAAACCCGGTACAGCTCGACGACGAAGCAGTAGCGCGTCTGCGTGGCGAGGAGGTTCGGACAGCGGTCGCGAACTTGCCGACCGACCAGCGGGTTGTTGTGGAGCTGGCGTACTTTGAAGGATTGACGCATGCAGAAATTGCTGAGCGGCTCGGCATCCCTCTTGGAACAGTGAAGAGCCGGCTCTGGCTGGGGTTAGCAAAACTTGCAGATGCCCTTGAGCTCGGCAACAAGGAGTGAGCGGCACGCTATGGCCAGGATGGATCAGTTGCACGAGCAGGTTTTCGATCTCCTTGGCGCCTACGCCCTCGGTACTGCGACTCTGGCCGAACGCGAATTGGTCGAGCGTCATTTGCCAAGATGTCCAGCGTGCCAGCAGGAACTGGCTCGGCTTCGTCTTGTCACCGATGCTTTGGCACTGGCCGCCGAAGAGCGAACCCCGTCTCCTCAACTCCGTGAACGGCTTGCCGCCTCGGTCTTGAGTGCTGGACAGGAGCAACCACAACCACGGCACCCCATGGCTCATTGGTGGGCTAACCCGGTCCTCGCTTGGGCCGTTGCTGCTTGTCTGTTACTCGTCAGTGTTTCACTCCTTGTTTGGAATGTGCGGCTACGGGCTCAACTTGTTGGGGAGACGTTCCCTCTGGTCACGGCGACAGGAGAACACGTGGGAGTTGTGCAGTATCTGCCCAACCAGCATGTCCTGGTCTTACGGATTGATGCCTTGCCACCGCCACCACCTGGACAGGTGTACCAAGTCTGGGGTATCCGTGATGGCGAGCCGGTGCCGACAACTGTCTTTCGAGAGTCTCATGCCCAAGTTGCAATGACCGGCTCCCCGTCAACCTATCAGCTCGTTGCCATTACGCTTGAGCCAGGTCCCCTTGGTAGCCCGCAGCCGACCAGTCAGCCACTGGCGATCGTCAAACTTGCGGCATCCGGCCGAACTTGACCAGGGCAGGGGGAAGCATGCGCCCACAATTCGTCGATTCGTTCACCGTTGTGACACGGGCCCGGTGTAACCGATGGGGTCAGGGAGCATTCTGAGAAGTGTGCCTGGTCAGAGCGTCTCGTCGCTTTGTTGTGCGCTGTACTTCCTTGTGCATTGAGGAGCACAGTCTAGCATGACTCTAGGGATCCATCTTCATTCCGATGGATAACCCTCACATGTGTATTACTTATAGCATACAGTACATATACATAACGGTTGAGACAGCCTTCAGAGACCATGGCAAGGTATAGCAATCACTAGAGCTACCAGCCTTCCCTTTCGCGCCTGATAGTGACAGGATGAGCTCAAGGCAATAATGGATGAATGCAAACAATGGGAGTGGTAGGCACACGAATGGGAACGCACTGCAGGAAGCGGCGCACTCCACGTTCATAGCACTGCTGCACGGAAACGACCCTATCACGGGTCTCTGAGGAGTCGATGCATATTCCACAGTTCTTCCCGGCCTCTTCACGATCTCATGCTTGGCTGCACTGTCCTCTCCCGCCTGGACAGCTGAGGAACAAGGTATCGAGGGCACTAGACTCGTCACGCTGGAGACAGGTGAGGTGTGGTACGATGGAGCGGTGGCACTCAGGTGTGGGAAGGATAAGACGGTGCACCTCGCCGAGCAGGTCGTGAGCCAGCGTGTTGTGGCGTGTGATCTGCACAAGCCAGGAGCGATTGTGCTTCTCTCGTGCTACGAGCTGGGGCACCAACCGCTGAGCTTGGCTTTGCCGCTCGCATATCTCCGACAGGCAGGGTACCAGCCTGTGGCTGTAGACACCGCAGTGCAGGAATTGCGAAAGGAGGTCATCGAACAGGCACAGCTGGTTGCCATCTCTGTCCCGATGCATACGGCACTGCGCCTGGGGGTTGTACTGGGGGAGCAGATCCGTGCAGTCAATCCGACTGCTCATCTCTGCTACTATGGCTTGTACGCTTGGTTAAACCGTGACTATCTCTTGCGGCAACTGGCTGACAGCGTAATTGGCGGTGAGATCGAGCTACCTCTCTTGGGGCTTGTTCAGGCACTGGAGCGTGGTGGGCCGATCACGGTACCGGGAGTGGTGACGCGGGAGCATCCCTCTGGGCCAGCGCTCATGCGCGTCAGTTTTCCGGTTCCAGCCCGAGAGGCTCTGCCACCACCGCGCCACTATGCTCATCTCATCATCGATGGCCAGGTGGTTCCCGCAGGATACACAGAGACAACCCGGGGATGCCATCATACCTGTGCGCATTGTCCCGTGGTGCCAGTCTATCGTGGGCGGTTCTTCGCTATCCCGCGCCAGGTGGTCCTAGCTGATATTCGGCAACAAATCGCTAACGGTGTTCGGCACATCACTTTTGGTGATCCTGACTTCTTGAATGGGCCAACACATAGCCTGCGCATCTGCCGCACGCTGCATGAGGAGTTCCCTGATGTGACCTTCGATTTTACAGCGCGGATCGAGCACATCGTTCAACATCGGGACCTGATGCCGGAGTTCCGGCGGCTTGGCTGCATTTTTGTCGTCTCGGCGGTGGAGCTCCTGAGCGAGCGAGCGCTCACGGCGATTCGGAAGGGTCACTCACGGGCAGATATTCTTGAGGCACTTCGTGTCTGCGACGAGGCAGGCATTGCCCTGCGACCGTCACTCTTGCCCTTCACGCCGTGGACGACCATGGAGGACTATCTAGAGCTTCTGAGGTTCATTGAAGAAGAGGAGCTC
This sequence comes from uncultured Thermomicrobium sp., assembly GCA_938028665.1. Taxonomy (GTDB): domain Bacteria; phylum Chloroflexota; class Chloroflexia; order Thermomicrobiales; family Thermomicrobiaceae; genus Thermomicrobium. The sequence goes on along the minus strand of CALIMB010000082.1, from coordinate 1,899 downwards.
ATCGAGCACGTCGACCCAGTGCATCTTTCGATTCGCTTGCTCATTCCGCCAGGCTCGGCACTGCTGGAAGTTCCAGAGCTCCAGCCGTATGTCGGACCGCTCGATGAGGCGAACTTCACCTTTACCTGGCAGCATCCCGACCCGCGGATGGATGAGCTCCAGAAGGCGGTAGCTGATCTGGCCGAGCGAGCGACGCGGGAAGGCTGGGATCCCTACAGGACGTTTGTGGCAGTGCGGGCACTCGCCTGGCAGACAGCCGGAAAGCAGCCACCTAGTGAGCCGCCGCGGCATCGACGCAAGCGACCGGCCCCACCGCGGCTCACCGAATCATGGTTCTGCTGAGCGGAGCCGTTAGTGGACCCGGTGGGTCCCGCGGGATCCTGAGGAAGATTGCAGGGTCATAGCGGTTGTGAATTGCACCCGCTCGTCTTATCAGTAAGCGGGATGAGTAGGAGGAATGTGAGCAGCACAGCGAGCGCGAGAAGGAAGCAGAGGGCAGTGCTGCTCATACGGCCAGGAGCAAGTTCCCCGCAGATGCCCCCGACCGAGCCGATACCGTTGACGATACCTCCAGCGATAGTGGCCTATGAACCATCGGCTTCGGCTGCCGCAGCGTCGACGATCAATGATTCCGCGGTGTAGAGGCTGATACGAAGTGTCAGCAGAGCGGGTGTCCTGAGCCACCAGCGCTGTGTCCGCGCTACAAGGGGGAAGAGACGAAGCGCTATGCTCCAGCCAAGCACCGCAGAGATAACACGCCTGACGCTGTGTCCGCGGAAGAGTCGATCTGAGATCGCGCCAGTGAGCAGTGGACCGGCTAGCCCAGCACGTCCTCGGAGGCTGCCGATCGCTGTGGCGGTGCTGGCATCGAGAGATGGCAGAGTATCACGCACAAGTACTGATGTCCAGAAGACTGTGGCGTAAATGACCGGCTTGAGGACAAACTCGGCGCCGCTCAGCAGCCCGAGAGAGTGACTCCGAAGGGGCGCGACGGGTTGTGTGGCGCTCGATTCACATCGTTGGCCAGCCCGATGCGACGCGAGCCAGGCGCAAAGCCACAGCGCGTAGGCAATGGCAGCAATTGAGGCAATCATTGCACCCACGAGCGGTGCGGCGTGCCCGTGGCCGAGGACCGAGTAGGCGAACCAGCCGAGGGGGAGAGGAGCAACGAGTGCGCCGAAGGGAGAGCTCCCCCTGAGGATCCCGAATGGGACGCTGCGCCGGTGTGGTGGAGTATCTCGTATGACAGTGCTGCAGACCGCCGTCCAGCCACTTCCTTGTTTTGCACCCTGGAAGAGCAGCGCGGCGAGGAGAAGCCAGGGCGGAGACGCTCTGACGAGGAGTAGGGAGGTTGCATCCGCAAGCGTCAGCCCGACGACGGGCCGGTGTGGGCTGGTACGGTTAGTCAGTGCACCAACAAGGAACTGACCGGCAGCGTAGAGGGCGAGGAAGAACCGATCAGGGAACCCCAGGAAGGCACGGGGGAGCGCCAGGGATGGATCGGCAAGCAGACCGAGCTGGCTTTCGGTGAAAGCACGTCGCGGGAAGTAGAAGGCAGTAGAGGCGAGCCAATCGGTAGCGAAGACATGGTTGGGACCGATTGGGCATCACTGCAGCGCGTTGTTGCTCGCGTTCGTCTACTGCTGTGCCGCTGTGGAGGGCAGTACCCGATCTTCCTTTCACACACTGTATAATCACCGTTTGTCCTGGGTGATCACGAGTAAGGAATCATTCATCTCTGAACTGCTGGCTTGTGCAGTCGGTGAGTGAAGTAGTCAGTCAACCGGCAGCGAGCTGGTGGGAAAAGCCTAGGGAGGCGCCGACGGGTGAGAAGATTCGGCGGCCCATGGCGATGTACGCCATCGCTGGATCGTTAGCTGTCCTCTCCTTGTCCTGTGA
>CALIMB010000081.1 GCA_938028665.1 uncultured Thermomicrobium sp. | reverse complement strand
GAACCGATTAGTACAAACGTCTGGCAGACGTGGGTGGAGGTCGCGCAACAGACAGCCGACGAGCTCGGCCTTTCGACCGGCGACGTTGTGCGCCTCGTTACCACGCAGGGAACGGTCGAGCTTCCTGTGTACGTCAATCCGGCGGGTCATCCTCGCCTCATAGCGATACCGTTCGGACAGGGTCATACGGCCTTCGGCCGCTATGCCGAGGGACGTGGCGTCAACCCGCTCACAGTTGTTGCACCCGAGTATGTCACCGATGCGGGAACACTGGCCTGGTGCGCGACACGTTGCCGGATCGAGAAAACGGGACGGCGTGCTCGTCTGGCTCGGTTTGAGGGCATGGTGCCCGCATTTCAGTTGGAGGAGTTTCCGATCGTGCGTGTCATGGCTCCGCCGGTGTGAACCTGAACGTGTCAAGCGGGGAAAGCGAGAGGGACAGAACGCATGCCACGCTGGGGAATGGTGATTGATCTGGATCGATGTATTGGATGCGGCGCGTGTGTTGTGGCCTGCCAGGCAGAGAATAACGTTCCCATCAATACTGAGGACGTCTATCACCAGCGCCGTGCCATCGCCTGGATTCGCCTCGAGCGCTACTGGGAGGGCCAGTTTCCCACTGTCAAGGCGCGCTACATCCCCGTCCCGTGCATGCAGTGCACGTATGCTCCGTGCGAGCCAGTCTGCCCGGTGTATGCGACCTATCATACGACTGAAGGCATCAACATGCAGGTGTACAACCGTTGTATCGGTACTCGCTACTGTGCGGTCAACTGCCACTGGCATGTCCGTTTCTTCAATTTCTGGGAGCCGAAGTGGCCGGACTCGCTCAAGAACCAGTTGAATCCCGACGTGACAGTGCGCAGTCGCGGCGTCATGGAGAAGTGCAACTTCTGCGTGCACCGGATCGTCAAAGCCGAGCAGAAAGCAAAGGTGGAAGGGCGTACGCTCCGAACTGACGAGGTGACAACTGCGTGCGCGCAGGCATGCCCAACCAATGCCATCACCTTCGGCGACCTGGACGATCCGAACAGCATGGTGAGTAAGCTCCTAAGTCAGGCAGAGAAGGACCATCGCGTGTACCGGCTGCTCGAGGATCTTGGGACTGATCCCAAGGTGTATTACCTCAAGAAGATTGATCTTGAAGCATCCGCTACACCGAAAGGTGCTCACTGATCAGGGTAGAGTGAAACGGGGAGAGAGCTAATGGCGACGCATAGCCACGCGCACGGACACGAGCTCCAGCGAACTTGGGAACTGGCACCGTCCGACGTGCTCGCAAACGGCCTCGGTTGGCTGCGAGAGGTTGGACGGCGCCTGCGTACACCTCTCCTCATCTGTTTCGTTCTCTTCGTTATCGGAATTCTCGCAATCGTGGCGACCCCCCTCCGTCAGGGGTTTGCGAATCGGCAGGCCTGGACCTACGTCGCTGCAGCCTTTCTTTACCTGATGTCTACAGCAGCGGCTGCGCCTGCTCTCTCCACAGCACTCCGGGTGGCACGCAGTCACTGGCGCCGACCAGTTAATCGGGCGTCAGAGATTTGGGGTGTGACGCTGATCCTTCCCTTCCTGTTGTACCTCCTTCTACTCCCCACCTTCCCCGGAACCGAAGACCGGCTCTCAATCTGGTTTGGCTGGCCTCTCTCACCGTGGCTTTGGGGAGCCATTCTTATGCTTGCCCTCACAGGGGCTGGGTATCTCTTCGTCTGGTTCAGTAGCGTACCCGATCTCGCCATCGTACGGGATCATGGCACGCCAGCACAGCGTGGGTTGGCAGCTTGGCTGAGCCGCGGTTGGGTTGGATCACACCGTCAATGGCGGATCTACGAGAAGGTCGTCAACAATATCGGTGTTTTGTATGTGCTCATCTACGTTCCAGTCATGACCGTCCTCTCGTCAGACTTCATCATTGCTCTCATCCCAGGATATTTCACCGCCGTCTTTCCGGCGTACTTCACCATCTCGTCCTTTCAGGCCGGCATCGCTCTGACCATTGTGACCATGGCTGTGCTGCGACGCTGGGGCGGACAGGCAGACTATCTCGGGCGTGAACAGTTCTGGGCACTCGGGAAGCTCCTGCTTGCCTTCTCGCTCCTCTGGTTCTACTTCTGGTGGTCCGAGTTCATCATCTTCTGGTATGGGCGAATGCCACGAGAGATCAGCGTTCTAAAGCTTCTTATGGCTGAAACCTATCGCTGGCCGTTCGTGCTTTCCTTCGCTATGAACTTTGCTCTACCGCTCTTGATTCTCATGTGGAATCCGATTCGCCGGAGTATCGCTGGCCCGACCGTCGTGGCAACGATCGTCCTTCTCGGCAACCTGATCGATCGGATCCGGTTGACCTCGGCCGCCTTTTCGCAGCCGGACAGTGCCCTCTTGGGTCACGCACACGAACTCCACGAAATTCCGGCGGCCTACGTCCCCGGTATCAGCGACCTCCTCATCCTTGTCGGTATGCTGGCCGGAGCACTGATGCTGGTCCTCTGGACAGCTCGGTATTTACCCTTCCCCTCTGTTGCCGAAGTGGTCGGTGGTCTTTGGCTCCGCGCACACAAGCCCTTCAAGCACGCGCGGGTGATCGTTGTTGGTAAGCCAGAGTGAAGTTTGTCGGTTCCGTGCGGGAGAGCGAGGCTGGGGGACTGCGATGCAAGAGCGACATCGGCTCGGTGAAGAGGAAATAACGCGAGAACTGCTCCGACCGCTGGTTACGACGACCCCGATGATGTGGGTCGGGTTTATCGGCCTGGGCGCCGTCCTCGCCATCTTTGTGTTCGCAGTGAGCTGGATGTTCTATTGGGGACTCGGCGTCACTGGCCTCCAACGCCCCAACATGTGGGGCTTCATGATCGTCAACTTCGTGTTCTGGATCGGTATTAGTCACGCTGGCGTCATGATCTCCGCCATTCTTCGTCTTACTCAAGCGGAGTGGCGTCGACCGGTCACGCGTGCCGCCGAAGTCATGACGATCTTCAGTCTCATGACTGCGATGCTCCATCCCGTCATCCACACCGGTCGCCCGTGGCGGACCCTGTACTGGGTGTTCCCCTACGACTTCTGGCGAAACCTCTGGCCCGATGTCCGCGGCCCGCTCGTTTGGGACCCGAGCGCGATTTTGACATACCTTACTGGTTCGACGCTCTTCCTCTACACCACGATGATCCCTGACATGGCCCTCGCCCGCGACCGTACCATCGGATGGCGCAAGGTGCTGTACACCATTCTCGCACTGGGTTGGCGCGGGAATGAACGCCAGTGGAAGATGCAGACCATTGCGGGTTTCCTGCTCTCTGGTCTTATCTTGCCAGTGTTCGTCTCCGTCCATTCGATCGTGTCCTGGGACTTCGCTGTCTCACTAGTGCCAACTTGGCACGCCACGGTGTTCGCTCCCTACTTCGTGATCGGAGCCATTCACTCCGGTGTCTCGGCAGTGGTCACGCTCATGGCTCTGATGCGCTGGCTATTCCGATTCGATCACTACATTCGTCTGGAGCATTTTGACGCCATTGGCCGCCTTCTCATCGCGGTCGGAACCGGCTGGCTCTGGTTCTTCCTCCTCGACATCTTCTTCGCAATCTACCCCCAGGAAGCTCGAGAACTTGAGATTATGGACTTCCGTCTCTTCCAGTGGCCATTCAACGTGCTCACCGCACTCATCTTTATCTTCGGCTATTTCATCCCAGTTCCCATCTGGATCTTTCAGCGCTTCCGCCGCAACGTGAAGATCATGTTTTGGACTTCAATCCTTGTAAACGTCGGAATGTGGGCCGAACGCTACTGGCTGATTAAGCCAGGGCTCATGCGCAAGTACGAATGGACGTTTGACTGGAACTGGTACCGACCGTCAATCGTCGAGATCAGCATCGTCCTTGGATCGTTCGCGCTCGTCGGCTTCTTGTTGCTGGTGTTCTCCAAGATCTTCCCGCCGATCTCTGTGTGGGAAGAGAAAGAAGGACAACACTTTGCTCAGCAACTGCAGGTGGGGAAGCGAGTGGTCAACGCAATTGTGCGGGAATTCTAGGTTGGTGAGTAAGCAAGGGAAAGTGAGGCGACGATGGCAATTCGCGAAGTCCTCGGACTCTACCGTGATCTCGATTCGGCAGTGGCTGCGGCCGACGCCCTCCGCGAGGCTGGGTTCAGTCGCAACGAATTCGAGGTGCTCTCCAATGCACCCTATCCTGAGGGAACCTTCGGTGAAGAGTCCGGTATCCACCGCCTCTTCGTTTTCCCCCTTATCGGGGCTGCCTGCGGCTTTGCAGCAGGTCTTCTTATCACCGGCGGTACACAGCTTTCTTATCCCCTTGTGACGGGTGGGAAGCCGCTCCTCTCAATCCCACCAATGATCATTATCATGTACGAGGGGACAATGCTCGGTGCCCTCATTTTCACGGTCCTCGGCGTGCTCTTCGAATCACGCCTCCCCTGGATCGGTCGGGCACTCTATGATTCACGCATTACGCAGGGATACATCGGTATCTTGGTTCGCACTGCACCGGAGCGCGAAGCACGAGCGATTGAGGCGCTCCGCAAGGCGAATCCCGAGGATATCCTCACCGAGGGCGGCAAGACCGGGCAACAGCCGGCACGGGGCTAACAAGTTGAGAGGGAGACGCTAGGATGCGACACATTGGTACCTCACGCACTCTACGGCGCTTCGTGCTCGGGCTGCTGGCAGGCTCGCTACTCACCATGATCGGCACTGCCTGTGTCTCCACGAACACTTATCCCATTGACTTTTTCAGCGAAATGCACTACCAGAAATCGTTCCGAGCCCAGGAACCACCACGACTTGACATCCCAGCAGGGATTGTCCCGATCACCGGCGGGGAGCCACACTACACGTTGGACGAAGCACGGACCCTGCAGAACCCGCTTGCCAACAATCCACAAGCTGCAGCCCAGGGGCAACAGCTCTACCAGGTCAACTGTGTTGCCTGCCATGGTCCGCAGGGAGACGGTAAGGGACCACTTGCCGTGTACTGGGGACTCGTGCAGGGCGCAGTGCCCCCGACAAACCTCAAGGATCCTTCAGTTGTCTCCCGCACTGATGGCGAGCTGTATTGGATTTTGACCAACGGCTATACTTCCCCACAAAACCAAGTTCAGTATCCGGGTGGCCTCACGAACATGCCCGCGTTTGGCAAATTGCTTACTCCTGAAGAGCGTTGGGCGCTCGTCAGCTACATCCGACAACTGCAGCAGCAGCCGTAGCTTCACCCTAAACTACCGCACCTCCAGCGGATGCCCAGCCTGCAACGGCTGGGCATTGCCTTCTGTGGGACACCGGGGCGCTCATCCCATTGCAGCCTCACCCCTACCCTGAATGGCTCCCTCCCCTCTTCGTCGCGCACCATGCTGACATGCCCTACCGTGACACGGCAGTGATCGCAACCACTTTCTGATCTACTCCGTTCTCTTGGTTTGCGTACCCATGCAACGCTCTTCTGGAAGCAGGGCACCAATGGGGAAAGAGCCCGCCGCAGAGATATGGGGCAGCGTGCCTCAGCACAGCTGACCACTATGGTCTGACGGATCCGCGAGGGTACGG
>CALIMB010000080.1 GCA_938028665.1 uncultured Thermomicrobium sp. | reverse complement strand
ACGCATTCAAGAAACACGCCGCACCGGTGGCCGTGTAGTTGCTGTCGGCACAACCGCCGCTCGCACGTTGGAATCGATCGCGGCAGCGCTCGACCGGGGAGCCATCGAGGAGCTGACCGGCTGGACAGACTTGTACATCTACCCCGGTTACCAGTGGCGTGTCGTCAACGCCCTCATTACGAATTTCCATTTGCCCCGAAGCACACTGATCCTCCTCGTGGCAAGCTTTGCTGGCCGTGACTTCATCCTGGAGGCTTACCGCGAGGCCGTTCGTCAGCGTTACCGGTTCTACAGCTTCGGCGACGCAATGCTGATCCTGTGATCAGCATGCCCTCCTCGACAGTTTCTCAAGCGCCCTCACCAGCTTGTCCAGATCCTCTTCCGAAGTGAAGTAGGCACAGGACACCCGTACTCCATCGGGCACCTGAACCCGTCTTTGCACAATGCGAAAGTCTTCCCACAGCACGCCACTCAAGCGCTCACCACTCCAGCCAGCAAGTCCGAGAGTCACAAGCCCAGATCCATCCTGGTAATTGGTCGGCGAGTACCATCGAATTGAAGGATGATTCTCGAGCCGCTCCCAGAGCGTCGTGACCAGGTGTGCTTGGTGCTGTGCAATTGCCTCCCAACCAAGACGCGCGAGATACTCAATCGCAGCGCCCAACCCGATGAGCCGCGCCCAGTCACGGGTTCCGTATTCGAACCGACGAGCATCACCCCGGAAACACCAATCCGTACCATCAAAGCGGAACGCATGACGATCGAATGGAGGAACCACCGCACCGTCACCGACCAAAGGCGGCTCGAGAAGGTCGAGACATCCTTGCCTGATATAAATGAACCCCGTCCCCTGCGGCCCGTGGAGCCATTTGTGTCCATTCCCCGCCGCCAAGTCGACACCCAAATCTGCTAGATGCACCGGAAACTGCCCAATCGACTGAGCCGTATCGAGCAAGACGCACGCCCCTTCGGCATGTGCCATCCGTGTTATCTCCTCGATCGGCAACCGTACACCGGTCTCACAGGAAACATGACTGACGACGACAAGACGCGGACGAGTCCGGTACAGCGCCGCGGAGAATGCCTCTTGCGTTTCCTCCTTTTCGGTACTCACCCCAAAACGCTCGACAACAACATTGCGACGCCGACACGCCAGGGTAAGTGGGAGGAGGACAGCCGGATGCTCCTGATCGCTGGTTAAGATGCGGTCACCAGCCCGAAAGGGAAAACTGGCCAGCACCAGCGCAAGACCGTCCGTCGTGTTCCCTGTGAAGGCTAGCTCTTCGCTTCGGACCCCAAGAAGTTCAGCCAGCGACAAGCGAACGCGCTCGGTCGCCTCTCGAAACTCGTCAAGAATTAGATAACCGAAACAATGAGCCCGATCCAGCGCCTCGCGGTAGCGCGCGAGTACCGGCTCCGCCATGAGTCCAAGCGTCCCTGTATTTAGGTATGTGCACGATGCTAATGCCGGTAGTTGAGCACGAATGGACGCAAGGTCATACATCTCACCAACGATCCCCCGCTCAAAACGAAAAACCCTGGGCTGTTACGCCCAGGGTAACAAAGCACGAGCCGGGGAAGTGCGCAAGTAGTCTGCACAGTTACTTAGGCCGCTTCATGAGCACTCCGGCGCTGCCGCAGCGTCTCGATCAACGCCGAGGCATCCTGCCGCGCTAGCTCCTCGAGTGCCGTTCCAAACTGCTCCCGCGCCTGCGCCTCAAGTTCTTCTTCGGTCATCCCCAGACGCCGCGCCATATCGCGTAAATATTCAAGTTGGCGAGGAGTCACTCGCCCTGTGAGTGTTCGGCGTCCAGACAAGCACGCCGGATCCACCGGCGAATCCACCACACGCTGCTCCGCAGCACCAAACTCGAAGTCCGGACAGAACTGCGTTCCATACCCCAGCGCCGCCAGAGCTCGACCGAGGGCCTTGGTCTCAGCCTTTTCGAGATAATCTGCAAAATCCTCGACAGATTCGCTGCCCCAACCAGTGGCCGAACCGCCCCCAGGCACCTTGATCCGAGCTCGGAACACGGCAACGCCGTCACGATGCTCCACAAGCTCCGTCTCAATGTCTCCGTCGGGATGATCGGTACGGAACCAGAGCAGTCGCCACTTGACCTCTAAGTAGTCATGGCCGTTGACTTTCGTCAAGAACTTCGAGGGATCAAATCCTTGTCGCTCGGTCCGTTCACTGCTCATCATCCGATCCTTTCCGGAAAACACGAACATCTGTGCTAATAGTACCTCTGCGACACGCCAGTGTCAAAGTCTTTGCCCAGCACAACGTCGCCTTGCACACAACCCACCGCCTGTGCCCCTCAGGCCTCTGGATCAGAAGAGGACAAGTGGTCCAGTTCAGGAACGATCCCCCTTTGCCACGTTGAAAGCTTCACTGCATCGTCTCTGGTCAGCCACATGCCTTGCGAGCACAGCAGAAGGCTCTTGACAATGCGGAAACCTACCAATGAGACAAGAGAAACTAATCCTGTCCCCCGCTATTTCGAGGCTTGCGTTACCCTGGTATAATACTTTCCGGCTGGTGTACGGACACCCGGGGGAGGAGCTGGCTGTGCAGGTCCGGTGTCAGCAGGCCGAGCTGGAGCGAGCGCTGCATCAGGTCAGTCGTGCTGTGGCGCGGCGTTCGACACTACCCGTTTTGAGCAATGTCCTCCTCGTCGCCGAGGCAGGAGCCCTGCGGCTGACTGCAACTAATCTGGAGATTGCCCTCAGTGTCTCGCTCCCTGCTGACGTCGAGGAATCGGGGCAACTCAGCGTCCGTGCCGATCTCTTCACTGACTTTATCGCCAGCCTGCCTCGTCAAGAGGTCACCCTCACAGCCTCTCCGGGCAGTACAGATCTTCGGGTCACTTGTGCCACGGCCAAGGCTCGCTTTCCTGGCATTCCCGCAGAAGACTTCCCTACCCTTGCACGCATTGGCGAGCAACCACCGACAGCTACAGTCAGCACCGAACTGTTCCGCGAGGCCATCGCTCACGTCGTTTTTGCCGCAGCAACCGACGACAGCCGTCCTGTGCTCGCCGGCGTTTTGCTGGAATTTCAGGGGCAAGAGCTCACTTTGGCTGCTGCCGACGGCTTCCGTCTCTCTGTCCGAACGCTGGTGCTGCCTCAGCCGGCAGCCACTGCTCTGGCTATCATCGTCCCGGCCAAGGCGCTCGGCGAGCTTGCCCGTCTTCTGCCAGACGGAGACGAGTCAGTTCACCTGCTAGTGACTCCACACCGCAGTCAACTGCTCGCCAGGAGCGGTCGTCTCGAGTTCCTGTCCCGCCTTATCGACGGCACCTTCCCCGATTTCCGTCAGATTATCCCCACACAGTGGCGCACGCGCGTCACCGTCGATCGGGAGGCTTTCCTGGCGGCAGCACGACGAGCCAAGATTTTCGCTCAGGCAAACAACGAGGTGGTTAAGCTCCAGTTTCTCCCGGGAGTCTCCGATCTCGATCCCGGATCGCTGGTCGTCTCCGCCCAGGCAGCCGATGCCGGCGAGACCCAGGACCTGCTTCCGGCCCGCGTCGACGGCCCAGAAGCAACCATCGCCTTCAATGGACGCTATCTCACCGATGTCCTCTCGGTCACCAAAGCCACAGAGATGATGATCGAGATGACCTCGCCAAACGCCGCCGGAGTCTTCCGGCCAGTCGGCGATGAGTCGTTTGTCCATGTGGTTATGCCCATGGTGCTCGGCACAGTATGACAGCGGCAGCGCTCCCGCACACGCCACCGCACGGCGCCGCTCACCCTAACTACCTCCGGCAAGGTTTGTGGGAATGCAGATAACCAGGCTAGAGCTGCACCAGTTTCGCTGCTTCCGCCAGCTGGAACTCGCCTGGGTTCCAGCTGGCCTCCGCCTCGTGGGCACCAACGGCTCGGGAAAAACCAGTATCGTTGAGGCACTCGCTCTGTTGGCTACCACCAAGTCGTTTCGAGCTCCCGCTGAGCGTACCCTGATTCACCGCGCCAGTGGTCAAGACCTCGGTCTTCCGCCCTCTGCACGCATCGCCGGCCACGTGGAGACTCGCACCGGTCACCATACCCTGGAGATTTCACTCTTGGTAGACCCAACCACCGCCCAGGTCAGTAAGCGCTACCGTCGCGACGGCAGACCGGTGCGAGCCATGCAGTTCATCGGCACACTGCGCGTTGTCCTCTTCTCGCCTCAAGATATCGAACTGGTGACTGGTGGGCCTCAGGGACGCCGACGCTTCCTCGACCTGGTGCTGGCGACGATCGACTCCACGTACCTCCGCGCCTTGGCACACTACACTCGGATCTTGGAGCACCGCAACAGCCTCCTCAAGCACCTCAGCAACCAGCAGCAGCAGTCCATCGAGGAACAGCTCGCGTTCTGGGACGACCAACTGGTCACCTACGGAACCTATCTGCTCGTCGCCCGCCTTCGCTTCCTGCTGGGGTGGTCATACGATCTCAGCGAAAGCTTTGCCCGCCTCACGGCTCGACCACTCAGTTTGACCACGCGCTACGTCTCTACCATTCCCCTCCCCGACCCGCTGGCCCGGGAACTGGCGCACCTTGACCTGGCCGAGGCCCAGGCAGCAGTCAGCCTGCGCTATCGGCAGCTGCTGGCACAGCGGCGGAAGGACGAACTGCGGCGTGGCACCACCCTCTTCGGTCCACATCGCGATGATCTCCAGTGGTTGCTCGACGGTGAGCTGCTGGCCGCCGTCGGCTCACGCGGCCTGCAACGCCTCGCGGTCATCGCCACCAAGCTCGCCGAGATCGCCGCCGTCGCTCGCGCCACCGACGACTGGCCTGTTCTCCTCCTGGATGATGCGCTCTCGGAACTGGATGGTGACCATCGCCAGCGCCTACTCGCCGCCCTCGCAATGTTGCCTGCCCAAAAACTGCTCACCGCCGCCGAGCCGTCCATCCTGCAGCACCCGACGCTTGACTCCTTGCCCCTGGCACGCCTTGTCGACGGAACCATCGTGCTGGAGTCGTCGATGCTCAACATTCGTCAGACCGGGACCTAACTTCCCTGACACTCGGCTGTTCCACCACCATCGCTATCCCCATCCCTCCACCAATGCACAGGGCTGCTGCGCCGATGCGACCACCCGTCCGACGAAGCGCATGAACAAGCGTCACCAGGATTCGTGCACCGCTCGCCCCGATCGGGTGACCTAAGGCAATAGCCCCTCCATGGATGTTCAACTTCTCTGGATCGATCCCGAGTGCTCGTTGCACGGCAAGCACCTGTACCGCAAATGCCTCGTTGATCTCGTACAAATCTACAGAACTCACGCTGAGATCAAGTCGACCGAGGGCTCGACGAAGAGCCGGGATTGGTCCCAATCCCATCACGCGAGGAGGTACACCCGCCCAAGCCCAAGAACGAATGATGGCGAGTGGCTCAAGACCACTCCGTCGGGCACGCTCCTCAGACATCACGACCAGCGCCGCTGCTCCGTCATTGATCCCAGATGCATTCCCTGCTGTCACGGTACCCTGGGGATCGAATGCTGGTCGTAACCGAGCAAGGGTCTCAAGCGTGGTGTCTGGTCGGAGATGTTCATCCCGTTCGATCCGATCAGCCCCTTGCTTGCTTTCTACCTCAACCGGAACCACTTCGTCAGTAAACGCTCCAGTCTCCCACGCGCGAGCAGCTCGCCGTTGACTTTCCAAGGCAAAGCGATCCTGCTCCTCACGGCCGATACCGTACTCCCGTGCGATATTCTCCGCGGTGAGTCCCATGTGGCAGTCGTGAAAGGCATCAGTTAAGCCATCAGCGAGCATTGAGTCATAAAGTGTTCCGTGCCCAAGCCGATAACCGAATCTGGCTCCGGTAAGGAGGTACGGTGCTTGTGACATACTCTCCATGCCACCCGCAACCACGACCTCCGCCTCACCTAGTGAGATCGCTTGAGCACCCATTGCGACTGCGCGAAGCCCGGAGCCACAGACCATGTTAATGGTCATCGCTGGAACAACATCAGGCAAGCCAGCTGTCATCGCCGCTCGCCGAGCTGGGTTCATTCCCTGCCCCGCCTGTAAGACGTTCCCCATAATCACTTCGTCGACCGCTGAGGGATCGAGTGCCGCACGCCGCACCGCCTCGGCGATGACCACTGCTCCAAGTCGCCACGCAGGCACATCTTTCAATGCACCTCCGAAGCGTCCGATCGGCGTTCGCACTGCACTAACGATCACTGGGGTCGCCATCTTCCACCTCACTTCCTGAAAGTGAAAACGAGAGCGGCAGGGTCACTTGACCCCGCCGCCAATTTTCTCACCCCGGCCAGGTCGCTATTCTTGCTCGCCGTGCTCGGCGATCCACGTCCGTTTGATCTCCTCGACCACAGCCGGATCAGTCAGCGTCGTCGTGTCTCCGAGCATCCGCCCTTCTGCGATATCCCGCAGGAGTCGCCGCATGATCTTGGCGCTGCGTGTCTTGGGCAGATCTGCCACGAAGATCACGCGCTCTGGTCGCGCAATAGCACCGATCGTCTCGGCAACATGGCGTCGGAGCTCTTCGCCAAGCTCGTCACTCGCGGTATACCCAGCACGCAGACTCACAAAGGCGACAGGTACCTGCCCCTTGATCTCGTGACTCACTCCGATAACGGCCGCCTCTGCGACAGCCGGGTGCGCGACGAGCGCGCTCTCTAACTCCATTGTGCCCAAGCGGTGGCCGGAAACGTTCAGGACATCGTCGACACGTCCCAAGATCCAGTAGTATCCCTCCTCGTCGCGCTTTGCACCGTCCCCGGTGACGTAGATCGATGGCCCATACTTGGAGAAATACGTGTTCACATAGCGCTCCGGGTCACCCCACAGTGTACGGGAGATCGCCGGCCACGGTCGCCGGATAACGAGATACCCTCCCTGCCCTGTCGGCACTGGATTGCCGGCTTCGCCAAGGATATCTGGCTCAATACCCGGGAATGGCAAGGTTGCCGAGCCAGGCTTTGTCGTTGTCAGTCCAGGCAGCGGCGTGATCAGGATCATCCCGGTCTCGGTCTGCCACCACGTATCGACGATAGGGCAGCGTCCACCGCCAATGTGTTCGTGGTACCACATCCACGCCTCGGGGTTGATCGGCTCACCAACCGTCCCAAGCAAGCGCAGGCTGGAGAGATCATGGCGGGCGGGATATTCTGGCCCCCAGCGCATGAACTGGCGGATTGCAGTCGGTGACGTGTACAGAATGGTCACGTGGCGTCGCTCAACGATATCCCAGAAGCGATCCTTATCCGGCCAATCGGGAGACCCCTCGTACATCACAACCGTCGCCCCATTGGCCAGCGGACCGTACACGATGTAGCTGTGGCCGGTCACCCACCCAATGTCAGCTGTGCACCAGTAGATGTCATCATCCTTGATGTCGAAGATCCACTTCGTTGTAATGTAAACGCCGGTGAGGTAACCACCGGTGGTATGCAGTTGGCCCTTGGGCTTTCCGGTTGTCCCTGAGGTGTACAAGATGTAAAGCGGATGCTCGCTGTCCACTGACTCAGGCGGGCAGAAGCGCTCCTGCACACCAGAGAGTACTTCATGCCACCAGAGATCACGTCCAGGTTGCATCGTAATCGCATGGGATTCGCCGATGCGTCGGACCACAACCACTTTTTCGATCGAGGGGCAGCGCTCGAGAGCACGATCGGCCGTTTCCTTGAGCGGAACAATACGACCGCGGCGGTAACCACCGTCTGCAGTGATCAAGAGCTTCGCCTGACAATCGTTGATCCGATCTGCCAGCGCGTCAGCGCTAAATCCACCAAACACGACTGAATGAGGGGCACCGATGCGGGCACAGGCCAACATGGCTATTGGGAGTTCCGGAATCATAGGCAGGTAAATCGCAACCCGATCACCCTTCTCGATACCCAGCTGCCGCAGTGCCAGCGCTACCCGGTTTACCTCCCGGTAGAGATCCTGATAGGTGAGAATACGTTCGTCGCCTGGTTCACCCTCCCAAATAATCGCTGCCTTGGTTCGCCGACCGGCGGTCAAGTGCCGATCCACGCAGTTGACTGAGGCATTGAGACGGCCACCGACAAACCATTTGACCCAGGGCGGATTCCACTCCATGACCGTGTGCCAGGGCTCATCCCAGTCGAGTTCTCGAGCGATTGACGCCCAGAACCCTTCAGGATCACGGCGAGCGGCCTCGTATACGCCTGGATCTCGCATGTTGGCCTGGGCTGCAAAGTCAGGAGGTGGAGGGAAACGACGTGTTTCAACCAACAAACCCTGGATGGTCCCCACTACACTCATCCCGACCTCGTCCGACATTTGCGCCTCCTTCCATCGAGCCGCTTGACAGATTCGTCCTTCTGCTCGCTGAGTTTATAATCTAGTGTACTCAGCTGATGAGCGGCCCACAAGCGACTTGATGCCTTATCGTGGAACCGGTACCATTACTATCGAATCGCCGAAGCTTGACAACAACGGAGAGCGGTCGTATTCTGTAGGAAGACGACATTCCGAGCGGAACGGGCTCCAAATGTTCGTGACAGGTTTCACCGGGGTGAGTAGAATACCCCAGCGTGATCGGTCCTCACGGCCGAGATGTGATGCAGCGTGCTGCGGGGAAGGGGCGGAACGAGTGAAGGAGACACGACCGATGAAGAGCCGGCGGCGGTGGGTCGCCATCCTCTCGCTCGTCGGACTGACTTGGCTGAGCAGTGGCTGTGGTGTCATCGGCGGCAAAATCGCATCAACCTCTGATGCAGCTGGTGACCAGGCGCGCCACATTTGGGATCTCTTTCTGGTACCGGTCTGGTGGTTGAGCGTCGCTGTTTTCATTCTAGTAACTGGCTGGTTATTGCTCAACATCGTCCTGTTTCGTCGGAAGCCTGGTGATACCCGCATCCCACCCCAGGTACATGGTCACCCGCGTCTGGAAATTGTTTGGACTTTGATTCCGGCAATCATCCTGGCCTTGATTGCGATTCCTTCAACCCGCCTCATTTTCCAGTTGAACCGCGATCCGGGACCAGACAGTAATGCACTGCAGGTGCAGGTGATCGGCCATCAGTGGTGGTGGGAGTTCCGGTATCCGGAATTCGGGATTGTGACGGCGGGAGACCTGCATCTCGTGGTCGATCGCCCGGTCGTTCTCACCATCACGTCTCATGATGTTATTCACTCGTTCTGGCCACCTCGACTTGCCGGGAAGGTTGATGCCGTTCCAGGACGTCACAACACCATGGTGTTTACCCCAGAGGAAACCGGAGTCTTTTACGGACAATGCGCCGAACTGTGCGGTGCGCAGCATGCGCACATGCAGTTCCGGGTTGTTGTCCAGACACAGCAAGAGTTTGATGCGTGGGTGCAAAAACACCGCCAACCCGCTCCTGATCCGACCCCCGGGACACTCGCCGCGACGGGGAAAGAGCTCTTTGCGGGTACGGCTGGATGCGCCGGCTGCCACAGTGTAAACCCGACGTATGACCCGTCGACTCCGATCAATAAGACCCTCATGGTTGGACCAAATCTTGCCTACTTCGCTGAACGACACACGCTTGCGGCGTTCCTTCCGAACACCGCGGAGAATCTTCACCAGTGGATCGCTAATACGGAACAGGTCAAACCGTACTCGATCATGGCGGAAAAGTGGTGGAAGATTCGCGCGCAACAGAACCAGTTGCTGACTGAGGAGCAGGTGAATGCGATTGTCGAGTATCTTTGGTCCTTGAAGTAACCACCGTAGAACCGTCCTGCAGCAACGCTCAGGAGGTAGTAGCCGATGGATAGCATCGACAGTACACTTGGCCGCAATCGGTAGTGAACCGAAAACCGAGGCACGACAGGGGGTCACTGATGGCTGAGGCGGCAATTCGACTGGAACAAGCGGGATACCGGCGCTCGGCACTTGTCGAGTGGTTAACAACAGTTGATCACAAGAAGATCGGTATTCTCTACTACTGGACGGCAATTGTCTATCTCTTGCTCGCAGGCTTTCTCGCGCTCCTCATGCGGATCCAGCTTGCGCAGCCAAACATGCATTTCCTTGGACCCAAGACCTACAACGAAGTGATGACCATGCACGGCACCATGATGATCTTCGCCGTGGCCATGCCGCTCAACGCGGCATTCTTTAATATCGCCGTCCCACTCATGATTGGCGCTCGCGACGTCGCGTTTCCCCGCCTCAACGCCTTCTCGTACTGGTCTTTCCTCTTCGGTTCACTTTTGATGTGGTCGAGTTTCCTCTTCGGCCACGCACCTGACGCCGGGTGGTTCGGGTACGCCAACCTTTCCAGCAGCCGCCTCTACTCGGCCGGACCAGGACTTGATTTCTGGGATCTTGGCCTGCAGGTCCTGGGTATCAGCTCCATTGCCGGCGCACTCAACTTCTTCGTGACAATCGTCAATATGCGCGCTCCCGGCATGTCACTCATGCGTATGCCAGTTTTTGTCTGGATGGTTCTTATCACCGCGATCCTCATTCTTCTTGCGTTCCCCTCTCTTACAGTTGGGCTCTTCATGATCATGTTTGATCGCTATTTCAATACGAACTTCTTTAATCCACTCCATGGTGGTGATCCAGTCATCTGGCAACACCTCTTCTGGATCTTTGGGCATCCTGAGGTCTACATCCTTGTCCTCCCGCCTATGGGGATCATCTCCGAGGTTCTTCCAACATTCTCGCGCAAGCCGCTCTTTGGCGCTCCGTTCGTCATCTTCGCTGGAATCGCTATTGCGTTCCTTAGCTTCTTCGTCTGGGCCCATCATATGTTCACCGTCGGACTCGGCCCAGTACCGAATGCGCTCTTCGCGGCGTCGACGATGCTGATCGGGATCCCGACGGGAGTGAAGGTCTTTAACTGGCTTGCCACTATGTGGGGCGGTTCTCTCGATTTTAAGACGGCAATGAAGTTCGCCTCCGCCGCCGTATGGATGCTTATGATTGGAGGCATCACCGGCGTCATGCACGCCACCGTTCCACTCGATTACCAGCAGCAAGATTCGTACTTCATTGTCGCGCACTTCCACTACGTCATCTTTGGAGTCATCGTCATGGGGTTGCTGGCCGGAACTTATTACTGGTTCCCCAAGATGTATGGTCGTCTTCTCGATGAACGTCTCGGCAGCTGGCACTTCTGGCTCACCTTTATCGGCACCAATCTGACGTTCTTCCCCATGCACTTTGTTGGACTTGACGGGATGCCGCGTCGCTACTTTACCTATGCCGCCGAGACTGGTTGGGGTAGCTGGAATCTCGTCATCACCATTGGCGCGTTCATCCTTGGCCTGTCCCAAACACTCCTTCTGGTCAATGTGGTGAAAACCCTACGTCAGCCAGCTGCAGCATCCGCCGATCCCTGGGACGGCCGGACACTCGAGTGGACGATCCCTTCACCGCCACCAGCCTATAACTTTGCGGTCATCCCGACCGTCCGAGGCCGCGATGCCTACTGGATTGAGAAGTACGGTGACGGTCACCACACGCCCGCCGCAACCGACACAATGCAACGTCGCGAGGTCCATCAGCCACGGCACGACAATCCTGGGCACAGTCTGCTACCACCCGGTGTGCACCTGCCCAAGCCATCCTGGTGGCCACTCATCGTCTCTGCCGGGTTGACGGCTATGGCAGCCGGCATGATCATGCACGGCACCGAAACGCTTGGGCCGCTCGGATTCCCCATCGTTGGGCTTGGCGTGTTCGTGGTCTTCTTTGGTCTTCTCGGTTGGCACTTTGAGCCGGCGATTGAACATGAAGAAGCACATGTCAGTCAATAGAGGAGCAGGAGGGATCAGGGGCGGCTCGTGGCTTCTTCCCGCCCCGAGCAGTTTGTCGTCAGAGGCATCCGTCAGAAGAAGAAAGGAAGGAGTCACCGCGTGAGTCACGCCGCGGGTCACACACTTCCAGCCGGAGAGCATACGGTCACTGGTATCTCCCATAACCGGCTAATGATGTGGACCTTTTTGGCCAGCGACTGTATGTTCTTTGGATCACTGATCTGGGTATACTTCGCCTATCGTGGGCGATACTTTGAAGGACCATATCCGCACGAGGTGCTCGATATCCCGTATACCTCGGTCTCGGCGGCTGTTCTTCTTCTCTCCAGCTTTTCCATCGTGATGGCCTTGACAGCACTTGAACATGCCGACATGCGAGGCTTTCGCGGTTGGCTTCTCGGTACCATCCTTCTCGGAGCACTCTTCCTTGGCGGCCAATATTACGAGTTCATCACTTTCTACCATGAGGGGCTTACCCTGACGTCTAACCTTTTCGGTACAACCTTCTTCGTTCTGACCGGCTTCCATGGCACCCATGTGTTCATTGGCATCGTCTGGCTCTTGGTGCAGTGGCTGCTCTCGTTCGTCGGCAAATTGACACCGGCGCACGTGGAGCGTTTCTTTGTTACAACCCTGTACTGGCACTTCGTTGACATCGTCTGGATTATTATCTTTATGCTCGTCTACCTTATGCCCTACTGATCAGCGGTGATGGTGATCTTGGGTTGGCCTGCTGAACGTGCTGACGGAAGGAGCCCAGAATGCACCAACAGTCAACGGCACATGCTCAGCCTAGCCCGGCGACGTGGGTCCGCGTCCTCATTCTTCTGACCATTGCAACCGTTCTTGAGGTGCTTACCTACGTCTTTGAGTCAACACTAGGTGTACTCACAGCGCCGATTCTTATCGTGTTTGCTGCTATCAAGTTTGTCCTTGTAGTTGCCTACTACATGCACCTCAAGTTTGATAATCGGATATTAACCGGAATTTTTACCTGGGGTATGCTTATCGCACTTAGCATATTTGCAGCAATGGCAGCGATCTACCACATTTATGGGCAGCCGTTGCTGACCCCGTAGCCTCTGCGTAATGTCAAGTCCCTTGCCAGACTCCGGCCACGATGGCACCATCTGGCCGGAGTCTCATGTGTGGACGTTTCCGTCCACGAGACGTCAATCGATTTTTTGCGCGATGGCCTGGGAACACGCGATAAAAGTGATGGAGAGACACGTGCGGGAGGGGTGACAGGATATGGAAAATACCGCGCTCTATCTTGCACTAGCTGCAGCGCTCCTTGCGGTCATCTATGGTGCCGTATTAATCCGCTGGGTCTTGGCACAACCGCGCGGCGACGAACGCATGCAAGCAATCGCTCTGGCTATCCAGGAAGGCGCCGAAGCCTACATGCGGCGCCAGTATAGTCTCGTCGCTATCGTTGCCGTGATTGTCGCAGTCATTCTCGGCGTCACGGTCGATTGGACGACTGCAATCGGTTTTCTCATCGGTGCCATTGCCTCCGGCTTGGCTGGCTTTATTGGTATGTCGATTGCTGTCCGAGCCAACGTGCGCACCGCTGAAGCGGCAAAGCAAGGGCTTGACCGTGCCTTGGCGGTCGCCTTTCGGGGGGGCGCTGTCACCGGCCTGCTTGTGGCTGGCCTCGGTCTTCTCGCAGTGACGGCTTTCTACCTTGTGACACGGAGCGTCACCGGCCTGGTTGGTCTCGGGTTTGGCGGCAGCTTGATCTCGGTGTTTGCCCGCATCGGTGGTGGCATCTACACCAAGGCCGCAGATGTCGGAGCGGATCTCGTTGGGAAGGTCGAGGCCGGGATCCCGGAAGATGATCCCCGCAATCCGGCCGTGATCGCTGACAACGTCGGTGATAATGTTGGCGACTGTGCCGGGATGGCAGCAGACCTGTTCGAGACGTATGCCGTCACCGCTATTGCTGCGATGCTCCTCGGCCATCTGGTCTTTGGGACCGAAGTTGCTATCGTCTATCCCTTGGCCCTTGGAGCTGTCTCAATTATCACTTCGATCATCGGAACATTCTTTGTGCGGCTCGATGCAAGCCGCTCTATCATGCGTGCCCTCTATAAGGGCGTGATCGCCGCGATGTTGCTCGCCGCCATTCTCTTCTTCCCGGTCACTACCTGGCTCATGGGTAACAATCCGGTTATCACTGATGGACCTGTGTCACTTTTCGGCGTGACATTCACACTGTCTGCGGCTGCAAAGCTGTGGCTTAGCGCACTCGTCGGGCTGGTAGTCACTATCGGTATGGTCGTTTTCACTGAATACTTCACCTCGGAGAAGTACAGCCCGGTGAAGCGCATCGCCGTAGCCTCTGAAACCGGGCATGCGACCAACATTATTAGCGGCTTAGCTGTCTCAATGCAGGCGACCTTCCCCCCAATCGTGCTGATCGCTCTCGCCATCTACATTGCCTATAATCTCACTACTAGCTCAGGTTCAGCGTATAGCGGCCTTTACGGCCTCGCAGTTGCCGCAATGGCAATGCTCTCAATGACCGGCATGATTGTCGCCGTTGACTCGTTTGGCCCAATTACCGACAACGCCGGTGGAATTGCTGAAATGGCAGAGCTCCCGGACGAGGTCCGTGCTGTTACCGATCCGCTCGATGCGGTTGGCAATACGACCAAAGCGGTGACAAAAGCCTATGCAATCGGTTCCGCTGGTCTGGCCGCGCTGGTTCTCTTTGCATCCTACTACCTTGAACTCTCCGAGCAACTGATTTTCGAACTGTCGAATCCTCGTGTCGTCATCGGAATTTTCATCGGCGCCGCCCTTCCGTACTTCTTTGCGAGCTTCCTCATGGAAGCCGTCGGGAAGGCAGGCGGTGCTGTTGTTCAGGAGGTGCGTCGGCAGTTCCGAGAGATTCCGGGACTGCTCGAGGGACGCGCCCGGCCAGAATATGGGCGAGCGGTAGACATCGTTACGCGTGAAGCCCTTCGGCAGATGCTTGCACCCGTCCTCATCGCAGTATTGACCCCGATCATTATCGCTGCGGTACTTGGTAAGGAAGCTCTTGGCGGGCTCTTGATCGGTTCGATTGTGACTGGTCTGTTCGTCGCAATTTCCATGACAACGGGTGGTGCTGCCTGGGATAACGCCAAGAAGTTCATCGAATCGGGCGCTCATGGTGGTAAAGGAAGCTTCGCTCATCAAGCTGCTGTTACCGGGGACACCGTCGGTGATCCCTATAAGGACACAGCTGGTCCAGCTGTGAACCCAATGATCAAGGTGGTCAACATCGTTGCACTGCTTATTGTGAAGGCGTTTGGTTGGGGCTGAGAGACACTAGATCCTTCTATTGGGCCGCTTCCAGAATCCTTTCTGGAAGCGGCCGTGTCTTCTCTTTCACCAACGTTCCAGTATCAACGGCGCGGTACCGATAGCCTGCTCGAGCTCACGACGAAACGGCAAGGACGGTTGTGCCCCGGCACGTCCAACGGTGAGTGCTCCAGCCCAGACCGCCCGTCTCAGAGCTTCCTCCCAGCATTCACCCTCGAGCAAAGAAACTGCCAGTGCGGCGGTGAACGCATCACCCGCCGCCGTTGTGTCCACGACAGGTACGCGGGGCGCTCTACAGCGCAGGCGCTTTCGCTCGGTCAAGAGAAGCGCCCCCTCAGCACCTAACGTCACGACGACCACCGGAACCCGTTCAACGAGCTGCGTAGCCACCAACTCGATCGGCTCCACCCCACCTACGCCGGCGGCTTGGCGCGCCTCGAGGGCGTTCACGATAAGGACGTCGCACCATTGGAGGAGTTCCGTAGCCTCATCCTTCCATGGCGTCGCATTGAGCAGGCGACGCGCTCCACTCTCCCCAGCAAGACAGAGCGCCGCCTCAACTGCCGGGAGCGGAATTTCCAGCTGTGTCAAGACCACATCATCTGAACAGAGCTCCAGCTTTTGCATCGCTCCTCGTACACGTGCGACATCAAGTGCTGCATTCGCTCCTGCGGCTACAACAATACGATTCTCACCTTCCGTAGTGCACTCAATGAGCGCTAACCCGCCAAGCCCTGGAACACGGATGAGGAAACGAAGGTCGATCCCTTCTTGTTCCAGTTCGTTGTAGCGAAGGTCGCTGAACGGATCACCGCCAATCGCAGCAATGAGTGTGACGTGAGCGCCCAGCCGAGCCGCAGCAACCGCTTGGTTCGCTCCCTTACCGCCTCCAATCACGCTCACACCTGTCGCAAGCAGCGTCTCTCCAGGCATAGCGAAGCGCGGCACTGCTAGCACGATATCAGTGTTCACGCTACCGACGACGAGGCATCGACCTGGCATCGAGTAACTCCGCTTCTTCCCTCAACCGCCGACGCAACACTGCACGTAGGAGACGGGGTCGGAGAATCTCACGCCACAACCGCCCCGCCAGACGTAACTCTTCCTCACGTGCCGGCTGCCGTCCATACTGCTCGCGGCTATAGAGCTGTGCAATTGTTTCCGCAGCCCGACGCGTACCCGGGACAAGCCGCCCCACCTCCCAGGCAAACTCGAGCGGCGTAGACGACTCCACTGACCGCAGGCCGGCAATACTCGCTAAACGCTGAAACCGAACAAAGAGCCGAGCTGCAGGAGAGAGCTTCCAGGTTCCCCACAACCACCAGACCGTGACAAGCACACTGACACTTGTCACTAGGGCAAGTAATCCAAGCAGCGCAACCCTTATCCAACTGTGCTTCGCCGGCGAAGTAGACGCCGCCCTCCCGACCGCACCAGCACCTTCCGGCCGATCCAACTCTGGGAGACGCAGGCCAAACCGCTCGTCTGTCGGAAAATTCGCTCCGAGGATTGAATCCATGGGCAAGAGATCATTTTGCCCAGGAATCGCACCACGCGGGATGGGCGGTCGTGATGCGGTCGGTTCGAAGGGTATCCAACCGTATCCGGGGAAGAACACTTCAACCCAGGCGTGGGCATTGTGATCTCTATAGACAAAGCCTCCCATCTTCTTGTCAAAGTCAGCAGGGTAATACCCGACCGCCACGCGTGCTGGTATGCCGACTGCACGCAGTAAGACCGCCATTGCGGAGGCGTAAAAAGTGCAATACCCCTCGGGTCGAACAAAAAGTACGGTATCAACGGCGTCAACTCCACCAGGGTTTGGTGTCGCCTCGTTATAGGAGATACGCTCGCGCACGAAGGCCTCTATCGTGCTAGCGACATCGTAGGCATTCGACTTTCCTGCCGCCAGCGCGTAGGCAAGCTGCCGGGTGCGTTCTGTTACAGTCTCTGGTAGTTGCGTGTAGCGGCGATACAGTTCACGTGGATAGACCCCATAGGGTGTCTTCTCGACATCAGCGCGACCAGACCCCTGAGCACTTTCCTCTCCAGCTGCCCGCAGCTGCTCTGGTGTCGCACGACTTACCGCCGTGACAAAATCGTAAGCGAGTCCGCGCCTGATTCCATCCGTCGGATAGACAGCTTCCAGGTCAGCGTAGTCTGGTAAACGACCACGATAGGCCAAACGAGTAATCCGGAACACACCCTGGCCAGTCGTCTCCCACCAGAAAGTTACTTCGATGCCTCGGGCAGCAAGATGGCTAATTTCTGTGTCGAGCTGAGGCAGCACAGGAGAACCGGTCATAAACCACCAGAACCACGGGCGCTCAGCATACGGATCCGGCGTCGGTGTCACCACTCGCGGCGATCCCTCCTCAGGCGGTGTGAACTCGAGATCGCGCACGAGCTCAAGGAGCGGCCGGAGTTCCAGCGGCACCTGCTCCGATGGTGTGGCACCAAGATCGATCGTCCGCCCATCCGTGCTGTCGATCCAGCCGTACAGTGTTCGCACCGGAATACTGAAGGAGATCGGATCGCCTGTAAACGGCAACGCAGCACCACGCGATTGTAAGACTTCAACATGATAGCGAACGGTCTCACGCCCCTTCGTTACTTCATCAGCCTTGGGAAGCTCTTCATCAATGGCGAACTCTAACAAGGGCACAGGCTCGGA
The DNA here is from genome assembly GCA_938028665.1 of uncultured Thermomicrobium sp. Classification (GTDB taxonomy): domain Bacteria; phylum Chloroflexota; class Chloroflexia; order Thermomicrobiales; family Thermomicrobiaceae; genus Thermomicrobium. The sequence continues at coordinate 23,668 of CALIMB010000080.1, read as the reverse complement.
ACCACTCCCGTTTTCAGCTGGAGCCGAGAGTGTTTCATCAGAAGCGTTGGTTGTGTCTGGCACAGCACTCGACCGCCATCCACGTCCCGTATAGACGTCATAGGTACGTATCGTCAAGTACGCAGTATTGTCGCCAGTCACCAAGAGCACGGGCTCATCGCTGAGGCGAAGTGGCCCACCGATGTCAAAGCGGTCGCCGAAACTGGCGAACCCACCACCTCCCCCCCGACCCGCTCCTGGACCGCGCACCGACGGGAACCACTGCGCTAACGTCTCTCGAAGCTCGCTCCACGGCTGATTGATTGGTTGAAGAGCAGCCGCAGCACGACTCGAATGCGTCCGGAATGGGATGATCCAGCCAAAGAGGAGTACTGCCAGCGAAAGCCACGAGAGTACCCACAATGAGCGCCACGCCACGGCGGAGCCAACAGTCAGGCCGGCCCGCTGCCAACGCTGCACCCGCTGCGCGAACGAGACTCGGCCGACGATCAGGAGGTCAAGGATCACCGTGACGGCGACTAGGAAGACCGAGACATTCGCGGAGTACCCTGCATTTATGAGCACGACTGTCGTCGGGAGAAGAACGCTGACCCACGCATGGTTATGCCGAACAACGAACCATGTCGCGACATAGCCAATGGCAAAGTGCGTCACTGCTATTAAGAGCAAGAAGAGATAGAAATCTTCAGCCCTCTCCCCCTGACGAATCGCCAGATACCAACGTTCCCATCGCACCCATAAAAACGCCAGTTTCTCTCGCGTCCCTCCGAGCTGATCACTTACAAGGTCTTGCAGAAGCCAGAGAACCCCGGTGCCGCCCAGCAGAAGGGCGAGGGAGTGCGCAGCTACATCCGGAAGGCCGATCGGCCGAGCCAGCACATAGGCCACAAGCGTACCAAGGAGAACCGCGCGTACCGCAACGAGAAGCCCATCAGACCAATCGGCTCGATAGGTCGAAAAACCTGCCAAAAAGTTCAATGTAGCCAGACAACCGAGCGCAAACCAACCAGCGTCCGGGCTCAAGCGTTTTCCGACAACTCGCAACATCGCGTCTTCTCCTAGTGGCTCGACGCGATCAGACCAGTCGGCATAGCCAGAACACGGCGGAGATCATCCCCGTTCTTCACAAGTACAAACGGGACACCTATTGCCGTCAGTTCACTCACCACCAGTAACGAACTGAGCGCACCGCCGAATGTACTCGGCTCCACGATGACCACAAGGACGCGAATCGCACGAGCCATGAGCTCCGCAAGCGCCCGCACCCACGATTCATCAGTTGACGGGGTGATGACAAGAAGCGTACTCTGCCGGCCGAATCGTGCTTGTTCACCAAGAAGAACCGCAGGTAACGACGTTGTACCATCAGCTCGAAAAACGGCGAGAAATTCTAGTATCTTCAGTAAGTGTCGTGTTCCGCGATCTGCTGGCAGGACAACTGGGGTCGAGCCATGAGCGATCAGTCCAACGGCGCGATTTTGATCAAGAAAAAAACGTGCCAGCGAGGCGGTGATCGTCACCGCATACTCCTCTGTCGAGTCAAGGAGGACTTCTGCCTTGCTCGCTGATGTAGTATCTACCGTTCCCCCCTTCCCGCGAACATGATGTCGTCCTTCACCATCCAGGACCAACCACACATCGCTGCTCGGATCAAGCTCAAACTCCTTCACCATTAGCTGCCCGGCGCGTGCCGACGCGCTCCAAGCGATCCGATTGAAGCTGTCGCCCGGTTGGTATTGGCGGACACCAGCAACGTTTGGTGTGACATTCGGGGTTCGCTTCTGCAGTGCATTCCCACCCGGCAACTCTCCTGCGGGCAAACGTACAGTTGTCAAATCAACAAGGGCAGGGTACACAACAAGTTCGTGCGTTACTGGTACCACCAGACGCCGCTCAAAGAGACCGAACGGATCACTGGCACAAAGCACCATCGGCCCAAGGCGGAATCGTCCCCGACGGATACACCATGTCTTGGACCGCCAGCCCATGACCGTACGACCAGGAATACTGACCACGCGGCTCAAACAGTGCCCCGGGAGATCCGAATAGTCCAGCACCTCGACCCAAAGTTTGCTAAATCTGCTCCGATTCTCCAGTTCAACCTGCTCAATCAGAAGGTCTCCCACATGGGCACGGTCACTTGCTGTTCGCCGAGTAACAACCAGGCCAGAAAGCGCTAGGCGGCTCCACACGAATGCCAGGACGAGCAGGCCAAGGAGGACAAAGAAGAGCTTATCAAAGATAACCCAGCGATTTAGCTGTGACAGGAAGACGATGACACTAGCAAGGACTACGACTCGTATCCAACCCATCACGATCCACCGAACGGTAGACGTCGGCGTGCCGTCGATTCAGCACTCGCCACGCCGAGCGGCCGCGCTCCAGGAACTGGTACGACAGTAAGCACCTCGCGTACGATCGCTCGGGCATCAACGTTGCGCATGCGCGCAGCCGGGTTGACAATGATGCGATGAGCGAGCGTTGACTCGGCAAGCTCTTTCACATCATCGGGGATGACGTAGTCACGGCCTTGCATAGCTGCCCATGCACGAGAGGCGTTGTACAACGCAAGTGATCCGCGCGGACCAGCCCCAAGATAGACATCCTCATGTCGCCGTGTCACCTCGACGAGCGACACAATGTACTCCTTAAGAAGATCGTCCACGTAGACCTGACGAACCTGTTCCTGGGCGGCACGCAGTTCGTCAAGGGTCGCAACCTGCCCCAGTTGCTCGAGCGGATGTTGGAAATGCTGGCGACTCAACATTTCAACTTCGCCACGGCGACTTGGATACCCTAACGAGATTCGAATTAAAAAACGGTCCAGTTGCGCTTCTGGAAGGGGGAATGTTCCCTCATACTCGATGGGATTTTCGGTCGCCAACACGACGAAGGGATCCGGCAACGGATAGGTCACCCCATCCACCGTCACCTGCCCTTCTTCCATCGCCTCAAGTAGGGCGGATTGTGTTTTCGGTGTGGCACGGTTGATCTCATCAGCCAACACAATATGCGCCACCACCGGTCCCGGGCGGTATTCAAAGCGTCCCGTCTGTTGATTGAACACGTTGACACCGGTGATATCAGAGGGCAAAAGATCCGGCGTGAATTGGATCCGTTTAAATGTCGAGCCGATACTCCGCGCGATCGCCTTCGCCAGAACCGTTTTGCCCACCCCGGGAACATCTTCAATGAGCACATGGCCTCGGCAGAGAAGAGCAACAAGCACCATCCGCACTTCACGACTCTTCCCAACGATCACGCGCTCGACATTCTCCGCGATGCGCTCAGAAAGAGTCTGTACCATTTGCACATTCGCCATTATTATCCCGTCCTAACGTCCAATTGAGGCCTTGGTCGCCCAGATGTTGTCGGAATAACGTTGTCGTGCAACGAAGCTTTGTGCGCCCCACTCCACCAGGTCACGGAAGCATGCGAATTATAGCAACCGTCAGTCGGGGCTTGCGCTCTCCCTCGCTCCTCAGGTTACCGCGCCTCCCCAAGAGTTTCCTGAGACATTGTGAATTTCCCGTCTTATAATCGGCACGATGAGGAGAGGACGCTATGCCGAGCCGTTCCACTCGCTCACGTCTCGTCTTAGTCGACGGGCATGGTCTCGCGTACCGGGCCTATCATGCCCTGCCTGCCACGCTGGCCACAAGTAATGGTGAGCCGACAAACGTTGTCTTCGGTTTTACCAGTATGCTGCTAGAGGTGTTAAACGACTTCGCACCTGACTACGTCATTGTCTGTTTCGACAGTGGGAAAAGTTTCCGACATGAGCTCTATCACGAGTACAAGGCCCATCGACCGGAAACTCCTGATGACCTCCGCCATCAGCTCGAGCGCATCCGTCAACTCCTCGCTGCTTTCCAGATTCCGATCGTTGTACGCGAGGGATACGAGGCCGATGACCTCATTGGAACATTGGCCAAACAGGCAATCGAGCGTGAGCTTGAAGTTCTTATCGTAACCGGAGACACCGATTTGCTCCAGCTCGTCGATGACCATGTGCAGGTCATTCTGCCGGGGCGACAGCGCTTCGGAGAATATCGCCTCTACGATCGTCAAGCTGTGCTGGAACGCTACGGTTTTTCGCCAGAGCGCCTGCCAGAATTCAAGGCCCTCGTTGGTGATCCCTCCGATAACATCCCCGGCGTACCAGGTATTGGCGAGAAAACGGCGACCCGCCTGCTCCAACAGTTCCCTTCACTTGAAGCTATGTTGCAGCGTCTGGACGAGATTGATCCACCCCGGATCCGCGAGGCCTTGCGTGCGGCACAAGAGACCGTGTTGACCAGTCGACACCTCGCCACGATTGTGCGAGATGCGGACGTCCAACTTGATCTGGAGCAGGCTCAGTTCGGGCATTTCGACCGTGACCAGGTCCTCGCCCTCTTCCGCGAGTTGGAGTTCCGCAGCCTGGTGCCACGCTTACCCCAACCGCGGAAACTCGTCACCCAAAGCAAACCGCTTCCGTCGCAGCGACGCGCCGTCCTCACTGAGGCCGAACTCGAGGAACTCGTTCGCGAACTCGAACAATGCCGAGCATTCGCCCTTGATGTCGAAACCACTGCCTTGCATCCGATGTATGCCGAACTCGTGGGCCTCGCGATTGCAACGACGCCCGATCGCAGCTACTACATTCCACTAGGCCATGCCACTGGGGATGCGCAACTCCACAAAGATGCAGTCACCCGTGCCCTCGCTCGTTTCTTTCGGGCGGAACGCATACAGCGGTTCACGCACAACGGGAAGTATGATGCGCTTGTTTTGGAACGAGCCGGCTTTCCCCGACCACGCATCGACTTCGACACGATGATCGCTGCATACCTACTCGGCGAGAACGCGGTGGGACTGAAGGAACTGGCCTTCACTAAGCTCGGTTGGGAGTTGGAAACCATCACGGAACTCATTGGACGTGGGAAGAAACAGCTGACAATGGACCGTGCCGAGATCGCCCGCGTCACTCAATATGCCTGTGCGGATGTCGAGGCAACCTATCGGCTAGTTGATCTCTTGCGTCCGCAACTTGAAGCACACAACCAAATGCGCCTTTTCAATGAAATTGAACTACCCCTTATTGACGTGCTCATCGACATGGAGCGCGCCGGGATCGCGATCGACGTCCCGTATCTCCAGCGCCTTTCCATCGAGCTGGATCACCAACTGCGAGCACTCGAACAGCGCATTTATGACCTTGCTGGTCGCCCTTTTAATATCAACTCACCCCAACAGTTGAGTACCATCCTCTTCGAGGAACTTCGCCTCCCGCGTGGGAAACGCACCAAGACCGGCTACTCAGTTTCACAGGAAGTCTTGGAGAACTTGCGTGAAGCTCATCCTATTGTCAATGTCATCCTTGAGTATCGCCAACTCTTAAAACTGAAGTCCACATATGTCGATACCTTGCCGCGCCAAGTGCATCCTGAAACGGGACGTGTACACACCATTTTCCATCAAACAGTCGCAGCAACCGGGCGACTCAGTTCTTCCGATCCGAACCTGCAGAACATACCGGTCCGTGGCGAATTGGGTCTTGCCGTCCGCCGCGCGTTTATCGCTGACAATCGACCAGGGTACCGCATCGCCAATGAGCCGATTCTGCTTCTCTCCGCCGATTACTCGCAGATCGAGCTGCGACTCATGGCCCACTTCAGTCAAGATCCTGCGCTCCTACGCGCTTTTGCTGATGGGAAGGACATCCATGCTGCCACGGCATCGGAAGTCTTTGGCATCCCCCTCGATGCAGTCACCCCAGAGTTGCGCCGCATCGCCAAGGTGGTGAACTTCGGGATTATGTACGGTATGCAAGCCTATGGACTCGCGCGTGATACCGGTATGAGTCGGCAAGAAGCCCAGCGGTTCATCGATGCCTACTTTCGCCGCTTTCCCGGCGTCGCACGATACCTTGAGGAGACCAAGCAACGCGCCGCAGCACTGGGCTATGTCGAAACTCTCTTCGGTCGTCGCCGCTACATTCCTGAGATCCACTCCTCCAACCCAGCTCGCCGTCAAGCAGCCGAGCGCATGGCTGTCAATATGCCGCTCCAAGGCACCGCTGCCGATATCATGAAGTTGGCTATGATCCGTGTGCACCGTGCGCTTACCGACCGCAACTTCCGCGCTCGCTTGCTTCTCCAAGTGCACGATGAACTCGTGTTGGAGGTCCCAGAATCGGAATTGGCCACGGTAGCTGAACTCGTTACCTCCTTCATGAGCAACGTCGTGGCCCTGACGGTTCCACTCGAGGTGGAAGCGAAGGCCGGACCGAACTGGGCCGATCTTGAGCCGATTCATGTTAAACTCTCCCACTAGATCTTGCTCAACCCCAGACGATCGACTACAATTCCGCCCGGAAAATTGACGATGAGTCGCACAGGAGGGGTGGTCGATGCCGATCTACGAGTACGAGTGCACAAGCTGTGGCCACCGATTCGAGGTGAAGCAACGCTTCTCCGATGAGCCAGTTACGACGTGTCCAGAGTGTGGGAATTCAGTTCGGCGATTACTCTATCCAGCGGGGATCATCTTCAAGGGTTCCGGTTTTTATGTCACCGATTACAAGCGTAACAACTCCTCGAACGGGAAGAGCGAGACCAAGCCTGAAACTGTCTCGACGGCATCGAAGAACGACTGAGCGAGAGTAGCACAAGGCGCGGGCGATGAGCCAGTCGCCCGCGTTTTTTCTCCCGATGGCTTCTTCGGGTATCCTCGAGTGAGCGAAGCGAAGCGGGCCGACGCGAGAGAGGATACCGTCAATGGGATTGCGTATCACCAATACGCTCACTCGGGAAAAAGAGCCCTTCGAAACACTCGAACCGGGCCACGTTCGAATGTATGTCTGCGGCCCTACCGTTTATTCAGACGCTCACATCGGTCATGCAATGTCAGCGATCGTTTTCGATATGATCCGCCGCTACCTCGAATACCTTGGATATCGAGTCACCTTCGCTATGAATTTCACCGATGTAGACGACAAAATTATTCAGCGTGCCGCCACGCTTGGAATCCCGCCCAACGAACTCGCAGAACAGTTGATCGATGCTTGGCTCGACGAAACGGCTGCTCTCAACATTAAACCCGCCACCCTGTACCCTCGCGCCACGCAGGAAATTCCGACAATTATCGAGATGGTTCAAGGATTGATCGCCAAAGGCCATGCCTACGTCATCGAGGGTGACGTGTACTTCCGCGTCTTATCCTTCCCAGAATACGGGAAGCTCTCGCATCGGACGCTCGATGAAATGCTCGCCGGTGCCCGTGTCGAGATCGATCCCCGCAAGGAGCACCCCATGGACTTCGCCCTCTGGAAAGCTGCTAAACCAGGCGAGCCAGCATGGGACAGTCCTTGGGGACCTGGTCGTCCCGGTTGGCACATCGAGTGCAGTGCCATGATTTATCGGCACTTGGGAGCGCAAATCGATATCCATGGCGGCGGAGCTGACCTCATCTTCCCTCACCACGAGAACGAGATTGCACAGTCCGAGGCTTTCACTGGCAAACAGCCGTTTGTCCGTTACTGGTTGCACAACGGTCTCCTGCAGCTCGGCGGCGAGAAAATGAGCAAATCGGTTGGGAATCTGATCACTATCCGTGAGCTTCTGGAGCGTAACGGAGCAGGACCCTTCCGACTCCTCGTCCTCAGTTCGCACTACCGAAGTCCACTCACCTTCACCGAGGAAGCATTTGCGGCTGCATCACGCGGTTTTGATCGTCTCCGCCAGGCGGTACGCGGCGCAGCAACCGATACGATTCCCCGCCGACCGGAACACGACCTGGCAGCCTTGGCCGATAGCACCCGCCTTGGCTTCCGTGAAGCGATGGATGACGATTTCAATACCCCAGTCGCCTTAGCGCGTCTCTTCGAGCTCGCTCGGGCCATTAATCGCGCGCGAGCAGCGGGGGAGCCAGCCACGGTTATTCAGTACGCACAGGCCACCCTGCTTGAACTCACATCAGTTCTCGGCTTTCGCTTCGATGATGAAGAAACGGAGCAACGTGCCGCTGAACCATTCATTGAACTCCTCCTCGAAGTTCGTGCACGTCTTCGTGCCGATCGGAACTGGGAGTTAGCTGACTTTATCCGCGGACGGTTGGGTGATCTCGGTGTGATTGTCGAGGATACCCCGTCCGGTACCACCTGGCGGTGGACATGAGGCCGCTGCAGCGTGGTCGAGTCAGCGAGTTTCTTTACGGACGCAATGCGGTTAGCGAAGCGCTGCGCGGTCGGCGCCGTCATCGACGCCTCTACGTCGCCGCAGGTATTGAAGAGCATGCGCGTGTGCTCGCGCTCATTGAAGCAGCACGCAAAAGCAGACTTCCGGTCAGCATCGTCCCGCGTGATGAATTAGATCGCATGGTCGGTTCAGTCAATCACCAGGGTATCGTTCTGGAGACAAGCCCTTACCCCTATGTCGACCTCAGTGTCCTGGCTGACCCATCGCCAGAGAGTATCCTGCTTGTGCTGGACCACGTTGAGGACCCGCAGAATGTCGCAACACTGCTGCGCACTGCAGAGGCTGTTGGCGTGCAAGGCGTGGTCCTGCCGGAGCGACGCGCTGCGGGTATCACGCCTGCAGTTGTGAACGCATCCGCAGGAGCCGTCGAACACCTTCAGATCGCCTTGGTCACGAACTTGGCACGCACTGTCGATGAACTCCGCGAACGCGGCTACTGGATTATCGCTCTTGAACCAGGAGCAGCCGCGCACTCACTCTTTGCCGCACCCCTTCCAACGCCACTAGTACTCTTGGTCGGTTCGGAGGGCCGGGGACTTTCACCAATTCTCGTCCGCCGGGCAGATGTCCAAGTTGTCATTCCCCAGTTCGGACGTGTCTCGTCACTCAATGTAGCAGTTGCAGGCTCAATCGCTCTGTACGAGGTCGTGCGACGGTTGTTGTCCGACGGAGCAAGAGAGAGAGAATAAAGAGCGCCGTTCCTCGTCTTTGTTCCGCTGTCCCATCAGGCAGCCTCGTCGCGTAGCACGTCTTGTTGTCATCGCGTGCGCGGCATTCCAACACAATCTTTGAACGTGGCACAGACCAACGCGCCATCGTGGTCCAGGAGATTCCCGAATGCATGAAGATGCTCCAACGTCCAAGACAGCAATGCCGTGCGATCTCGTATCCTCCCGAACCATATGACCAAACAATTCGGGGCCTGCTCAAACCGTTCGTGTACCGCGTCAATTCCAGGTGCTCACGATGGATCGCACACACAGTACTCCGCCGTTGGGTATCCTCAGCTTGCCGACGTATCTCTCCTCCCAACGTCGTTGCACCGACCTTTGTTCTCCCCAGTCACTCCCTAGTAACCGAACGTACCAATCCCTCCTCGATCTGTCAGTTCATCGAATTACAAGCTAGTGTCAGCCGGTCCGCTTACGTGTCGCTTCTCACCCTGGACCATGCCTCCCTGTCGCACTTTGCAGGCGTCACGCATGCAAGTGGAGTCTAGACAGGTGAATCAACCAATCCTCGTCACGTCTATGCGGCACGAGTAGACGCGCTGCCTGCTCTTACCGCGCTGAAGATGGAGCTGTCCCACGAGGCGATTGGGACGAACTGTTCAGCGTGGTTGCTCGGTTCCAGAATACCCGTTTCCTGGACTGACAGTCACGCTCGCCCAATAATTGCAGCGTGCCTCTCATTGCAGTCAGGAGATGCTCGCTCCCTGGTGAGGCAACACCTGTGCCTGCGCGTCAAAATTGCGATCATCGCGCTCCACTCGGTATAGTTGACGTCGTGATACACTGGGTGTACGGACACTCGCGTGTTTGGGATCGTCACAGAGGAGCGAAGTGATGAAGGTCATCTTACTCCGCGATGTTCCCAATGTTGGGAAAGCAGGGACCATTCAAGTCGTCTCGGAGGGGTTCGCCCGGAACTATCTGATCCCTCAGCGGCTCGCAGAGCCAGCGACGCCCGAGCGGCTGGCTATCGCCGAAGCACGGCTTGCTGCGCAACGGCGCAAGATAGAGCGGGCCGAACAAGCACTTCGGGACCTCGCTCAGCGGCTCGAGGGGCTCCGTGTCGTCATTCCGGCGCGTGTCGGTGAGAGTGGACGCCTGTATGGGTCGATCACCGGACGTGATATCGCCGAGCGACTGAGCCAGCTTGTGGGCCAAGAAATCGATCGTCGCAGCGTGCAACTCGAAGAGCCGATTCGTTCCCTCGGCGAGCACCGTGTGCCGGTTCACCTTGTTGGTCAACTACGCCCAACGGTGATCGTCGAGGTCGTCCCGGAGGAGTCTGAGGAGACCAACGCCTGATCGGAGCGGGCGATGACGAGTACGGCTGCTGAGGTAGTCGAACGGTTGCCGCCACACAATATCGAGGCCGAGCAAGCCGTGCTCGGAAGCCTCCTTATCGACCGCGACGCGATTATCCGCGTCGCATCCTTCCTCCGAGCAGACGACTTCTACCGGGGTAGTCACAGTGTTCTTTATCAGGCGATCCTCGATCTTTATAATCGGCGCATACCAGCCGACTTTGTCACCGTTGTTGACGAACTTGAACGCACCGGGCGACTGGACGACGTAGGTGGAGTTGCATACCTCACAGAGCTTCTCAGCGTAGTACCGAGCGCCGTGCATGTTGAGTACTACGCCCGTATCGTTGAGCGGACTGCGACACTCCGTCGCCTCATCAGCGCCGGTACGGAGATTGTCCGGCTCGGGTTCGACGAAGGTATTGAGGCTGACGAGGCAATTGAACGTGCCGAACGCCTCATCTTCAACGTCTCACAGCGCCGGGCGAGCCGCGATTTCGTTTCCGTCGGTCAAGTTCTCGAGCAGTTCTTCGAAAAACTCGATTACATCCAGCAACACCGCGGTGAGGTGATTGGCGTTCCCACTGGATTTGTCGATCTTGACAAGCTCACAGGAGGACTGCAACGCTCCGATCTGATCATTCTGGCTGCTCGTCCCTCGGTCGGTAAAACCTCCTTCCAGTTAAGCATTGCTCACCATGCTGCCGTCAAAGCTGGTAAGGTTGTGGCTATCTTTAGCCTGGAGATGTCCGCCGAGCAGCTGGTGCAGCGGCTCCTTGCGATGGAAACCGGTGTGGACACCCACCGGTTGCGCCTTGGATATATCGACGAACACGAGTGGGACGCCATCTCGCGCGCCTTCGGTCGGTTGGCCGAGGCGAAGATCTTCATCGACGACACCCCAGGCATCAGTGTCATGGAACTGCGCAGCAAGGCACGGCGCCTGATGGCAGAGCATGGCCTCGATTTAGTTATCGTAGACTATTTACAGCTCATGCATGCACGTCGCGCCGAGAATCGCGTGCAGGAGATCTCTGAAATCTCTCGTAGCCTCAAGGCCCTGGCTCGGGAGCTCAATGTCCCCGTTCTAGCACTCTCTCAGCTGTCTCGAGCGGTGGAGACACGCACTGACCACAGACCGCTCCTCAGTGACCTTCGCGAAAGCGGGAGCCTCGAGCAAGACGCAGACGTCGTGATCTTCATCTACCGCGACGAGATCTACAATCCCGATACCGATCGTCGCGGTATTGCCGAAATCATTGTGGCCAAGCACCGTAACGGGCCCACCGACACGGTTCATCTGCGCTTTCTTGAACGCACCGCTCGGTTTGCTGACCTCGAACTCTACCGCGAACCAGGTGCCTGAATGAGGGAGCAGCATGGAGAGTCAACGCGCACCTGCCCTGCTGTACTGCCTTCCGAGCGATCTCGCTGAAAAGCTAGTGAGTCAGGCACAGGATCTTCCCATGGTGAAAGTTGTGCTGACTGTTGCTCGGCTCGCCAGCCGGCAGGGCGCGCCAGCCGTTCCGGTTGCCGCTTTGTATGCCGATTCCGCACTCCGGCATGGCCTCCGTCCCCGAGGGACCGACCGAGAACCGGAGCAAGAGATTACGCATGCCATCAATGTTGCGGTGGCGCGGGGCTTTCTCTTGCGCCTCCGCAGTTCGACACCAGCGGGCTCGATGACTGAGTGGCTTGCTCTTGCCACCCCAGACACACTTACGCTAGCTCAGCGTGATCCGGGGGGACTCTTTCCCGCCTCACAACGCCAGCTTCAGCAGGTGACTGTCGAACGCCCTAACATCTTCGCTTTGTACGAGCAGAATATCGGCCCTTTGACACCCCTTATTACCGAACAGCTGGCCGAGGCAGTAGAGCGGTTTCCTGTAGGGTGGGTTGAGGCAGCGATCGTCGAAGCGGTACACTACGGACGCCGGAATTGGCGCTACATCCAACGGATCCTGGAGCGTTGGGCGACCGAAGGACGGGACCATGAAGCCCATCCGCGAGATCAACGCGCTCGCCGACTCGATCCAGACAAGTATCTCCGGGGAAAGTATGCCCCGCTCTTCAGCAACCCCGAATGACACACCTCATTGGTCCGCGCTCGGTCAGGGCGCAGGAGCCGTCTGCCCGATTTGCAAGGGTGCAGGCTATCTCCGCCTCGACGTGCCAGTGGGGCATCCGAACTTCGGCCGGATAATTCCGTGTGAATGCAAGATTCGGGAGCGTGAGGCAAAGCTCTTGCGGCAATATCTGGAGCTGAGCGGCCTCGAGCAACTCGAGGATTGGACATTCGAGACCTTCGACCCAACCGTCCCTGGAGTTGGTGACGCCTATCGCCTCGCTCTCGACTATGCCCGCAATCCAGACGGATGGCTTCTCCTCATGGGAGGCTATGGATGCGGGAAGACGCACCTTGCAGCCGCAATCGCTAACTATGTGTTGCGTCACCAGCGCCTCTTCCCGTTGTTCACGGTCGTACCCGACCTGCTCGACTATCTCCGCGCCACGTTCGCCCCTGACCGCACCGAGAGTTACGATAATCGCTTTGAACAAGTGCGCAACGCAGGATTACTCGTGCTCGACGACCTGGGCACAGAGCACACGACGCCCTGGGCCGCAGAAAAACTTTTTCAGATCATGAATTACCGCTACAACCAGCGGAAGCCGACTGTCATCACCACCAATCGTGATCTTGATGATTTGGATGAACGAATCCGTTCGCGTTTGTGCGACCGCGCAATCTGCCGCGCTGTCTTTATCCGCGCGGGGGACTACCGCCTGCGGCGTTCCAAACTCTCGCTATGAAGCGACTCAATCACAAGGGAACGTCTGCCGTTCTTTACTCAATGAAGGGTGCGTCAAGGAGCGCACGTACAACCCGTAGTCAAGCAGGACAACGAGGCGGACAGGCAAATGACGACTCTCTTACAAGCAGCAATACTCCGCCACTGGGAACTCGATCGCTCCCTCGTTCCGGTACTGACCGAAATTCATCGCTTGGGGCTGCACGGTGCACGCGGAACTCTCCTCGAAGCACTGTTGGAAGCAGTCGCGACACTGCGGGATTCTCCAGCACTCTATGTCACGCTTGTGGAGTTCAGCATTCTTGAGAAACAAAACACGGACGCACGTTTGCTCTGGCGAACGATCGAACGGCGAAGAGCGACTGATCCCTCGTGGATGAGCACCACGGAATCATCGTTGCTCGCCTGGTTGATCGCTCCAGATCAGACTCCGTCCCTCGGCGAACTAGGAAATCTGCTCCTTGATGGCCCGGCGCCGTTGCGGCGAGCCTTCCTGCCTGTCATACTCCAACAGTCGCGCACGACAGGTGACTTGGCTACCTCCTATGCTCTCATCACCCGCTGGCTTACTGAGCATCCCTCAGAACCTGACGCCTGGTGGAGCGGTGTGGCGCACGCGCTTGAAACCCACGACGAGGCACTCCTTGCTCAACTTCTGACCGCACAACCCCTGCCCAACAAGCCCGAAACAACCTGGCAATGGACCACCGCCCTCCACCTCGCCATTCGTGCCCCAGAGCCACACTGTTGGACCATTCTGAATCAGGTACTCGACCTGGCTCGGGAAGGGAATCCCCCTTCCCGAGAACTACGCCTATTCCTTGAAGAGACGCTTTCAAAATACGATGTGTTCTTGTATCCAAGATCGCTCCTTGTCTCATTCCTTTTTGCTAGTCTACTCGGTGAAGCCTTAGTCCGAGCGAAGGACCTGCTTTCACTTTCGACACTCAAGTCGCCAGTTGAACGTGGTCTCGCCGCTACACTTGCAGTCCAATGGCTGGAACCAGCCGAGCTTTCTTCAGCACTTGCAGCGATGCTTGCGGAACTTCTAGAAGGCATTCAAACGGGCCAAGAGTTCGCTCGCATCGTTCAAAAGCTGGTAACAGAAGTACGACCGCTGACACTCTGCGAATATGCTCTCCGCGTAGGCACTCCTGCCTTGACTCAGCGTGCCCTAATTGTGCTTGTCGACCTCAAGCCATCTCTCTCGGAGTTCCTCAGCCTCGCCTCTCGGTTGGACCTCGCTGGCTCGTCAGAGGCCGCTGTGGAAGTTCTTCGCGTGGCCGCACGGCAGTGTCGCCAACGCCATGATCGAGTTGGTCTGTTGCGCACCCTACGTGCGCTGGTACAGATTCATCCGCACGACCGTGCAGCGCTTGAGTTCGTTATCACAGCTGAGACACGCTCAGGTCGAATCACCCAAGCCCTCGATACTTTGCTCACTGCTGCACATCGTGCGGCGCAAATCGCTGACCGAGTACTGCAGCGAGAACTGCTCGAGCAGGCTGCCACGCTCGCCGAGCTCGTTGATGACCGCCCTCGACTGGCACTGATCGCCGAATTGCTAGCCGAGTGCGACAGCGGGAGTGTCGACCGTCACTTGACTGCAGCCACTGCTTTGCTCCGTGCGGGTCAAGGAGATCGCGCACGTGCCCAGCTATGGGCAGCCATCCGCAATGCTCTCGAGCAGCGTCGACTAGACGAGGCGCTTGTAGCGGCCGAACAACTGGCAGCGCTCGATCCCCATGACGAGGCTGCTGCAGCTCAACTCAACGATCTACGCGCTTTACGTCGCCGCCTCGGAGAGCAGCGCTCCGTGATGACCTCGTCCACGTCAAACTGAGCTTCCTCTCGATGTGCTCCCAGCTCTGCCAGCGGCAAAACCGTGCGCAATGTTAGAATTTGCCTAGCACGCAGGTGCCGCGAGCCGTAGGGGCAAGCACGATGACAGAGCTGCCGTGGATCTTCACCCGCATCGACCTGCGGGCATTCGTTGATATTCTGTCCGTCGCACTGATTTTCTATTGGCTGTTGTGGGTCATCCAAGGAACGCGTGCTGCCCAACTCGTCCGTGGCCTTGCGATTTTCGTTGTTGCCGTGGTTGGTGCTGCCAACCTCTTGCAGCTGCAGGCACTGAACTGGTTGCTCAGCCAGGCACTTCCTGCGCTTATCGTAGCGATTCCGGTCGTCTTTCAGCCGGAACTGCGTCGTGCACTCGAACGCCTTGGACATACCGGAGCATGGCTCCGCACACCGCTTAGTGGCCCGGAACTCCAAACTGAGGAAACAATCGAGGAGATCACTCGCGCTGTCGTCCAGCTCGCCCGCCTGCGTTACGGTGCCCTAATCGTGTTCGAACGCGAGACAGGATTACAAGATTACGCTGATCGGGGTATACCCCTTGATGCAACGCTGACACAACAGCTGCTTGTCAATATCTTCTTCCCTAATTCCCCGCTGCATGACGGAGCCGTCATTATCCGAGGAAACCGCATCCTTGCTGCTGGTTGCGTGTTGCCGCTCACTGAGAATCTTACCGATCTCCACCTCGGTACGCGACACCGTGCCGGTGTGGGCATTACGGAGGAATCAGACGCCATCGCGATCATCGTTTCTGAAGAAACGGGGCAAATTTCGCTCGCTGTGAACGGTCGTCTTTACCGGAACCTCGATGCCGAACGTCTCCGCCGCGCATTGCGGGGACTGCTCCGCCTCGATCAATCGGGGCGTCGGCGTTTGCGGCCGGTTCTGACGCGAACAGAACCAGTCGAGATGACCACCAAGGAGACAGGGAGTGGCTCGACTCGCGAGGATGCGCGAGCGTCTGCGTCGCGCCTGGGATAGCTTCCGACCAGCACTACGACGCGAAAACGTGGCACGTTTAGTGATCGCACTGGCCCTGGCTTTCGGTTTGTGGGCCTGGGTCGAAGTGACGAACGATCCGGAAATCCAGCGAACAATCTCCAATATTCCTGTCATCCCTCAAAATCTCCCTGAGACGCTCGTCGTGACCAGCGATGTACCCACAGTCACCGTCCGTATCCAGGGCGCTCAGAGTCAGGTGCAGGCATTGGAAAGTGGAGCAATTCAGGCTACTGTCGATCTCCACGACGTCGAAGCACCCGGGATTTATAGCCGACGCGTTCGGGTTCAGCTCCCAAGCCGTCTCCGCCTTCGGGAAGTCGTTCCACCCGAGGTAACTATCCAGGTCGATCGACGTGCGGAACGCTCTGGAGTCCCTGTCGAGATTATCCTCCCCCGCGAACTCCCCCCTAACCTCCAAGTTCTCTCCAGCCGTTCCGATCCTCAGACCGTGACCATCCGCGGCCCAGAGCAGCGTGTCAACACAGTCGCCCGTGTCACTGCAACGGTGCAAATCAACGGCCAGGCTGAAACTTTTCGAGACACTGTGACCCTCGTCCCAGTAGACGCAAATGGGATCACCGTCCCAGACATCACCGTCGAGCCATCCACCGCGACTGTCACCGTAGAGCTCCGGGTGCGCGGCCAAGTTCGTCGCGTCGTTCCAACCATCGTTGGTGCCGATCACCTCGCTCCAGGATACGAACTGGCAGGTCCGCCAACGGTCTTCCCATCCGATGAGGTCGTGGTCGAGGGGCCCGAATCGGCCTTAGCTGCAATTCCATACTTGACCACAACCCCGATTGATGTCACCGGATGGAGCGAGTCACGCATCCTTTGGGATATCCCAATCGATACTTCACGGCTTCCCGCCGGAGTGACCGTCGATCCCCAAACGGTCAACGTCTCAATTCAGGTGCGTCGTGCCGAAGAGACGCGAACACTTCAAGGAATTCCGATCCTTACCGTCAATGTGCGCCCAGGAACCATCGTCGAATTGTCGCCACCAACGGCTGATTTGGAAGTTCGTGGTTCCAGTACAACCATCGGGTCGCTAAAGCCCGGTGACATCATTGTCTTCGTCGACCTGGAGAATGCTGACGTTGGCATCTATCAGTTGCCGGTACGCGTGACAGTTCCCTCAGGCGTGCAATTCGAGCGCCTCACCCCTCAGATTGTTCAGGTGACCGTTCGCCTTCCTGCCACGCCTGCACCGTCTCCAACCCCGTGAAGCTTATTCACCCCGGTCTGCGGAAACTGATCGCTCATGAACTTGCAGGTTGTGCGACCCGTCTGCAGATAGCCCGCTCCAAAACGGACGTACAGCGAGCTTCCTACCTTCTGCCGGCACAATGCGTGCAGACGAGTGCTGTGGTGACGACACGGCATATCAACTCCTCGCCCTTAGGCCTGCACAGTCCATCCTGGCATCACACGGATTCCCTTGATCTCCCACCTCCGCTCAGGGCAATGAGACACTGGCCCCGAGCCGGTCCCGAGATTCCCAGTCGGGGCTCGCAAACGACAAGACAAGCGGGTACGGGACTATCTTGCACCGTTTCCACGATCAGCCTCGGCAGGGTAGAGAATGTGCGAAACAGAGAAAGACGAAAGATCAAGACTTCAGCCCTGTCGCGACAAGCCATATGCCGCCGGCGATCAGCGGCCTCCTATTAGGACCTAGGCTCATCGTTGGAGCATGCATCGCTGGCGTCATGACTGCCAACAACAACCTCTTATCAGGGCCTTGAGCCGCAGTGTGGAGCAACCATGCCAAAACCGAACAGGTTCCCTCGTCGGGCAGTACTCGATCCAAATCTACCGAAGACACTGTCGGCCACATCTATCCTGCGATGCCAAGATGCCAGCAATGGTTTGTAGCAAGTGGCTCGTGCGAAGTCAGGACTCCACACCTTACGATGAACAATCCCGGCAACACCAGATGATGAGTGGTCAGGTGGAGACAGCTAGGAACGCGGCTCAGTCGGGCGTCCAGCACTTTCTAGTTGATGCGCAAGGAGGATAGCCTCGGCGATCTCTCGCATCGACTTGCGGCTGTCCATACTGAGGCGCCGCATACGCTGGAACGCTTCAGCCTCAGTGAGGCCGTGCACCTGCATCAGAATCCCTTTGGCGCGCTCGATGAGCTTGCGAGCCTCAAGAGCTTCCTGAAGCTCTACGACTTGGCGTTCGAGACGCTGAACCTCATGGAAACGTGCGAGCGCGAGCTCGATAACCGGCATAATTTCGCTTTCCCGAAACGGTTTGACAAGATAACCAGCGACTCCAGCGCGACGGGCGCGCTCGACCAACTCCCGCTCGCTGTACGCTGTGAGTAACACTACCGGAGCCAATCGTTCGCGATGCAGCACTTCTGCAGCATCGATACCATCAACTTCAGGCATCTTAATATCGAGAATCACCAGGTCAGGTTTGAGCTTGCGGGCCAACTCGACAGCTGTACGTCCATCGGCCGCTTCCCCAACCACGTCATAACCAAGGGAAGTAAGAAGCTCACGCAAGTCGAGCCGAATGATCGGCTCGTCATCAGCGATCAAAATGCGAATCGGCGTCGTTGTGGACACCGCCATTGTACCCCGCAATGCGAAGGCCGCACCCCGAGGTGCGGCCCCGAGAGTCGGGGCGAGAGGATTTGAACCTCCGACCTCCGGTACCCCATACCGGTGCGCTACCGGGCTGCGCCACGCCCCGAAGTTCGTTCGGAGTATAGCACAGAAACAAGGAGGGCGCCAGCACCGAGTCTGGCGCCCTCCCCCAAGACCGACTCTACTTGATTTCGACCTTGGCCCCCACCGCTTCAAGCTTCGCCTTGATCGACTCCGCCTCCTGCTTAGAGACCCCTTCTTTCACCGGCTTCGGGGCTGCCTCCACCAGGTCCTTTGCCTCTTTGAGGCCAAGCTGTGTCAGCTCGCGCACGACCTTGATCACCTGAATCTTGTTCGGCCCCACATCACTCAGGATGACATCAAACTCAGTTTTCTCCTCTTCGGCTGGCGCTGCTGCAGCTGGAGCAGCACTGGCTGCGGGCGCCGCAGCCACTGCGACCGGCGCAGCCGTGACACCGAAGCGTTCCTCAAGGGCCTTCACTAGCTGCGAGAGCTCGAGCACTGTCATGTGCTCAATCGCCTGAATGATTTCCTCCAGCTTTTCCTGTCCAACCGCCATGATGATCCTTCCTTCCATAAAAACCCACTCGGCCCATACACGCACTCAAGCAGCTTGCGCTTCCCCTTCGTCCTCCAGTTGCCGCACCCGTGCCTGAAGGACGTAGAGAAGCCCCCGAATCGGCCCACTAAGGGCAGACACCAGAGCGTACAAGGGAGCCTGCAGTCCGCCAACCACCTTCGCCAACAACTCCTCTCGCGGCGGCAAGGTCGCCAGTGCCTCGACATCTGCTGCCGCGAGTAGTTGCCCACTCAGCAAGGCCCCCTTTATCGTCAAAATGCGCGACTGACGTGCGAATTCGACCGCAAGTTTCGCAGCAGCAACCGGATCTGCTGTAGTGTAGATCAGTGCTGTCGGTCCCTCCAAAAGTGGCGTAAGAACCTGGTTACCAGTTCGCTCCGCCGCAATGCGCGTTAACGTGTTCTTGACCACGCGAAGATTCGCCTGCTGCTCGACCAGCCGACGGCGAAATGCCGTGAGCTCAGCCACATTGAGACCCCGGTAGTCAGTGAGGATGGCGACACTCGCTGTGCGTAGAATGTCGCTAATTTCTTCGATTTGACGAGCCTTCTCCGGTGTCGGCACGAGCACCTCCCTTCACAGAAATGCCCCCTGCGCATGCGCAGGGGGCGTACACGGCAGCACCATTCGCCGTTTCTCGTCCTCCCCGCGCCTCGGCTGGATGATTAAGCGCGACGCGCCCCAGCGGTCATCGGCGCGGCGTTAACTGTCACACAGTGTATCACTTCACAAACGCGTGTGCCTCCTCAAGCGTTGTTGCTACATCCAAAGGTATCCCCGGTCCCATCGTCGGTGCTACTGTCATCGAGCGAATGAATTGCCCCTTCACTGCGGATGGCCGTGCGCGCGCAATGGCGTCCACAGCAACATACAGATTTTCCAGTAGCTGCTGGTCCGTAAAGCTCTTCCGACCGATCTGGATATGGATATTGCCCGTGCGATCATTCCGGAATTCGACGCGTCCTCCCTTAATTTCTCGAATTACTGCCGGAAGATCCTCAGGATTCCGCACCACCGTTCCCGTTCGGGGATTGGGCATGAGACCTCGACGCCCAAGGATCCGACCCAATGGCCCGACCTTCCCCATCTGATCCGCCATCGCGATGGCTGCGTCGAACTCCAGCCATCCCCCTTCGATCTGACGGATCAAGTCATCGACCCCCACATAGTCCGCGCCTGCCTCGGACGCAATGCGTGCAGCCTCACCAACCGCAAAGACGAGGACACGCGGTGTCCTCCCGGTCCCATGGGGCAGTGTCACTGTGCCACGCACATTCTGATCAGCCTGTCGCGGATCGATGTTCAGCTTGATGTGAAGGTCAATACTTTCGTCAAAGTCAGCATGTGCGATCTGCTTTACCAGTGCCACCGCCTCTTTGGGGGGATACCGTCTCGTCACATCAACGAGCTTCAGTGCCTCAAGATATTTCTTCCCATGCTTCGGCATAGTCGCGAACCCCCTGTGGTCGTATCGGAGCGTCTGCTCCTCCCACTCTTCCTACTCACTCAGCCGACAACTTCGATTCCCATGCTGCGCGCGGTTCCCTCAATCATTCGCATCGCAGCCTCGAGATCTCGTGCGTTGAGATCCGGCATCTTGAGCTGCGCAATTTCACGAATCTGATCACGAGTCACACGCCCAACCTTTTGTCGTTTTGGATCAGCGGCACCTTTCTCAATACCAGCCGCACGGCGCAAGAGGTCAGCAGCCGGCGGTGTCTTGAGGACAAATGTGAACGAACGATCCTCGTAAATCGTCACCACGACCGGAATAATCTGCCCGGCAAGGTGGGCCGTCTTCTCGTTGTACTCTTTTACAAAATTCATGATCGGCACACCGTGCTGACCGAGAGCCGGCCCTACTGGCGGGGCTGGAGTCGCCTTCCCTGCCGGCAGCTGCAGCTTTACCACCGCTTTCACCTTTTTTGCCACTGCTCTCGACCCTCCCACTTCCAGTACACAATGAATGAACCGCAACCGGTATACCACCCCTGTTGCGGTTCCGTTTTTAGGCTTCGCGCTCGACCTGGAGGAAGTCCAACGTCACCGGCGTCTCACGCCCGAAGAACGACACCAAGACGCGAACCTTCCCCTTCTCGTTATCGACCTCATCGACAACGCCACGGAAATCTGTGAACGGACCATCGATAATGCGCACCACGTCTCCTGGAAGCAAGGTCATCCGCACCTTCGGCTGTTCAACCTTGGTGCCACGGATAATCGCCTCTGCCTCGGCGCGGTCCAACGGCACTGGGCGATTCCCGACCCCCACGAAACCTGTCACGCCGGGAGTATTCCGCACGACATGCCAGGACTCGTCATCAAGAATCATGCGTACCAGCACATACCCCGGGAAAACCTTGCGCTGTACTGTGTGCCGCTGTCCGCCACGAATCTCGATCTCCTCTTGGGTGGGAATCACCACCTCAAAGACCTTGTCCGCAACATCCATTGTTTCGACACGGTGCAGCAGATTGTGACGAACCTTGTTCTCGTATCCCGAGTAGGTATGCAACACATACCACTCCCCTTGCTGTTCCGCTTCCTGCGCTGCACCGCGCTTCTGTGCTAGTCGTTCACGAAGCGTTCGCGGCATACGCTTTACAACCCTCCGAGAAGATGCCAAAGTCGAACGAAGAGTGCGTCCACTGCTCCAAGGATTAGGCCGAGCACCGTTGCCAGCCCCATAACGAGAAGTGTCAGCTTTCTTGTTGTCTCACGATCAGGCCAGCTTATCTTTCGCCACTCCGATCGGAGGTCAGCGGCCAAGCGCCGCAGAGCAGCTACTCTGCCAGACTTCGGCTTGGCTGGCCGCTCCTGCGCCTTGATTTTTGCACCTGCGCCGGCGCGGGTCTGCGCTTTTGTCGTCATTTCGCCCATCCTGTTAGCAAACTTCGGCGAGCACCCTCCACCACCCATTCTAGCATCGAAAAAGGCGAGCCGCCTGGCTCGCCCTTTGGAGGAGCTTCAGCCGGGGCGGACAAAGTTACCAGACAACTCAGCAGGGCCGGAGGGACTCGAACCCCCAACCTGCGGTTTTGGAGACCGCTGCTCTGCCACTTGAGCTACGACCCTATGTCGCCCCGGCCGGCCCCTACTCACCGCGTCTCGCGATGCACCTGGTGTCGGCGACATCGCGGACAGTACTTCCGAAGCTCCAGCCGTCCCGGATCATTCCGGCGATTCTTCTGGGTCACGTAATTACGTTCCCGGCAGACCGTACACTCCAAAGTGATGATAATCCGGTCGGCCTTCGCTTTCTTTGCCATGATACCACATCTCCCGCCTTCGCTGCCAGTCTGTTACCTTACTTCACGATCTTGGTGACGACGCCAGCACCCACCGTCCGGCCGCCCTCACGGATCGCAAAGCGCGACCCTTCCTCCAGCGCCACCGGCTTGTCCAGTACCACCCGCAACTGCACGTTGTCCCCCGGCATCACCATCTCTACCCCCTCCGGCAACCCCACAACCTCCCCCGTCACATCCGTCGTCCGGATGTAAAACTGTGGCCGATACCCCGCAAAAAACGGCGTGTGCCGCCCCCCCTCCTCCTTCGACAACACATACACCTCCGCCACAAACTCCGTGTGCGGCGTGATCGACCCCGGCGCCGCCAGCACCATCCCCCGCTCCACTTCGTCCCGCTCTATCCCCCGCAACAAACACCCTATGTTGTCCCCCGCAACCGCCTCATCTAACACCTTCTGAAACATCTCAATCGACGTCACCACCGTCTGCCGCGTCGGCCCTAACCCCACAATCTCTACCGCCTCCCCAGGCCGCAGCCGCCCCCGCTCAACCCGCCCCGTCACCACCGTCCCTCGCCCCTTGATCCCAAACACATCCTCTATCGGCATCAAAAACGGCTTGTCGACCGCCCGCACCGGCGTCGGTATGTACTCATCAACTACCCGCAACAACTCCCAAATCGGCGCATACTCCGGCGCCTCCGGATCGGTCGCCCGCGACTCTAACGCCACCAGCGCCGACCCCCGCACCACCGGCACACTCTCCCCCGGATACCCATACTGACTCAACAGCTCCCGTACCTCCAGCTCTACCAACTCCAACAACTCCGGATCATCCATCATGTCTACTTTGTTCAAAAACACCACAATCGCCGGTACCTCCACCTGCCGCGCTAGCAAAATGTGCTCCCGCGTCTGCGGCATCGGCCCATCCGGCGCACTCACCACCAAGATCGCCCCATCCATCTGCGCCGCACCCGTGATCATGTTCTTGATGTAGTCCGCATGCCCCGGACAATCTACATGCGCATAGTGCCGCTTCTCCGTCTCATACTCCACATGGCTAATCGCAATCGTTATCCCCCGCGCCCGCTCCTCCGGCGCCTTGTCTATCTGCTCGTACGGCTTGAAGTTCGCCATCCCCTTAAAGCTCAACACTTTCGTGATCGCCGCCGTCAACGTCGTCTTCCCATGATCAACATGCCCAATCGTCCCCACGTTCACATGCGGCTTCGTCCGCTCAAATCGCGGCTTGCTCATCGCTTCG
>CALIMB010000079.1 GCA_938028665.1 uncultured Thermomicrobium sp. | reverse complement strand
TAGTTGCCGCACTGCGGACCAGTCAATAGCCTCAATGGGTGACGTCGGCCCTTGATGCTCTTCCACACGTTGCAGGACACATGTGGTGAGGACAGGGAACCTAGGGCTGCTGGCTGGATAAGCTGGGCCTGGGCCGACACCTCCTCGGTGGTTCGCGGAAGGATGGCTTGACATCTTTTCTTGCAGCGAATGATCCAATTACCTCTGTGGTTAACTGGTGTCGGCAAGAGTGCCTTACCATTTTTTTCACGTATAGAAAAGAATCCATAAATTATGCGTATAGAATGTGCCGTGCTTGTCTTACATCCTTTTCATGCATAGAATGGCCATTCTTGCCTGATCAGACCGAGGCCTACGCGGCGTTCTGCGCTCAGCCACCGATCCGTACTGCCAACGGCGAGTACGCATATACTTGCTGGCGTTCGTGCCCGGACGTCTGCCTGGCACTGTGAAAGACGTTGAACCTGACATCGACTGGGCTGGGGGAATCTCAGAAACAGTGACGCGCTCCCTGTTGGTACGTGCGCATCGTATCCCGATGGTCCTGCACGGCCACTCGGTTTCGGCCAGAGGACAGCCGCTGGCTACTCTCCCAGTACTGGTCGCTCCCGGGTAGAGGACCAACGCCTATGGGAGGAGCTCCTGTGCTTCTCCTGTGAACCGATTCAGCCGCACATTGGTCCGAGCCATGCAGTGGGGCAGCGCAGCACGGCACTTGTCCTCGACCCTGCCACCATTGGAGAGGAGCGAGAATTCGCCTGAGATGCGTGGGCAGATGGAGTGCGAAGCACCTCAACGTGCGCATCATCCACACTCCTCCCTCAGTGGCGCAGAATGTGCTCAACGCACATGCCAGCTGTCACTGAGCGGTGTCTACCAATGCGACCCTCCTCGTCTTGCCCAACAACGACGATGCTGGTCAAGCTCCGGTTGTCCATTACCCTGGGCACAGGAGCCGGGAGGCGTTTGCCCGACGCACCACTTCGACGGGGGAAGCGCCTTTGGCTTGAAAGACAGTGGTGTGTATCGCCACGCTCAACGGCATGCTCCTTCTTCTGCCTAAATTGAGGCATGGAGCTGTGGCGTATACGAAGGAGAGGCAACCGAAGCAGGGAGAGAAGGGGACAAACGTGGACAGCTGGGTTACCGAGATTCTCATCACCCTTGGCTATTTCGGTTTGTTCCTGCTACTTATCTTGGAAACTGTCTTCCCGCCCATTCCCTCTGAGGTGATCCTTCCCTTGGCAGGGTTTCTCGCCGGGCGCAGCTACCTCGACATTCGACTCGCCATCACCATCGCAACGCTGGGGTCCTACACTGGTGCACTGATCCTCTATGGAGCTGGGCGCTATGGGGGACGTTCACTGCTTCTTCGCTATGGACACTGGTTACGACTGGATGCACCCAAGCTCGGTACTGCCGATCGGTGGTTTACCCGCTGGGGACCACTGTTTGTCCTCTGGGGGCGGTTGATCCCCATCGCACGGAGCGTGGTGTCAGTTCCTGCTGGAACATTCCGCATGCCGTTCTGGCTTTTCAGTCTCTTGACGATCGCCGGCAGTGCGGTGTGGAACACGCTGCTGATGGGAAGCGGCTGGTTACTGGGCGAAAATTGGGAAGTTGTCGTCATTTGGGTCAACCACTATACGACAGTTGTCGCCAGTCTTGCCGCGCTTGCTGGCATTGTCCTGGCTCTCCTCACCTATCGCTCCTGGCGCAGGAGGCGACAGCGCTCACTCTCGCCAGATCGGTGATTCCGAAAGGTAAGCTACGGAAACACTCGTGAGACGGTAGCTCCCGCAGGCCGCACCCACATCGTGCTCGGCTTCATCGAGCAGCTGGCGAATTTTGTCCCTCTGAAAGCTACTCCTGACTGGGTGTGCTCTAACGCGTCATGCATGCCTAATGGCACAAGACATCGTCGACGGCCCCACAGATTCGAGGCGTCATCCGCCTCAATTGCTCACGCTAGGGGAGCAAATTCCATCACTGCTTGCACGTTGCAACCCAGCCTTGAAGAACGGATGCCAAACAGTTAGCCTCGTCCTAGAGAGACGGACGACACGTCTGTGAGAAGTAAGCCGCTTCTCACCCTCGGTCCAGTACCTCCAGCACCCGGCCGAGTTGCTCGAGCCCCTCCAGCGTGTTAGGCTCGATGCGAAGCTGTAAGTGGCGGACACCAGCACGCGCGTAGGCCCGGAATTCCTCCGCGATCTCCTCCGGCGTCCCACGAACTGGATCTGCAACCACCCCGTAGATGCGACCGTGGCCAGGGAAAGCGACAAGCGCGGAGGCAGAAAGCATCACGCTGTGTGGATCTCGCCCCTCGGCGATGCACGCAGCGCGAAACGCCTCCAATTGTGGACGAAGGCCAGCCGCACGATTCCCGGTGAAGTCATAGTAGGTGTTCCAGATGTCCGCGTAGCGTGCAGCCAAGCGCAGAACTCGTGGCCCGTTACCACCGACCAAGATCGGTAGACCTTGTGGTCGCGGGCCACGCGGGCGGAGCAGACAGTCACGTATTGTGTAGAACTCCCCTGAGAACTCCACCCAGCCATTCCGCAGCAGGCCATGGATGATGTGGAGTGCCTCAGCAAAGCGGCTAACACGTCTCTCCCACGGGAAGCCGAACCGGCGGAACTCCTGCTCGGTATTCCCTGCGCCGAGGCCGAGGATCAATCGACCACCGCTGATCTCGTCCACAGTCTCAGCCATCTTGGCAATGAGCGCAGGGTTGCGCCAGTTCGTGCAGAGCACGAGCGTTCCCAACCTGATCCGTTCCGTCACAGCGGCAAAGGCCGAAAGCAAGGACCAACACTCCCAGATACCTTCCGGCTCTCCATCCGGCGTGCGATAGAGTAGGTGATCCACAACCCACAGCGAATCCAGTCCGATCTCCTCGGCGAGGCGAGCCATCGCTCGCAAGTCGTTCCAGCGCGCTAGCCGTCCGTTCCAACGGAATTCGCCTTGGGGCACAAGGATACCGACCTCCAGTGGCCTTCGACGCGAGGACTCGTGCATCTCGCTCACTCCCCTACGGCCAGTCAAAACACGCACCGCACTTTTTCGCCGAAAATGTCCCACTCGGCAAGAGGAAGACTGCGACCAGCATGATCATGCTTTCCGCTGAACAACGTCCGAGGAAAGTACAAGACGTTGGAACGCGCGGTCCATCAGGACCGTTCTCCGAGAATTCGGATCGCCGCTCCCCCACCCTCCTCTCATCCCCCACTCGCGCGAGCGGCACTCGAGGCACTCTGAACCACTGCCACGCGACCAGTGTCGGTGCCGCAGCAAGTTCCAGGACACAGGAAGGCCGGTGTCTTGTGCACTCTCGAGTATGCACCTCCCTCTTCTTGCGTTACGATCCCAGAGGGAGGTTGGGGATGCGTGTCGCGCAGGGCTACCAGCAACGTGCTCGCCTGGCCACTTTCATGCTTGGGCACTTCAGTGTCGATTTGATGAGTGGACTCCTACCAGCACTCTACCCGCTTCTGGCACTGGAGCTCAGACTCGATTACCGGGAGATTGGCGCACTCGCACTCGCTTATACCGCCGCTGTCTCCCTAACTCAACCCCTCTTCGGTTACCTTGCCGACCGCTGGGGTGTACGGCAACTCGCTCCATTGAGCTTGGCCTGGTCGGGACTCCTTCTTGGTCTCTACGGGTTTGTCCATCATCCAACACTCCTCTATCTGGTAGCATTCCTGGCCGGCCTCGGTTCAGGAGCCTACCACCCGGTTGGTGCTTCCCGCGCTGCGCAACTCGCTCCAGAACGACATCGGAACACAACGATGTCCATCTACACCGTCAGCGGGACCGTGGGGTATGCACTTGGTCCACTGGTCGGTGTCCTCTTGTTCCGCACCTTTGGCTCGGCTGGAACACTGGCTGCGCTTCCGCTCGGGCTCGTCGCAGCCGGTCTCGTCCGCTGGGGACTGGGTCGCTTTACGGAAGTCACTTTGACCAGCCAACGGTCTCATCGGCCTGCCTCACAGAGGACAGACTGGCGTGCACTGGCGCCGATCCTAGCCATTGTCATGTTGCGCAGCTGGACATTTATGACCGTCGCAACTTTCGCCCCCGTTTGGTATCGAGAAATGGGGTATGAATTCTTGTACGGCGTCGTTGCAACCATCATTGTGGCAAGTGGCGCTGTGGGTACACTCCTGGGAGGAATCCTGGCCGATCGTATCGGCGCCTGGCGTGTCCTCCTTGGTTCGCTCACACTTGCCGTCCCCGCTCTCCTGTCCTTCGCCGCGAGCGGTGGCCCGCTCGGGCTGATCGCTGCGGCGGCTTTCGGCTTACTCGCTGATGCATCGATCTCCATTACACTTGTCGCAGCGCAGCGGCTCTTACCAGGGCGAACCGGTGTCGCCTCTGGCTTCATCCTCGGCATGGGATTTGTCACCGGGGGAATCGGTGCCCCCGTGACCGGTTGGATCGCTGACCGGATCGGTCTCCAGCTCGCATTAGCTTCGACTGCAACGGCGCTCCTCATTGCGCTCACACTCTGCTGGGTCGTACCCACTCAGATCTTCCGCCGCCCAGCACTGGCCAGTACCACCAGCAAGCGCATGACGGCAACAAGCCGCTGACACAGCCGACAAACACGGCACACAGCGATTCTCCCAGGCAACGGTCATCACGCGGTGAAAGCGAGATGATCCACAAAAGGGCCAAGCGCATCTCTGCCTGATACCCGTCACCGAACACAACTCGCCACCACGAAACGTCGGCATCACCATGTGCGTGCGCGTCGTGCAACTGAACCATAGGCTTCGCCTTGGGAGTTGGACCACGGTACCTGCTCAATGAGGAGCTCCTCTTGTCTCATCCGAAACATACCGGATCTTTGGCCGTCTACTACGACAGAAGAAGGCCGGAGACCGAAAAGCTTTTCGAGCACGACGACACCATGAAGGCCCCTGGGGGGATTTCCCCTCAGAGTTGACCGCGCTCGCCGCTGAAACGAGAATGTGAACCCCCTTGCGGAAGATCCTGAAGAGGTTACCGCAGTCACCTCAAAGCCCAGCAGGCCTCCCGTGCTGTGGAGGCCCGCTGGGCATCGCTCGTTCCGCTGTGGCATGGACTCAGTAGGCGGTCACCATATAGCGCTCGCGCAAGCGACGAGCCGCCTCGACCATATTCTGCAGTGACGGCCAAACTTCTTCCGGTCGGCGCGTTTTCAGCCCACAGTCCGGATTAACCCACAGCTGCTCAGGGCGCAGATACTGGAGTGCTTGCTCAAGGAGCTGCAGGATCTCCTCGATACTCGGGACACGTGCTGAATGGACGTCATAAACACCGGGACCGATCTGCCGGAGATAGTGGTAGTCCTGGAAAGCCTGGAGGAGCTCACCGTGACTACGACTGTTTTCGATAGAGATCACATCAGCGTCGAGAGCATCGATCGCCTCGATGATGTCGTTGAACTCGCTATAGCACATGTGAGAGTGGATCTGCGTGTCGTCACGCACGCCGGAACTGGCGAGTCGGAAGGCTCGGACGGCCCAGTCGAGATACTCCGGCCAACCGGCACGTCGTAGTGGCAGCCCCTCTCGAAGGGCCGGCTCGTCAATCTGAATAATGCTGATTCCCGCCGCCTCCAGGTCACGCACTTCGTCCCGCAACGCCAGCGCAATCTGGTAGGCAACCTCCCAGCGGGGGATATCCTCGCGCACGAACGACCAGTTTAGGATTGTCACTGGCCCCGTTAACATTCCCTTCACCGGCTTTGGCGTCAGCGACTGGGCATAGCGGCTTATCTCGACGGTCATTGGCTTGGAACGTGCAACATCACCAAAGATGATTGGCGGTCGTACGACCCGACTTCCATAGGACTGCACCCAGCCATGCTCAGTGAGAACGAATCCCTCGAGCTGCTCGGCAAAATACTCGACCATATCAGGCCGCTCAAACTCACCATGCACTAACACATCAAGGCCGATCTCCTCTTGCCGCTGGATCACATCAGCAATCCGCCCACGAATGAACGCCCAATACTCCTCATCGCTCAGTTTGCCGGCCCGCCAGCGAGCTCGCATCTGTCGTATGTCAGGAGTTTGTGGAAAGCTTCCAATTGTGGTCGTCGGGAAGAGCGGAAGTTGGAAGCGCGCTCGCTGCAGAGGTTCACGCACCTCATAAGGGGACGAGCGACGGAAGTCGTCTTCGGTCAACGCGGCAAGACGCTCGCGCACATCGCGTCGGTACAGACGCGCTCCATCCAGCGCAACACGAAAAGCCTCCGCATTCCGCTCCAGCTCCGCCAGGATCGCTTGTCGCCCCTCATTCATAGCGCGCGTGAGAATAACGAGCTCCTCCAGACGCTGCTCAGCAAACGCCAATAGTGTGCGTACTGGTTCGGGAAGCGAGGTCTCCAGCTGAACATCATGTGGCAAGTGGAGGAACGTGCAAGATGGTTGCACCCAGATCCGATCAGGTGTGACATGCTCGGCGATCTCTTCAAGCTTCTCCAACGCCTCCACGAGATTCGTCCGCCAAACGTTCCGCCCATTCACCACACCGGCGCCGAGCACCTTCCCCTGCGGGAAGCCATGCCGATTCAGTAAGGCACGATTCCCATCATCACGGACGAAATCGAGGCCAATTCCCTCAATCGGCAGACCAGTGACAACGTCCCAACTGGCATCGTCCAGGCTCCCGTAGTAGGTCTGCAACAGAATCCGCGGACGCGTGCTTGCATGACCGAGAGAGTGGTAAGCTCGACGCAGAAGCTGGAGTTCTTCCTGGCTCCGATCCTGGACAAGCACTGGCTCGTCGATCTGGACCCACTCCGCACCTGCACGTGCCAACCGCTCTAACACCTCAATGTAGATTGGCACTAACTGATCGAGATGCTCACTCAGTGGACGAGTGTGTCGCTTGCCGAGGAGCAGGAGTGAAAGCGGTCCGAGGAGAACAGGCTTCGCCGGCCGACCAAGGAACGCTGTCGCCTCAGCAAATTCCTCAAACGGCTTGGCACTGGCCAAGTGCAGCCCTGGCGCATCGAATTCTGGAACCAAGTAATGATAGTTCGTATCGAACCACTTCGTTAATTCGAGTGCGGGAACACCGGGTGCGCCACGCGCCATGGCAAAGTAGGTCTGTAAACTCACCTCTGCTTCCGGTGGACCGAAGCGCTCCGGTATGAGGCCAACCAGGCAGATCGTGTCCAACACGTGGTCGTAGAAGCTGAAGTCGTTACACGGAATAAGGTCGATTCCTGCGTCGCGTTGCACACGCCAGGCAGCTTGGCGCACCGCCTGCCCGACAGCGAGCAAGCTCGCCTCATCACTCTCGCCGAGCCAGTACCGTTCCAACGCGCGCTTGAGTTCGCGCTGCTTCCCGATCCGGGGGTAGCCGAGAAGAGAACTCTTGACCATGGGATGTTCCCCTCCATGTCGGAGCTCGCGCATTCTGCACCCGGGCGACACCAAGCCCCTTGCGGGCGACGATAACACGCGACCTCTCCCGGCGTCAAAAGGCAGGAACAGGGGTGTGCATGCACCAGACTCAGGTGCAAGCAGGAATACGCATTGGCCACCATGAGGCAGCGAATGTCATCGAGGACGAGAGCGCTGCGGTCACCGCCGCGGGGGCCTACATGGCAAGCTCGCTCTCTGCACAACCGCCCCTCATGAATCAGCAGCTTCCTCAGCAGCTTCTTGGCTGGCCAAACGCCGGATCATCCGTGCAATCTCTGGCTTCATAAAGTAGATCCGCCGGCCTGGCGCCTCGTCGCCACCAGTACGAAACTCGACCGGCTCCTCCTTGTGCGGGAACCGCCGCATCGCGTGCCCGACCGAACTCAAGCGCCCCCCGATCACGCGAGCCGGCACACCGAGCGCTCGCTCAAGTTCGACCATCGGATACCCCTCGGGGCGCTTCGCAATCTCGGTCAGGATCCGTCGTGCCCCATTTTGCAGCCGACTCCAGAACTGCTGGAACTCTTCGAATGTCCAGGCTTCTCGCTCACCAGCTACCCGCGGTATTTCACCGCCTTCGAGTTCTGCCACCGTTAGGCCAGCAAGGCGTTGGAGAACTTCTTGAATCGCACCGATTTCCTGAGAATCACCCTCGATGGTGATTACGATCCGGGCCATCGTCATCCTCCGTCAAAACATCAACTCACATTGTCAACATCAGCATTCTACTCTCTCACAAGAGCTCGTGCAAGCCCCACTCTCATCGAACCTCTGCCGCCTCATCCTGCCTCAGTATTCTGTCCAGAATCGTTTTTGAACCACTGTACCGGTACCGAGCCTTCCACTGCCAAGACTCCCGCGGGAGCAAAAAAGGGAAAAGCAATACGCACACGCTCTCCGGCATGATGACCCGGAATGGGCATCAGGCGTGCCGTCAGCGGCTTGCCAAGACGTGTCGCAAGTGTGGCCATATCGAGCACAATGCCACTCAGTTGCGCCGCTGTCAGATCACCAGGCAAAGGAACGACGTCCAACCCTACACCACAGACCGCCGAAATCAGTAGAAGCGAATGCAGGTGTAGACGCCCCTCCTGTGCTCGTGCACCCAGGACAGCGTCCTCGAACACCGGCAGCATAAGACCGCAAAAACCGGTACGCGGCACCGGCAGTCGCTGCAGGACACGCGTAATCATCGCTGCCACCGCAAGCATGCCTGGTCCCCCAAATGGCGCCACCCCCAGCCGCTCGAATGCTGCGGCAACACTTCGCTGTTCCTCTGGAAAGGGAGCCAGAGAACAGTCGAGACCAAGGAAGCGCACGCCCGATTCCTCAGCGAGTTCCCCGGCCACACGCACGAGGTTCCTGGCTACTTGGGCCAAACGTTCCTCTAACCTCCGCTCTCCTTCCATGAGATTTGGTGCCTTGCTCAAGATCTCAACCACCTCATCAGCTACCTCCCAGGCGATTGCGAACGCGGGCGATCCTCCGTCGTGATACGCCGCCGGGAAAAACGGGATACCCGGTGGACAAAGTGCAAGCGCTGCGAAGCGCAGGTTCCCTAAGCCCTCGGGGGTCTGCTGGGCGAGTCTCGCTATAACCTGCCCACACTGACCAACAGCCGGGAGCGATATCACTCCCTCTTCGTCTGTGACAGCGAACGCTGCGAAGAGTCGCTCTTCTCGAATCAGTGCTTCCACCATCCCCGGAACCCATGCACCTTGATGCGGACGTACTGGCCCCATGGAGACGAAGTCAAAGCCCCAGACGCCGGCCAGTGCACAAAGGCGCTGCGCGAACTCTTGCACCTCGGCTGGCGCGACGATGGCCGGAAAAGGCTGCGTTGCCAACCGGACCGTCTGGAGTTCGAGACTGCTTCGCGCCAAAAAGTCACGTACCCGCCCCGCTAGCCCTGCAAGTTCGTGGCTATTCAGAATCACTCCGGACTGCCAGACGACGTTCCATCCGATGGTCACCGCTCGCACGCGCATCGCCTTTGCCTCCCAAACTGGCCGGACTCATCCTTCCGACGTCGCTATACTGCCATTGAAGCAGGAGGGGCAGACGAGTATGGTGTCCCTGCCCGAAGCAGTATGGTCGGCACTGCAGCAGGTTCCGGCTCGTGTCAGTCTCGTTTTTCGCGATCTCGACCGCCATTGGGAGATGACACATGACGCGGATCGCCCGGTCACCGCAGCAAGCACGATCAAGCTGCTTGTGCTTGCGGCCCTCTATCGCGCCTTTGCCCGCGGCGATCTCGACCCTAACGAGCAGGTGACGCCCACTCCAGAGGCCGTGGTCCCAGGCAGTGGCGTTCTCCGATGGCTCCAGCAGAGACCAACCTTGACGCTGCGCGACCTCGCCGTCTTCATGGTGATTGTTAGCGACAACACGGCATCAAACCTGCTGCTCGAGCGGCTGGGCTGGTCGGCTTTCGCGACTCTGACGCACGAGCTCGGCCTCGCTCAAACCGCCTTGCGCCGCCGCTTTGCCGGACGAGCTGCGCTCCCTGGCGAGGAAGAAAACGTGACTAGTGCGCGTGATCTCACTCAGCTTCTTGCATCCCTGGAGCAAGGAAAGATTGTCCCAGAAGGGCTCTGGCTTGAGGATCTCCGAACAATCCTCACTGCACAGCAGTTTCGCGACATTATCCCTGCGCGACTCCCGGCTGCGGTTCGCGTGGGGAACAAGACCGGTAGCCTGCCAGGGTTTCTCCACGATGCCGCACTGCTGTGGGCCCCGCATGGCCGAGCAACGCTCGTGCTGCTCTCCAGCGACGTCCGGGATTCAGAGCTCACGCGTCGCGCCCTCGCCGATCTGGCTCGTGTGGTCTATAACGAGTGGTGGACGGAGACGACCGGTGCCCCGTCCACCAGCTCGCGGGGAAGTGAGCGTGACCAATGACGCTGCCTCGACATGTCGGTGAACCACCAGCCGCCAAACGCGTCCTGATCATTGGTGCCCATCCGGACGATCCAGAATTCTTCTGCGCTGGGACGGTTGCCCGCTGGGTCGCCGCAGGCACAACCGTGCATTATGTCCTCGTGACTTCTGGGGACAAGGGAATGCCGGAAGACCAGGAGACCCACCAATCCTTGGCCCACATCCGCGAAATCGAGCAGCTTGCAGCAGCACGCGAACTCGGCGTCCAAGGCGTGACCTTCTTGCGCCTTCCTGACGGGGAGGTCTTCGACTCGCTTGCGCTCCGCGCCCAGCTCACTGCGGAGATCCGCCGTTTCCGGCCTGACATCGTCGTGACGCACGATCCCCTGACGCGCCTCTACCGCCAACATCCTGATCACCGGGCGGTCGGCGCGGCAGCACTTGCTGCAGCGTTTCCCGCCAGTCGGTTGGCCACGTTCTTTCCCGAACAATATGCGGCTGGTCTGCAACCACACGTGGTACCGATCGCTTTGCTCTTCGGTTCCGACCGTCCCGATACGTTCGTGGACATCGCGCCGGTCTTCGAGCGCAAACTGGCAGCACTCCGCTGCCACACGAGCCAGCTAGGCGCTTTCCCGGGAGGAATGGAAACACGCGTCCGCAGGCGAGCACGTGACGCTGCAGCTCCCGTCGGCTTGGAACTCGCCGAGGCATTCCTTTGGGTCGACCTCGAGTGAGTTCAGCTCTCGCCAAGTAGCGCCTGGACGCGCGGGATAACCTCTTCGACAAAGCGACGCGCTTGCGCTCCATAGTCCCCAGCGACTGGCCAGAAGATAAAGGTGTCCATCCCACTTTCCACGAATCGGGCTATGGCATCGGCCCAGTCCTCTACCGAGCCACTGAGGAAGCCGGGACGGCTCACCCGGAGCGAGCGACTTCCCGGTACGTCAAGGACACCGAGAAGGTTGTAAAGACGCCGAACCAACCGCGGATCCCGCCCAGCTCTTGCTGCCCCTTCGTCTACCAGACGATTCACCTCGGCCAAACGTTCGGGCTGAACATAGGGCGTGGAGATTGTCAGGCCATCTGCGAGTGCACCGGCAAGACGGAGTGCGTGCGGTCGGATGGCACCAACCCAGAGCGGGATCGGATGCGCTGGAGCGAGGCCGAACATTAGTCCAGCAACATGAAACAGACGCCCCTCGTAGGTTACTGGCTGTCCAGTGTCTGCAGAGTCCCAGAGAAGCCGGCAGAGGCGCACTGCATCCTCGAGTGCCGTCAGCGCTTCCTGCGGTGACCAACGCGGCCCACCCATCGCCGCAATCCCATCCCAGAGCGCGCCCGCACCAAGGCCGAGCTCTACACGTCCACCGCTCAGTCGATCGAGCGTCGCTGCCGCCTTGGCCAGCATGGCCGGATGACGTAGGGCAAGTGTGGCCACGTTCAGAAGGACATGGACACGCTGCGTCCGAAGT
The DNA here is from genome assembly GCA_938028665.1 of uncultured Thermomicrobium sp. Lineage (GTDB taxonomy): Bacteria > Chloroflexota > Chloroflexia > Thermomicrobiales > Thermomicrobiaceae > Thermomicrobium. The sequence goes on along the minus strand of CALIMB010000079.1, from coordinate 20,859 downwards.
GCTAGAGCCGTCAGCATCGTCCAGGACTCAGCGAAACGTGGATTGTAGGCATGGTCCTGCATCGCGATCAGTGCGAGGCCAGCTTCCTCGGCCAGACTCGCAAGAGCTGCTGTCTCCTGTAGACGATCAACTACCGGATCGAGATTCAGCCCGAAGCGTATCCTGCGCTCATTGCTCATGCCATTCTCCCTTCATGTCGAAGAGAACTCTGACAACCAGGCAGCGTTTCTGTTCAATCGCCTGGAAACTTCGCCGCTGTCTGGACCACACACGAGCCTGAGCCCACCTTTGCTCTGCATGAGGACCCTTTGTTGCCGGCAGGTACACGCTCGGGGCCGCGAGCAACTGCGATCCGTACAGACAGACGAGCATGACGTTGATACGATGTTCGCAGCCCTCCTGCTTAATGAGCCAAGCTACTGTAGAGCAAACAGTTCGCTCTGTGCACTGGTCCTACGGAGGCGGAGAAGTGTTCCAGGCAAAGGCCCGACGAGACATTGACCCCCCCGTGTCTTCTGAAACATGGGAGCTTTCTGGAATGAAACATCTATAGGCGTTACCGACGATTGTTCCCCAGCGAGGATCTTGGAGCGCCTATCTTCTCACCTATTGGGTACGGAGCGATGCGTTGTGTGTTGGTTTGGAAGCCGGTGCCTATGGCATCGGTTACGGTCCCCATGACCGCAAGAACTGCCCAATCAAGCCATGCTTCAGCCGCCAACAGCCTTCTCTGCTCCGTCAACGCAACCAGGTCACTTCTTGCCCACGAGTTAGCCACCTGAGAGGTGACCCAACCGCGAAACTTGTCAAGGTAAGTCTTTGGCCACCGGCGGACAACCGACCACGGTCCTCGCACCGTCGAGAAGCAGCTTCACCCACGATGATCACTCGCCACACCACAAGGACATTCGCCGAGTTGACCATGCTGCAACCTTATGGGATATGAGGTCAGCGATTCCGCTTACCACTAGGCAAGAGAGGGGCTTGTCACTCACACAGTAGCTTCCCGCCCATGACCTGTGAGTGGACCAATGTGGGATCTAGCAAGGCTTTTCACCCACACAATAGCTTCCCGCACGTGATTGTGTGGCGCAGGGGGCTCTGGAGTTAGTTGCTTGTCACCCACACAGTAGCTTCCCGCCCCCACTTCTTGCAAAAAGGGACGGGGCAAGAAGGATCGTGCCCCGTCCCGGCAATCGTCAGGCGGCATCCTTACGGACAAGCTCCACCTCAATGAAGATGTCCACCGTCTCGCCGACCAACCAACCACCAGCCTCGAGCGCCACGTTCCAACTTGCGCCGAAGTCATGCCGGTTAATCTTCGTGCGTGCCTCGAAACCCGCTCGCACGCCACCCCAGGGATCCTTTGCAACACCGTGGAATTCCGCCTCCAGTGCAATTTCCTTGGTGACGCCACGGATCGTGAGGTCACCGATCACGCGATAGCGATTCCCACCGAGTGGTTCGACACGCTTGCTCACGAAGGTAATTGTGGGAGAGTGTTCGACATCGAGAAAATCGGCCGACCGGAGATGCGCATCACGTCGCTCTTCACGTGTGTCGATACTGGCTGCATCGATGGTCACTTCCACATTCCCGTTCTCCGGTTGTGCCGGGTCGAACTCGACCCAACCGGAGAACTTCTTAAACTGACCACGGACCGTCGTCACCATGAGGTGCCGAACGGCGAAGGTAATCTGGCTGTGCGCTGGATCGATCTCCCAGCGCGCAAGACCCGTTAACTCCGGCGCAACAGTCGTCACACCTGTCCTCCCTTCCATCGACTCACTGCTTTCCTACTCACTTCGTAGCAACTACGGATATAGTAGTATTGGGAGAGCTGGATGTCAAGGAGCCAGTGAGACCCGGCATCATCCTTGATGCCACCTGCGTAGCCAACCCGCGTCCATAAACACGCAGTGCTTCCGCGGGTGAAGGACCACATCCATTGACATGTGGCAGCCTTGGCGCGAGCAGTCTCCGCTTGGCGAACTGAAAAACCGCACGCGCATCTGTCTCCCTGGCCCCCGTGGATAGAACGGCGCCGAGCGGTCACAAGCAAGCACGAGTGCAATATCTCGTTCGGTTACGCAACACTCCGCTGTTGAGAGGCGACGCACATTTCTCTTCGATCCGGATACGTACGGTACAATCACGGAGCGAGGATGAGCGATGCGACGCGACACGCATCAAGAAGCGACCTGCCCAATCGCTCGTGCGGCACGTTTACTCGGCGATCACTGGGTGCTCTTGATCCTGCGCGAACTGGCACACGGGAACCGGCGCTTCCAGGAACTCTTGGTCGGCACTGGGATCAGTCCTGCTGTGTTGTCCCAGCGGCTGCGTTATCTGGAGGCAGAGGGACTTGTGACACGGCATCCATACGCCGAGATTCCTCCGCGGGTGGAGTACACACTGACTGAGAAGGGACGGGCAGCACTCCCGGTTATTGAGCAGTTACGCGAGTACGGTGAACGGTGGCTTGCGCCGGAGCCTGCATCTGCCGAGGACGCGAAGATTGACCACAACGCATCTGGTACAGCTACCGCATGAACCACAAGGATTCGAGGCAGTGCGCATCGTCTCGCTGCTCCCAAGCTTAACTGAGATCGTCTGGGCACTCGGCTTAGCCGACGAACTTGTTGCCGTCACACATGAGTGTGACTATCCCCCCGCTGTCCGCTCCAAGCCGCGCGTGACGCGTAGCCTGCTTCCTTCTGGGCTGACTCAGGCGGAGATCGACGCCGCTGTGCGAGAACGCGTGGCGGCGGGACTACCGCTCTACGAACTCGATGTCGTACGCCTTCGAGCGCTTGAGCCTGATCTGATTCTTACCCAAGCACTCTGCCCGGTCTGCGCCGTCTCAGTCGATGACGTCTGCCGACTCGCCGCCACCCTTCCTCGGCCACCGCGGGTTGTCTCCGTTGAGCCGACGACCCTGCGAGAGATCTTTGACTCAATCCTCACCGTTGGTGAGGCTACCAATCGCCCCAACACTGCACATGCTCTGGTCGCCGCTCTGGAGCGGAGACTCGCGTGGATTACCGAGCGCGTGGGTGAGCCAGCAACCCGACCGCGCGTCGTTTGTCTCGAGTGGCTCGATCCGCCGATTGTCGCTGGCCACTGGGTCCCGGAGATGGTGGCGCACGCTGGCGGTGTGGATGTCCTTGGCATCCTCGGGCATCCCTCCTTCACGGTGACGTGGGAACGTGTGGCCGAAGCCGCTCCAGATATTCTGGTTGCGATGCCCTGCGGTTATGATCTTGAGGGAACACTGCGACTCAGCAGCGAACTACTTGCACATCCAGCACTGCGCCGTACACCCGCGGTCATTCGGGAGGCAGTATGGGCTGTTGATGCAACCCACTTCTTCAGCCGTCCTGGTCCACGAGTGATCCATGGTGTGGAAATTCTGACCGCACTCTTTCATCCGGAGCGCTGCGTCCTGGATCCCCAGCGGCATGCTGCACCGGTTCGGCCGGTACCTTCCTCTCCGTCGGCATGAGTCGCCTTGCAACCCTGACGAGCCATCTGAGCCTCGTACTTGCCACCATTGGCGGAATTGCCGCCTTCCTCTACCCATTCCTGCTCGCGGCGCTCGGTGCTGAAGTTCCTCGACAGCGTGGCATCGAAATCGTGTTGCTGTTTACGCTCCTGGCGATCGTCTCACTTGTTGTGCTGCTTACGCAGCTCACTGATGGCCACTTCGCTCAGACGGAGTACTCCCGTGCGGTCGCTCTCCTCGCGGTACTCGTTGCGATCGACTCCGTTTTGCGTTTCATTCCCAGTTTTATCGGTGCAAGCCCGATCTTTCTGCTCATCATCGCGAGCGGCTACGTCTTTGGCACACGATTTGGATTCTTGATGGGTTCTTTGACATTGCTTACCTCTGCTGCCCTAACTGGCGGGATAGGTCCCTGGTTACCTTTCCAAATGCTCTCCGCCGGTTGGATGGGTGCCACCGCCGGCTGGTTACCACGGCGTGCAGGAAGGGCTCGGCGATTCTGGCTGGCTGCGTTTGGAGCCGTCTGGGGCTTTCTCTTCGGTGCACTGATGAACCTCTGGTTCTGGCCGTTCGCCGCACCAGGCGTTGCCGAAAGCGGTGGGCTCTACTGGACTCCAGGGATGTCGCTCAGTGCAACCCTCCAGGCCTACGCCCGCTTCTACCTCGCCACTTCCCTACTCTTCGACAGTACGCGCGCCCTTGGGAACGTCATTCTGGTCCTGCTCCTGGGTGAGACGGTGTGTCAAGCGCTGGAACGGTGGCGAGGCCGCCTGAGCTGGCGGCCGTGGCACAAACTCATCCCAAGTGACTAGATCGCTCCCACTTGGCGCATCGCCGCGATCTGATCACTGGTGTAACCGAGAGCCCGCAGTACCTCGTCAGTGTGTTCGCCGAGCAGCGGTGGATGCCGCCGAATCACCGCTGGTGTTCGCGAGAACCGCCAGGGGAAGCCCGTTTGATCAATCACCCCTAAAGTCGGGTGTGGAATGCGCTGGCGAAGCTCTAGGTGCTGCACTTGTGGATCGGCGAAGACCTCAGGCACGGTGTAGATCGGCCCACACGGGACTTGTGCAGCATCAAGACGGGCCACAATTTCAGCAGTCGTGAGGGTGCGCGTCACCGCCTCGATTCGTTCAACGAGTTCCGGAAGATTCGTAATTCGACCAGCATTCGCCGCGAAGCGCGGATCGTCGAGCAAGTCATCAAGCCCTAACGCGCGGCACATTCGTGTGAAGATAGCATCGTTGCCCGCTGCGATATTCACGTGGCCGTCAGCACTGCGAAAGGTCTGGTAGGGCGCGACAATCGGATGCGCATTTCCGGTACGCTTCGGTACTTCGCCGGTTGCAAAGTAGATCCCGGCCTGATACGTCAGGAGAGCAACCTGGCCACCAAGCATCGACGTATCGATGTACTGCCCCTCACCTGTCTGCGCTCGATGGTAGAGAGCCGCGACGATGGCGAGCGCGGCGAACATACCCGCCCCGATATCGGCAATCGGCACGCCGAAACGAACCGGCTCGCCGTCCGGGAAACCGGTCACGCTCATGAGCCCCGACATTCCTTGGACAATGAGGTCATACGCCGTGCGATCCTTGCCTGGACCCGTTTGCCCAAAACCAGAAATCGAGCAGTAGATGATCTCCGGGCGTCGACTGTACACAGCCTGATAGCCAATGCCCAGCCGTTCCACAGTCCCCGGGCTGAAATTCTCGACGACGACGTCTGCCTGATCAACGAGTCGCCAAAAGACCTCTTGGCCTGCTGGGTGCTTGAGATCCAGCGTGATACTGCGCTTGTTCCGATTGACCGAGAGATAGTATGCGCTTACCCCGTCGATGAACGGCGGACCCCAGGCCCGAGTATCATCACCCGTCCCTGGTCGCTCGATCTTGATCACATCCGCGCCGAGATCACCAAGCAGCATCGTGCAGTACGGGCCAGCCATCACGCGCGTGAGATCGACAACACGGACACCACTGAGAGGAAGTCGCTCCATCCTCGCTCGCCTCCCACCCATCCAACCGTAACGACGAACGCCACCGGAAAACGGTGGCGCAGCTCTTACTCTGCCACATTCACGCGCTGGGCGCTAGATCTCTACCGCCGTGGGACATCCGTCGGACGTGGGACGAGCCCATGCGAGATCGCGTAAATGACGGCTTGAGTGCGATCGCGGACCCCAAGCTTTTGAAAAAGCGCAGAAAGGTTGTTTTTTACTGTGCTTTCGGCCAAGTTCAACGCATCGGCGATCTGGCGGTTGTTATATCCCTGCGCCAGGAGCCGCAGCATCGTCAACTCACGATCCGAAAGTTCCTGACCGCGTGACGGTGTCTTGGCGAGCAGGCGCTGGTACTCACGCATCAGGATCGGTGCAAGTTCCGGGTCAATCGTGGCTCCGCCCTCGGCCGCCACGTGAATCGCGCGGAGCAATTCCTCCGGTTTACTGTTCTTGACGAGATAGCTCCGTGCTCCGGCACGGATGGCGTGCAACACATACTCCTCATCGTCGTACATGGTGAGCATGATGACGTGTACACGACGGTGCTGCTGGACAATCGCCTCGGTTGCTCGGATCCCATCCATGCCGGGCATGTTGATATCCATGAGCACCACATCCGGTTGGAGCTCGGCAACAAGCCGTAAAGCTGCCCGGCCGTTCGCCGCCTCTCCCACCACCTCAATCGTCTCGTCACTCTCAATCAGCTGCCGGAGCCCTTCCCGAAAGAGATCATGATCGTCGACAATGAGCACTCGAATTCGCTGCTGGCCTGCCATTGCTCGCTCCCGCTCACCTGTCGTGGTCGTGCTCAAGGACAGCTCAACCCCTGCTCCATTCAACCCCACTCTCCACCCATTTGTCATCCCCGGATCGTCCTATTTCGTGATCAAGTTCAGCTACGAGGAATCGGCATCGTCATCGCTACGGTAGTCCCGCCGTCAGCTATACCGGTGGCTTGGATCGTCCCCCCACTGAGGCGCACCCATTCCTCAGCGAGCGCAATTCCAGGGAGACGTTCCCAGTCCTCCTGCCCTGACCACCGCCCGTCATCGGCGATCACAAGCAGTATCGTCCCATCCTGCCGTTGCCGCAAACGGATGGCAAGTCGCCTGATTCCAGCAGGTAGCCGTGCCTGCTCAATCACAATCTGCACAACACGATAGAGTCGCTCTTCAATTTCCGGTGCAGGACGCTCACGCAGCTCACCCAAGAACTCGACCTCGATCCCCCTTGTACGCTCAAGTTGGGACAAGTAGTCACGCAGTGCAGCCACAAGGCCAAGATGGTCCAAGGATGCAGGCCGGATCCGGAAGATTGTATCTCGTAGCACCGCAATCTGATCCGCCAGCAGGTCTCGCACCTGCTCGAGTTCAAGCACTGTCTGTTCGATCGCTTGCTGCTCAGCTCGCCGCAAGGTGAATTCGATGCGGTAGAGACTAGAAGCTAATCCCTGCAGAACTCGGTCATGGATCACCTCGACGAGTTCACGCCGTTCCCGCTCTTCCGTTGCCAGTGTGTCCACCAGCGCACGTTCTTGACGCTCCTCAACCACGCTCTCATCGAGACGCTGGCTGAGTTCCCGCACATGCGCGCCGATCGCCTCTGCGAGGCACGCTAGCCAGCCCTCGATCTCCGGTTTCAACATTCCTTCGCTCAACACAACCACAGCTCCCTCGCCATGCGGCAAGGGAGCGACAACCCCGGTCGCCGGTCGGACACCCTGCGGCAGGACCGAGCGCCACTCTTCCCACTGCTCCGCAGGGACGCGCGTCACTCGCCCCTCCAGAAGATGCGGCGCAAGAGGTGATTCCCGAGCGCCTTCCTGACGAGCCAACTGTGATTTCCCAGCAACCACCCAGAGCCAGGTAAGTTCGGCATTTTGGCGGAGAACAAGTCCAACCGCCGAGACAGCAAAGCGTTCAGCCAGGAGATGCCAAACTGCGCGAGCCACCGCTGCTGGATGACCCTGCGCAACAAGTGCCCCTACAACCTCCTCTAACCACTGAGTGCGTGCACGCAGACCAGAAAGTCGTGATTCACCCTCAATCAGAACAAGGAGCGTCACAAAGTCGGCTGCAAGGAATGCCAAGAGTGCACGTGCCTCCTCCTCCCCTTCCGCATCACTCGCACGCCAGGCGGCGAGAATAAGCCCGCGTGTCGTCTCTACCTGCTCTGGAAGTGGCAGCGCAAGGACCGAGGAGACGCCTGTGGGGAAGAGTAAGCCGACTTCTGTTCCCTCACGCCACGCTTGAACTCGCCCTTGTAGCAATACCTCGCGCAGCATCGCGGTGACGCGAGCACTGGCGAAGGCAGCCGGGTCAGGCTGCACTCCCGGAGCACCAACACTCGCTACCAGTTCTGCCCGCTCCTCGCGCGTCCAGCCTACAAGCAGCATGGTCTCGGCACGGCTCCGCCAGCGCACCGCCTCCAAGAGACGCACAGTCACTTCGCGTGCGCTGGTGGCCGTGGCGAGTGCGTCCCGGAGGAGAAGCGCCGCTCGTTCAAGTGCAGCAGGTTCTGGACGGCCCACGAGTTGGCCAATGAGCGCCCCCAACAGTCCAGCCAGGAGCACCGCACGCGCACGGTCCGGTTCAGCGAACGCCTGCGCGAGTCGACGGCCGACATCCAGCCGGCCCACGACACGCCCTCCAACATGAAGCGGCAGCACGAGGACCTGCGCGATCTTTTCCCGCCAGAACTCAGTTTCATCCTCGTGGCTGAGCACCGCTTCCCACGATGTACCAGCGAGGGAGCCGGTGACGAGCATTCGCGGTGGTAGATTCTCGAAGCCCAGCGGGGCTGGACGAGTCGCTCCCCTGGGAAGCTCCGTCGTTTCACCACTCTGAGCCAGGAGACGAAGTCCTTCTTCCGAACGGTAAGTCCAGAGCCGAACCAGATCGCTCGTCAGAGCCTGTCGCACGAGTTCGACGACGTGGCTCCAGGCCAGCTCCTCGACCGGAGTGCGTACGACCAAGTCTGCCAATTGGTCAAGGCAGGAGAGCAGAGCGGTATCGAGGCTACGCGCTGCCCCCTCTTGCGATATGACTTTCCCCCGGCTCAGCCAACGCAGCCTGCGATCGCTCATCTTCTAACCCTACAGCGACGCCTGCGCTACCGCGCTCATCAACACGATCGACAGTATCGAGAGAGAAAACGAGTATCATCGGTACCGGTCCGGAGGGGAGGCTGGTCCTCCGCGAGCCACAACTTCGCTGGGAGAGGGGACCAGCAAGCAAGACGATGCGGCTGCTGGGACTGACCTTTCTGGGAACAGGAACCTCGAACGGAATACCGGTGATCGGTTGTCACTGCCACGCCTGTACGTCGGCCGACCCGCGCGACCGACGTACCCGCTGCTCGGCTGTCCTGCATCTCGGCGAACGGAACATCCTCATCGATACTGCACCGGAGCTCCGGCTCCAGGCAGTTGCCTGCGGATTGACCCGTGTTGACGCCGTCCTGTTTACCCACGCCCACGCCGACCATGTCGGAGGATTCGATGATCTCCGCCAGTTCAACTACCTCGCGCAAGCCCCCTTACCAGTCTACGCGGATCCTACAACAGCGCGCGAACTCCGCACACGCTTCGCGTACGCGTTCAGCAATCCATTACCGTTCTACGGTGGAAAACCAGACGTGCACCTGCATGAATTCGACGGTCCCTTTGAGCTTTTCGGTTACCCCATTATCCCGGTACCGGTTCTGCACGGCAGTTGGACGGTTTACGGATTCCGCTGCGGGCCGCTTGCCTACATCACCGATGCGAAAACGATACCGCCCACATCGCTTGCGCTGCTCCAGGGTGTTGAGGTTCTGGTGCTGAACGCGCTACGCGATCGACCGCACCCAACGCACCTGAGCTTGGCGGAGGCCTTGGCCATTATCGAGGAGATCGGACCGAGGCGAAGCTACCTGACCCATGTGAGTCACGAGGTCGTCCATGCCAAGTGGAGCGATCTGCTGCCTGACGGGGTCGCCTTGGCGTACGATGGATTGCAAGTTCGGGTGTGAGGGGAGGAGAAAGTGACGAGTGATTCCACGCGATGGTTCTGCTTCCTTGTTCTGGTCGGCGTGCTCAGCCAGTCGCAACTATCTCCTCCCCCAGCACATGCTGAGCCACTGTTTGCAGATCCAGCGTTCGCCGCACGCTGGGAATACGTCGATCGCCCCGTTGCTGCGGGAGTCACCCAGCGCTCTTGGATCTGGGGGCCGGCACCGCTCAGTGGCCCATTGACTGAGTGGTATCAGGAGTCGCCGCAACGTTCTCGTCTTGTCCAGTACTTCGACAAGGGACGTATGGAGTTGACGCATCCCTCCGAGGACCCGGCCTCACCCTGGTATGTTACCGGAGGACTGCTGACCCGCGAACTGATCAGTGGCACGATCCAGCTCGGCGACGCACTGTTCCTCAATGCTGGCAGCGGGGCACGAATTGCAATTGCAGGCGATCCCGACAATTCCTTCCCCACCTATGCTGACTTAGCTACTGTCATCGATCAAGCACAACCGGATCGAACCGGCCAAGCAGTGACGTGTTGGCTCACGGCAGAAGGCTGGCAGGAGCGGCCAGAAGCGGCGAGCGATCCCGGAGCGACGTTCGTTCGCTACATTACGTACGCCGGACCGGTAGGCGAACTAGTCGGTTACAACATCCCGCAAGCTTTTTGGGCTTTTATGACACAGCCGGGACTCGTCTGGCGTGATGGTAACCCGGCACCAGCCGACCCGCTGTTCGACTGGCTTTTCGTGCTCGGCTATCCGATTGCCGACCCCTTCTGGGTCCAGGTGCGTCTCCGCAACGAACCGACCTGGGTACTGGTTCAGCCATATGAGCGCCGTATCCTAACGTACACACCGAGTAACCCTCCTGGCTGGCAGGTAGAAATGGGAAACATTGGCCTGCACTACTGGCGTTGGCGCTACCAGTTCACGCCGCCGGTCCGTATGCACCCGAGCGCCGGATACTTCGGCTTGCGGCCAGGCACACGGGCAGTCTTCGGATCAAGTAGCCGCTTCGATGAGATCTGGCAGGTCAGTGGGCCGATCGAGAGTTTTATCGCTGGTTCTGAGCTTGTTGCCCGTGAGGAACTTCGGGGGTCAAGCCGCTGGATTACCTACTGGGCAGTCACGGAGAACGGGATCGCACTCTGCGGGTGGGAACGCTACACCCGAGCAGGCACCTTTGTCGAGATGGTTGTCTTCTGGCCGCCCTTACATCTTCTCAGCGCTGGCGACCTCTTCGAAGGAAACATCCAGGAAACGACGGTCACCTATCTCTCAACCCGGGTAAGCGCACACACCTTGACCCTTCGTGTCCAGGTAGACGAGCAGACGCTCGTTGGAACACCCTACGGCGTCGTGCCCGCGTGGCGCCTCACCCTCCAGACCAGTGACCCACCGAGGCTTGTGCTCTCTTACCTCAATAGTTCACTCTGGTTTAGCCCAAACCTCGGTATTGTGCAGTGGACAACGGACCAATATGCGGCGCAGCTGCGCGAGTTCACCGCCCCATCCTAACGGCGATGGAACCGACCGTTACGATACTGCGTTAGACTAAGTAGAGACGGGGGCTCGTGAGCTCCCCATTGAACCCTCCAGCAGGGCAGGGAAGGGGTAACGGATGGCACGGCGCTTGGTCTCCGGTTCGGTGGCGTTACTTGGCTTGTTTCTGCTCTCGCTCACTGCCCCGACAACCCGGCCCATGGCTGCCGCCGGCTGGCATCAACTCGTGCTGTACTTCCCACAGACGGGGCACCACCTGAGCGGTGACTTCCTTTGGGCCTGGATAAGTAACGGGGGGCTCATGACCTTTGGCTTTCCTATCACCGAACCATTTACGCAGGACGGCATGGTAGTCCAGTACTTTGAGCGAGCGCGCTTTGAATACCATCCACAGCACCAGGGAACACGCTATGTCGTCCTGGCAACCCTTCTCGGCAATTGGATCGCCGCATCCCGGCGTGAAGAAGCAGCTTTTCGCCCTATCCAGATCGACCCACAGATCGCCAACAGTGATCTCCAGCGGCGATACTTCCCAGAGACTGGTCACACACTCGCATATGGCTTTAAAGCCTATTGGGAAGCGAACGGCGGCCTCTATACCTTTGGCTACCCTATTTCAGAAGAGTTCACCGAATGGAATCCCGACACGGGACAGTTCTACACAGTGCAGTACTTCGAACGAGCACGCTTTGAGTATCACCCAGAGAATGTGGGAACTCCATTCGAGGTTCTCCTCGGTCGGCTGGGTGCGCAGTACGCCCAGGCACGTGGCGTTGACACCCGTCCAGTCACGAAGCGTCCGGACGCCATCGAGGTTCCACCGCAACTCTTGGACTACCGATGGTCACGGGCTGTGGCCACCGATGACGGTGCCGTCTTTGGGCGTGTGACTGCAAGGACACTAGCTATCCGCAGTGCCCCGAGCAACAACGCGTCCATCCTCGCCTGGACATATGCACGCCACCCGGTGCCGATCCGGGGCCTGACTCTTGGTGATCCAGTCGAGGGTAATCCGATTTGGTACGACGTCGGGGATGGTCGTTACATCGCGGCCGCTTGGGTCGAACCACTGGTTCCAGATATCCCACCACAACGGTTCGGTGGTCACTGGGTTGATGTGAGTCTCCGCTCCTTCTACGCCGTCGCCTATGACGGTGACCGGCCAGTCTACGTGGCGATCATCACTGCAGGACGGGATGGCAAAACACCCGTCGGAGTCTTCCAGATTTTCTATCGCGTTCGCAATGAAACGATGGACGCTGCCACCGTTGGAATCCCGCCGGGCTCACCGGGCTATTACTATCTCACGAACGTGCAGTTCACACAGTACTTCAAAGCGGGTGGCTATGCACTCCACGGAAACTACTGGACGCCGCCCTCACAGTTTGGCAACTTCACGTCCAACGGTTGTGTCGGTCTCCAGAATAGTGACGCTGAGTGGTTCTGGAACTTCCTACATATCGGGTCAGTAGTCAGCATCCACTACTAAGGTCGGTACCTTGTGTCATGAGCAGAGAGATTCACCACTGCTGCTACCCGAGTGCCGAGTGAGCCGCTGGCCATGCGGACGGAGGAAGCCGCGGCCTTAAATTGCGACGCCATCAACGACTCCTGCTCAACGACCAAACGGAGAGGAATACTCCTGTGACAGTGGCAATTTGGTGGATCCGCCGCGACCTGCGCCTACATGATAATCAGGCACTGCATCAAGCTCTGTGTTCTGCGCAATACGTTATCCCACTCTTTGTCCTCGACCCTCACCTCATTGCACATCCGGCCCGCAGTGAAAGGCGCATACGTTTTCTCCTCCATGCCCTTCGCAGTCTTGACACAGAACTCCAGCGCCGAGGCAGTCGCCTTGTGGTTCGCCACGGTGATCCCCGAGAAGTTGTCCCACAGCTGGTGAAAGAGTCTCACGCCAGTATTGTGGTCGCTGAAGCAGATTACACACCGTACGCGCAGCGCCGAGACACAGAAGTAGCGCTGGTTGCGCCACTGGTCCTTACTCCAGGCCTCACCATCCATGCACCCGGTTCCATCCGTGCAGAGACTGGGAAGCCATTCACCGTTTACAGCCAGTTTGCACGGTCCTGGTGGAAACTTCGTCAGCCTGTTCTCACCGACCTGTATCCGGCTCCAATGCAACTACCACCGCTCCCAGAGGTGTGGAGTGATCCTCTACCCCATCCTTCCGGTCCGCTACCGGGCTCCTTCCCACCAACTGAAGCGGAGGCTCGTCGCCGGCTCAGTCACTTTCTCCACACTCGCCTTGCTTCATACAGCAAGGAGCGCAATCTGCTGGATGGCAGTGGCACCTCGCAGCTTTCACCGTACTTTCGCTTCGGTCTCCTCAGTGTGCGGGAGGCCTGGTGTCAGGCACAGTCGTACCTGGAAAATCCAGAAACTGCGGAGGGAGCCCGCGCCTGGCTCAATGAGCTCGTCTGGCGCGAGTTTTACCACCATCTCCTTGCAGCTTTTCCAGAGAGCGCTCGTCTGAGTATGCGCGCAGCATTTCGCACCCTGAAGTGGCCAGGAATACCCTCCCATCTCGATGCCTGGCGGGAAGGGAACACGGGTTTTCCCGTCATCGACGCCGCTATGCGACAGCTGAGAACTGAGGGGTGGATGAGTAATCGGGCCCGCATGATTGTCGCGAACTTCCTGACCAAACTGCTCCTCATTGATTGGCGGCACGGGGAACGGCACTTTCGGCGCGAGCTCCTCGATGGTGATGTGGCAGCGAATGTTGGAGGTTGGCAATGGTCAGCCGGCACGGGTACGGATGCTGCACCGTACTTCCGTCTCTTCAATCCAATGCGCCAAGCGGAACTGTTCGATCCAACCGGAAACTGGATTCGTCAATGGATCCCAGAACTCGCACTGGTGCCACAAGAGTTTCTTGCAGCTCCTTGGCGAATGCCACCGTTGGTACAACACGCCGCGGGCTGCATCATCGGTCGCCACTATCCCGCTCCTCTCATCGAGTATGACGCGGCACGAGAGCGCTCTCTCGCTTGGTTTGCCGCCGTCAGCACGTCAACACCGAATCGCCCGAGGACAAGGAAGGAGAAGGGATGAAAAACTCTTCTGTTGCGGTGATCGGTTCTGGTATTGGTGGGCTCAGCGCAGCAGCAGCTCTGGCACATGCGGGACTCGATGTCACTGTGCTTGAAGCTCACATTTATCCGGGAGGCTGTGCCGGGACATTTCGCTACCAGAGTCACTGGTTTGACGCTGGTGCCACGTTGGCGGCCGGTTTTGGCCCTGGACAGCCGATGCAATTCCTAGGTCGGGCAGCAGGCATTCCGTCCTGGCCTGTCCGACCTACCACCTTGGCAATGGTCGTTCATCTGCCGGACGGCACGGTCGTTGAACGCTGGGGAGATGACCGACGATGGACCACGTATGCTGAAGTCTTTCCCAAGAGTTTGCCCTTTTGGCAGTGGCAAGAGACCACGGCCACTCTCCTCTGGGACTTTGCTCTTCGCCTTCCCGAAGTTCGCCCTCGTACTCTCCGCACATGGGGAGAAGCCGCGCGCATCGCTCTGTCCTGGATGGTAGAACGACGGCCTCCGCCGAGCCTCTTTGTTGATCTTTTCACTCCCCTGGCGCACCATCTGCCCGCTGATCCTCGGTTTCGCCAGTTCATCGACGCCCAACTGTTGATCAGCGCGCAGGCAACGGCGCAAGATGTTTTTGCACTCTATGGCGCAGCAGCCCTCGATTTGCCGAGAAGCGGTGTGGTTGAGGTAGCCGGCGGTATCGGCGCGATCGCCTCCGTGCTCGCACAGAGCATCCAAGAGCATGGTGGAACGGTGTTCTATCGGCAGGAGGTCACGCACCTCCGCGCCGGCTCGAAGGGATGGCAGATTCGCACTCAGCGCGGACTTGAGCTTTCCGCCGACGTGGTGATTGCAAACGTCACTCCTTGGGCCCTGACGCGACTCTGGCAAGAGGCTCCCAGCTGGCTCCGGAAGCGGACTGAGAAACCGCCAGCCGGGTGGGGTGCTTTTGTCCTCTATGTCAGTCTGGATGCTGCAAAGATACCGCCGGATGCACCGCTGCATCATCAGATACTACGACCCGGTCCGCTGGGCGAGGGAAATTCGGTCTTCGTCTCGTTGAGTCCTGCCTGGGACACGACGCGTGCACCATCCGGTCGACGGGTTGCCACCATAAGCACGCATACGAACTACCAGCATTGGTGGGAGTTCGCCATGCGCGATCGTGTTGCCTACGAGGCCGAAAAATCCCGCTATCAAGAGCGGATTCTCGAAACAGCGGCGACTGCTCTTCCCTGGCTTCCTGAGGCGGTTCGCATGGTTCTTCCCGGAACTCCGCTCACCTTTGCTCGTTTCACGCGCCGACCTTTTGGGTGGGTAGGGGGATTCCCCCAGGTTCACCTCCGTGCATCCTGGCCAACTGTACTAGCTCCTCATTTCTGGCTTGTGGGGGATAGCGTCTTTCCAGGCCAGTCCATTCCTGCAACGGCACTGGCCGGGTTGCGCGTTGCCCGAGCCATCCTGCGACACCTGGGACGTGATCTCATTCTGAGAGCGGACCCACCTCAATTTGACATCACAATGGGAATCCCTCACCCGATCCGGCAACCGGTTCAATCGAAGTAACCACTCTGAACTGCAGCATCGAGAATTTGTCGTGCAATCGGTGCTGCAACTCGTGAGCCCTCACCACCGTGCTCAACCAGTACCACGAGGACGAGCTGAGGGTGATCAGCTGGTGCGATGGCCACAAACCAAGCATGCGGAGTCTCACGTCCCGACTCAGCCGTTCCCGTCTTCCCCGCAACGGGCAAGGGAAAGCCCTGGAAGGCACTGTAGGCTGTCCCATTGGGTCGAGCCACAACATCGCGCAAGGCGGCCCGAATGGCTAGGAGATGCTCCGCCGAAACGGTGAGCGTGCCCCGTACCTTCGGCTCTGTTTGCAGGAGGTCGCTCCCATCGATGGCAACAACGCGCTCCACAACGTACGGCCGCCACAGCCTGCCTCCGTTGGCAACAGCCGCATAGGCGTCCGCGACCTGAAGTGGTGTAGCGAGGAAGAACCCTTGTCCGATGGAAAGATTGACTGCGTCACCGCGGGCCCAGTAGTCACCGCGCTCGCGCAATTTCCAGGCCGGATCCGGAACAAGACCGGGATGTTCTGGAAGTTCAGCCAATCCGGTCTCCGAACCAAAGCCGAAAGCCCGTGCCATCTGTGGCAACAAATTGGGATCACGCTCGTCAAGCGCTGCCCCCACCTGAAAGAAGACTGTATTACAGGACTGAACCAGCGCCGTGTGGAGTGTCAGTCGTCCTTGCCCTTGCGGGTTCCAATCGCGCCAGACAACTGTACTCCCCGGCAAGCTGAACGTGGGCGGACAATCGAACGGGTGCTCCGCATCAAGCCCAAGATACTCCATGCCTGCGGCCATGGTCACAATCTTAAAGGTCGAGCCGGTTGGATAGCCAACCCCGATTGCCCGATCCAGGAGCGGCCGCTGCTGCTCGTCATTCAATGCCTGCCACTCTTCTGGGCGGAGACCAAGGATGAAACGATTCGGGTCAAAACTCGGACGGCTGACAAGCGCGCGGATTGCTCCCGTCCGGGGATCGATGGCCACAACGCTTCCAACTCGATCACCGAGCGCTTCGTAGGCTGCGCGCTGGAGATCACGATCGATCGTGGTGACAACATCAGCGGCTGGTTGGGCAGGTTTCTCGGCCAGTACACGTCGCTCGCGCCCATCAGGACCAATGATGACAAGGCGCCCTCCTCGTCGCCCACGGAGCCAGTCTTCAGCCCAGGCTTCGATCCCGGTTCGGCCTATCCGATCGCCAGATTCGTACCCTTTTTCAGCCAGTGTCTGAAGTTCATCGGCAGATACCTCGGAGAGATACCCGGTGACATGGGCCGCAGCTGGCCCCAGTGCATAGACACGTTCCGGCCACTGGCGGACAACGACACCAGGAATTCCGGCGAGCTGCTCCAACAGTTGGGGATCCAGTGGATCTGGAAGCGTTGCGATAGGCATAAACCAATCCGGTTGCCCACCAGCGTACCGCTGCCGAATTGTTTCCGGTGGCACACTCAAAAGCTGGCTCAACCGCTCGAGAAGCAGCTTCTCATCTTGAATCTGTCCCGGAATCACCCCGATTTTATTGACAAAGCCCAGTTCAGCCAGCGACCTCCCCTTATGGTCCAGGATCCTCCCCCGCTGCGGTACTGTCGGAATCCACCGCACTCGGCCATCGCCGAGATCCGCAATGATAAGTGAGGGCGTCCAGTCAATCCGGTACCCATCTTCCTCGCGAATCACCGGTATGGCGTTATCTTCCTCAAGCTGACCAACGCGGGTAGATTCCCGAACCACATGGATGGGAAACCGCATGGTGCCCGGAAGCGGTTCACCGAGCGTTATCTCGATTGACCGCTGACCAATCTCACGAGCGATGCCTTCGTACCGCGCGACGAACGAGTCCTCATCAATCTGTTGCTGCGCTGCGCGAGAAATCAGTGCATACATTGCTCGGTAGTCACTCGATTGCCAAGCGCGCAGAAAGGCTTCGGCCGCTTCCTTGGCCGTTTGGGGGCTTTCTCGTCGGGGAGAAGCTACCATGGCCGCAGGGGAACCCGCGGTAGTCCGGTTCGTCCCACGGGTTGCTGTTCCATACTCAAGTGCTACCGCGACTAGGCCTCCTGTCACGACGAAAAAGGCAACGAAACCGGCAAGCAGTGGGCCAAGGTTGCGTCGCCGTCTCGGAGACCGGAAGGGAGAGCGGGACATCCTTCACACCCCACCAGCTACCTGCCTGCCCCAGCGCTCGAGAATCGTTCCATGTCTCCCTTTGTATCGTCAAGCAGCAACCCGGATCTCCACCCACCACGTTCCTGGCCGACGACTAGCTGCAGCATGAGCGTCTTTTGCTTAGCGGTATGGCTCTTTCATCCCCTGGACGTAGCTTGTCGATCGCCATAGCCATCAGCCTTGCTCACCCAGAGAGCGGAGCTTCACCTCATAGCTCCTCGCTGCCGCTAGGGCGACGGACTTTGTAGACCAAGCGACCGAGAGCTGGAGCCTGCTCTGAGCAACCGTTTCCATCCCAACCTCGACGCAGCAAAGTGTCTGGCCGTAGCTTCAGCAAGCGCCACAGTCCCGGCGGTGTTCGGAGGGCCAATGTTAGCACTCTACCGGCTGGGCGGCGACCGCTGTCGGCCCTCAAGAACGACTGTACTCGTCCCAGCGATCTCGCCTTTCGCATCCGAAAAAGTCGGGCTCCAGAACACTCTCGATTGTGCCTCCGCGAGTGGATGGCGTGTTCAGCGGAGAGGTAAACGCGCAGCACTCCGGTAAGCCAGACTGACACTTGCTCCTGTGTGGATTCGCTGGATCGACTCCCCAAGGAGCGGTGCTACCGAAAGGACAGTGATCTTGTCTAGTCGCTTCTGTGGCGGCAACGGAATGGTATCGGTGACGACAATCTCCTTAATTGGACTCAATGCGAGGCGTTCGACTGCTGGGCCACTGAGGACCGGATGCGTGCAGGCCGCATACACCTCGCGAGCACCACAAGCGATGCAGAGCTCTGCAGCCTGAGTAATTGATCCAGCCGTATCGATCTCGTCGTCGATCAAGATGACCTGAGCATCGTCCACCGATCCGATGAGATTCAAGACCTCGGTCCGGTCATCATTACCAACTCGCCGCTTTTCGATAATGGCGAGCGGCGCATTGAGTTCCTCAGCGAAATTACGCGCACGCTTTGTACTTCCCAGGTCTGGGGAGACGACAACCGTGTTCTGAAGACGTTTCTCTTGAAAGTATCGTGCCAAGATCGGGAGTGCTGTCATCTCATCCACAGGAATATTGAAGAATCCTTGGATCTGACCAGCATGCAAGTCGACAGTGAGGATTCGGTCTGCCCCCGCGACGGTGATCATATCGGCAATCAGCCGCGCAGTGATTGGCACACGTGGCTGGTCCTTTTTGTCCGTTCGGCCATAGGCATAGTAAGGAATCACCGCCGTGATCCGTCCGGCAGAGGCACGTTTCAATGCATCGATGATAATGAGTAATTCCATGATGCTCTCATTTACCGGGCTTGAGAATGACTGAATGACAAAGACATCATTCTCACGAACACTCTCTCCAATACGAACGAAGATGTTCTCATTACTAAACTTAAAGACCTCAATTCGTCCGGGAGGAATATCAATATAGGAGCAGATAGCCCGGGTGAGTTCAGGATTCGAGTTCCCGCCGAAGATCGTCAGTTGGTCGTAGAGTCCACCCATTTGGTCAGCCGATCCCCTCCATCCGTAATCGTTCGAGTGCACGCCGTGCAGCCTCCTGCTCGGCTGCGCGCTTGCTGGGACCGTGCCCGACTCCGTACGGACGCTCCCCGATTAGCACCTCGGCCGTGAACGTACGCTGGTGCGCCGGTCCCGTCACCGCAATGGTGCGGTAAACCGGCGTGATATGCAACCGTTCCTGGGTGAGCTCCTGGAGTCTCCCCTTGTAGTTCTCATCCTGACCGACAGTGATAAGCCCGTCCGCTTCCTCCATCAGCAGCCGCTGCAAAAAGGCTCGCGTGGCCCGAATCCCGCGATCTAGGTAGATCGCGGCCAAGACCGCTTCAAAGGCCCCAGCCAGAATGCGCTCTCGGACTGGTCGCCCGGGTCGTGGTTCCTCCCCGCGTCCAAGATACAGTAACGATTCCAACCCCAGTCGCCGTGCCCAGCGAGCAAGCGTCGGTGTGCGGACGAGCGCAGCGCGATACGCAGTCAATTCACCTTCGCTGGCATTCGGAAAGCGTCGGTAGAGAAACTCGCTCACCACAAGCTCAAGTACTGCATCTCCCAGGAACTCGAGTCGCTCGTTAGCCTCTTCCACCGCTGTACGGAGGCTGCGACTCCGCTCATGAACATAGGAAAGATGGGTGAGCGCCTGGCGCAGCAGGTGCGGGTGCCGAAAGCGGATCCCAAGCGACGCCATTGCTTGCTCGAGCCGCTCGTCGCGAGCTGGTACTGCTGCTCGCGCCGTTTCGTGCTCACCCATCCGTCAGTGAACCTCAAGCAGTGCTGCCAAGTCAATCTGTGCTTCCCGCGCTACGCGGGCTAAGGCATCCCAGTCAACTGCGATAATGTAGAGATAATGCAGCGGCTCAGTTTCGCGCGTCGTCGATTTCGCCAAGCCCGTGCCAACGAGAAAGTGGATCAGTGCCTCGGCCATCTCGTTCTCATCGCGCTTGCGGTCATCAAGCGTGATCGCGTTTCCCCCGGCCAAGTACGCCGCGTAGGCCCGGCGCAGCCCCCGCTGGAACGCACGCGCTAGTTTTTCAGCAAGCTGATGCTCTCGCCGCATGACACGCCGCTGCTCAGCGGCGATCTCGTGTTCCTCGAGCCCCGCCGAGCTCCGCTCGAGATCTTTCGCTTCCTCACGGCCGGTATAGTGCTCCGCGAGATAATGCAGCAACCGCTGCGCCTCGTCCACTCCGCGTCCCCCGCCGTTCACTTACGGAAAAGATCCATCCGGTGACGCACCGCAATTCTCGCACACTCCCGGGAACCCGTGAAACCCTCTACCTCAGCACCCTGTTCCTCCAGCCACCTTGCCTCGCTGACCCGCCGATCGATCGGCAATGATCCTGCAGTCCACCATGATGATGAGTCCCTCATGAACCATCTAGACGAGTTTCGGCAAAACACCTGCCATCCACTCTGCTGTATCAACCACCCCAATGACGACCGGAAGATCGACCGAAGCTGCACAACTCGCAGGGTATGCACAAGCCCTCTCACCCCGTTTCCCGCTATACCACAGAGCAATGGCGCCCTGGCGATACCTTTT
>CALIMB010000078.1 GCA_938028665.1 uncultured Thermomicrobium sp. | reverse complement strand
GTATAATCACATGATACTTCTGCTGCACACCAAACCTGGCAGTAGGAGAATGGAGCGGAGCCCCGTCTCCAAGATGGACAGAAGCGCTCGGTGAGTGTCAACGAGGCGACTGGGAAGGTAAGACGGCAGGCAGGGCAAGGCAAAGTTCTCTCCGGGAAGCGCTCCAGCGTGACAGGAAGTGAAGAATGGAGACAGTCGGAATCTGGTCTTCAGTCTGTCTAGTTCGCGGTTAAGAGATTCGACAATGAAATGGCTCGCTTGTGCACTTCGCCGACCATCGCTGAACTGTAGAAGATGCCGCAGCGCTTGGTATTGGGACTGAGATCCCAAGCTCTTGGGGTTTTACCGTTCCGACGTACCCGACAGGCGGGGAAGTCGGCTTCATTTCTGTGGTGCAAGTGCTCACGTTTCTGGAGCGGCGAGAAAGTCGGACCTGGACGCTGCCTCAAGCAACCGAAGACAGTTGCTGGCAACTACCCATCCGTAAGCGGGCGCGACACGCGAACGTCAGGTCGTCTTGCAGAGAGGCCAGATGAGAAGCTAAGGCACTCTTTGGCTAGGTGCCAGGCTGCTGGGTCCCTGAACTGACGAGGATCGTTCGTTCGGCCGAGTACCGAAGTGACGAGCTGGTTGCCGCATTGACATCAGTGGGCAACGGTGCTGGTCAGAAGCAGTGTGTGTTCCTCCGCACCATTGGTTACCAGGAGCTGCCCAGACCAAGCAGCGTGCCAACGCTCGATAAGTGGTTATTTGACCCAAGCCACGTGCCTCGACGTACCACCTGCGCCTATGCT
This sequence comes from uncultured Thermomicrobium sp., assembly GCA_938028665.1. Classification (GTDB taxonomy): domain Bacteria; phylum Chloroflexota; class Chloroflexia; order Thermomicrobiales; family Thermomicrobiaceae; genus Thermomicrobium. Next base: position 11,904 of record CALIMB010000078.1, on the reverse strand, counting down.
CGAGAGGTGCCCTGAAGCGATCGGTGCCAACCGACCGTGGGTTCACGCTGCAGGCCTGCCGGGCTTTCGCAGCTACGATCCCAGAATCGTGCTCACCGTGTGACGACGTATGCCGCTCAACCCTCTGCCACGCTTTGCTAGGAGGTACAGGCGAAGGCGCTTTTCCACTGCCAGCTGACCGAACATCCCTTCGTCGGAACGACCTTGCCACGAGGTGGCTTCGCGAGGTGGTGCACTTGGGTACCTACAAGAGATGCTCCCCTCTCCGTGGTCCACGCTACTGCTGGAGGGTAACGTAGTTGTGTATCTGCAAGAGGGCTGGTGTCAGGATATCACACACCAGCGAGGTGCTCACCGTGCTCCAACGGGGCGACAGGCTGGGGGGCTCGCTGGTAGCGCTACGCGGGTCAGCACCGTGCTCCTGCGATCTCAGGGTCTGGCGAGAATGACATCGAGCACGGCCGACTGGCCGTTGCGGACGTGCGTGAGTGCGCGCCGTAGAGCGGGGAGAATGTGAGCAGGTTCTTCCACGCGTTCGCCGTAGGCATCGACCGACTGTGCGAGGAGATCGAAGCGCGGGGTGGGAGCAAGTTCGATACCGACAAAGTCGCCGGTTTTGACAGCATATCCCTCTGGGTATGCTGCAACGAGCGGGTGCTTGGTGGCGTTGTAACAGGCATTGTTCAGAATCACGATGAGAATCGGAGCCTTGGCCTGCTGTGCGATCCACAGACTCGCTTCTGGGGCACCAAAGAGGAAAGAGCCATCGCCGATCAAGCCGAGCACGGTGCGATCAGGTGCGGCAAGCTTGGCTCCGATCGCCGCGCCGAGCCCCCAGCCGAGACCAGATCCGCCACTCTGGTACCAACTTCCGAAGGTGGTGGACTGGATCTGGCAGAAGAGTGGGACCTGGCTAGTGATCGCCTCGTCGATTATAAGGAGGTCTGGGTTTTCGCGCCGGAATTCCTCAAGGCAGTAGCCAAGCCATTCGACGGTGATCGGGCGCGTGGTGGACTGAGCAATGGCCTGTTGTCGCCACTCGGCACGTCGGGCGGCCGAGGCGGCGGCAAGACGCTGACGACGCTCCTCGATACGGCGGTGGTCTGCTTGGGTGAGAAGATCGCGCGCGGCTGCAGCAAGAGACGGTAAGGCTGCGCCGGTATCGGCGCGAATTGGGAGATCGACCGGGAAACTCCACAGCGGGATGCGCTCTTTGATGGGATCGAGGTCGATCTGGATGACCGTGGCATCTGCGGGGGGAAGTGTTCGCGTCGGGATGTATGGCACGTCGTGGTCAAGGATCAGGATGACGTCGGCTTCGGTAAGACCATGCTCGAGCCCATAGTTATAACCCTGGTGCAGGGGATGGTCAGCTGGGAAGTTAGCCCGCGTCCGCCACTCGATGACGGGGAGGGCAAGGAGTTCGGCGAGTTCGATGAGTCCGTCCCAGCCAACGCGCGAGCGGCCACTCGCGGCGGTAAGGACAAGCGGTCGTTCGGCGCGGACGAGGAGCTCGGCAGCCCGGCGGAGGAGGTCAGGATCGCCAGCACCAAGGCGAGCGGGCGGAAAGCGGCGTGGGTCGAGGATACGCACCCGCTCAACCCGCTCCATGATCACCTCACGCGGCAAGGTCAGATAGACCGGGCCAGGAGGGTCGCTCTCCGCAATCTGGTAGGCCCGAGTGACCACCTCGCCGACTTGGTCAGGACGGCGAAGTTCATAATCCCACTTGACGTAGTTCCGGACGATGCCGTGCTGGTCGGGCTGTTCCTGCAGCCAGTGGACGTAGACGTCGCGGGTCCCGCGGATGCTCGGATCGGTGGTATAGGGAGCACGTCCGGCGCTGATGAGGACAGCAGCGCGGCCACGCTGGGCGTTGTGCACCATTGCGCCCAGGTTCTGTGTCCCCACGTCAACATGGACGAGGACCGCTTGGGGACGACCGGAGACAGCATAGTAGCCGTGCGCCGCTGCAAGTGCCGGGACTTCGAAGGGGCAAAGAACAACCTCCGGCGCTGGCTGTCGCAGTGCGCGACGCTTGGCAATCGCCTCTTGGATCGGGAACGTATCGGTGCCGGGATTGAGGAAAAGGTAGGAAACGCCCTGGGCGAGAAGTGCCTCGACGTATGCCTCTGCAATCTCGATATCATGGAGTTCGCGTGTTCCGGGGGCGGGAGCTGCTTCGACCCGTTCAGCCATCTGATCCCTCCCGTAGCTCCTTCCGTCTCATGGCGGGCCAAGTGTACGGCTTGGCTGGCTTTGCGACGAGTTGCTTATTCGGTCATGGGGGGACTGGTGTTCATCAGTAGAGAAGAAGCTGCGGAAGCACTGGGCGATCAGGATACGATGAGAAGACTGCTTGCACCTGTTGAACGGGCCACGCTCCCCGGGTATTTGAGGAGCTCTGGAATCAGGGCAATCGTATCACCATTAGAGGGGCTTGGCGCTTTCAGCTAGTATGGGCATCGCCTGGGTCAGGGCGTGCCGTCGGATAGCCGTTGAATGGCGCCGAGGGAATCGCATGCGGGTGGGATGGAAGGACCCAGGTTGTCGGGCATGACTGAGAAGCGGAGATCTTCGACTCCTCGGGTCGCAAGAGACGAGAAGAGGTAGGGCGTTGAAGAAGTTCTGCAGGTCCAACTCTATCCCTCGTGCGCTGGTAGAAACGGGACGCTGATAAGGCGGAAATGTTGTTCTTGCTTCCTTCAGGGAGAGCGTTCACTCGAGTGTCAAGCTGGCCACTGAGGTATTCCCCCGCAAGGTAGCTGGATAGGTAGCATGAACCATGGAACAGGTTGCGGTGTCTTGTGCCTACCGGAACCTTCTGCCTGGTTACAATGCGGCTGTTGTTCTGTTGAGAAGGGAGGAGTGCAATGCCGAGCGTCGCGGAGGTGGTGGCGCAGGAACTCCGGGCAGCCGGCGTTGATCGGGTGTTTGGCTTACCGGGTGGCGAGGTGTTAGTTCTTCTCGATGCCTTGCGGCGGGCCGGGGTCTCTTTCACGCTCTGCCGGCATGAGGCGGTGGCCGGAACGGCAGCTGCCGTCTACGGGAAGCTCCGTCGGACTGCTGGGGTAGCCGTGGCGACGCTGGGCCCGGGCGCGGCCAACCTTCTGCTGCCGTTAGCCAATGCCTGGCTAGACCGCGAACCGTTGTTGGCGATCACTGCTGATCTGCCAGCAAGCTGGCCAGTAAGCCATACGCACCAGCGTTTACCCCTCCATGAGTTGTATCGCCCCATCGTCAAGCATGGAGAGGCCGTCACGCCACTGGACCCGCAGTGCGCGGTGCAGCGGGCACTTTGGGCTTGCACGAGCGAGCCACAGGGTCCTGCCTACCTCACCTTGTCTGCGGAAGATGCGGTACAGCCGGCGTCGCTCCTTCGCGCCGGTCAGCCCCGTCTGTCTGCGGCGTCGATGGCGCAGGAGAGCGATGCGCGAGGGACCGCACACGAACTGGCCCGTCGTCTAGCGGCAGCGGAGCGACCGCTTATCATCATCGGGCTTGGTGTGAGGCCGGAACGGGCGTCACTGCTCCGGCGATGGCTACGGTCCTGGCGGTTGCCTGTGGCGGTGACGCCGAAAGCCAAGGGGCTCATCGATGAGCAAGATGAGGGAACCGACTTTGTTGGCGTGGTTGGCGGCATGGCGATCGACGACCTCATGGTAGAGGTTGTGCAACGGGCTGACCTGATTGTTGGGCTCGGTTTTGATCCAGTCGAGGTTGACAAGACCTGGCACGCGCATCTTCCCATTGTCTGGGTGCTCGAGTCGATGCAGGCAGCTGGCGTGCTGCCGCGCCGTGAGGTACTCCTGGTTGATCATGGGGTACTGTTGAGGGCACTGGACGAAGTTCCGCCACCACGCGTCTGGGAGAGGCCGTTCCGGGATATTCAGTCAGAACGGCAAGCGATTGCAGCAGGTCGGAGTCGAGTTCCGGCGCAAGGGCTGGCGCCGGTGCAGATTGTGCAGGTACTGGCAGGTCTGCTACCAGCCGAGACGATCGTGACAACCGATGTTGGTTCGCATAAATATCTGTTTGGTCAATTCTGGCCCAGCCGTCATCCGGAGACGTTCTGGGTGTCGAACGGGCTCTCGGGGATGGGGTATGGACTTGCCGCAGCGCTTGGGGCGAAGCTGGCGCGGCCGGAGGTACCGGTGCTGGCGGTTCTGGGAGACGGCGGTTTCTCGATGGTCTGCCAGGAGCTGGAGACGGCGCGGCGAGTGGGTGCTCCGGTGATTGTGCTGGTCATCGCTGACCAGTCGTACTCACTGATTCGTCTTGGTCAGGAGAACCGTGGGTTGCCGCGCTACGGAGTGGACTTTGAGCCGATCGATAGCATCCTTGTGGCGCGGGCATGCGGGTGTGAGGGAGCGGCCGCGCGAACGGCAGAAGAGCTGACGGCGGCGGTGGAGCAGGCGTTGGCGATGACCCGGGCGGGAGTGCCGTTTGTGATTGAAGTACCGCTTGATGCTGACGCCTATCGACCGATTGTGTAGCCTGGGAGACAGCAGGGGTGAGGGGGCACACGTTGAGCACAGGTGCGTGTGCCGTGGTAAGTTGGTGCGCGGTTAGCGCCAACAAGGCTTTGACCAGGCGTCGAGTTCGCGTCGCTTGAGCTGGGCACTGAGGCCATAGCGCTGGGCAACACGGCAGATGTGAGCTTTAGGAATTCCGCGCTCCACGTATTCGATGGCAAAGACCGGTTTGCCAGCTTGGCGGAATGGAGTTGTCAGGGCACACCAACCATCGGCAACGCAGCTTTCGACCAAGATCCAGTCAAAGTCGGTGACAAGTTCGGCAGCCTGCTCAGCGTCATTCTTGAGTCCGATCGCCAGGCCACGTGCGTGGGCTTCCGCAGCAAGCCAGCGGTTGAAGCGAAGTTGGTCGTCGGCAGTCAACGGGAAGCCGGTGTCATTGAGGAAGCCGTTCAAGTTATCAGGGTCAACACCGAAAAACCCCTTGGCACGGCAGAGATCAAGGCGAGCTTGCAGAATGGGTGCGAGGAGATCAAGGCGGCGGATATCGACCCAGCGCTCGCCGGGCCAGCCTTCATATGGCTTGCCAAGGATCTCCTGCGGGTAGACAGTGGCGTCGGGCCGCCAGTCTTCCCAGGCCCCAGCGTTGAGGTAGCAGATGACTCGCTTACCCTGCTGGGTAAGACGCGAAACTACGGACGCTTCAGTCTCAAAGAGATCGAGAAAGACGTACTGGGCATCACGCGGTACGACGAGTGGGCCGGTGAACTGAATATGCCAACGGAGGTTATCTGTCGTTCTGCTTGGCCGGGATCCGGCACTCGCAGACAGGAGTGTGGTGAACAGGGCCGCTGTGAGGAGAAGAACGATACGGGTCAGGCGACGCACGGGAGAAGCCTCCTTCCACGCAGGAGGTGAGTTTACCGCTGCATACTGACCTATCTGCCAATAGCCTCTCAAAGGGAGGCCGCGATCCATAGGGGATCTTGAGGGTCGCAAACCGTCTTGGAGCACTTTTCGCGCAAGACACGGTTGATAGTCCCTGACTGAATTCTCGCCGGGATCGGAGCCAGGAACGGCGCGTACTCGGTGAGGGGGTGTCTTCCCTGGGTGGCTGTTTTCTCTCGTCAAAGTGCGTTAAGATGAACACGTTCGCAGAACTCCAAAGGGGGAGGCTCTGCGCTCAGCTGATCCCGCTGGTGGTACGTGGCCATATAGTAAAGGGGGGTGCCATGGTTGTTGCGCGGGCTGCAGTGGTTGAGCGACCGCACGGATCGTTCGTGGTTGAGGAGGTTGAACTCGAGGAACCGCGCGAGGACGAGGTACTCGTGCGCGTGGTCAGTGCAGGTATTTGCCACACAGATCTCATCGTCCGTGACCAGTGGTATCCAGTACCGCTCCCGGCCGTGTTGGGACATGAGGGAGCGGGGGTTGTGGAGCAGGTTGGCAGCCGCGTCACCAAAGTGGCACCTGGGGATCACGTCGTGCTGACCTTCCGCTCTTGTGGGCAGTGTCATCACTGTTTGCGAGGCAAGCCGGCCTACTGCGTGCAGCTGTTTGCGCTCAATTTCGGTGGACGTCGGCCGGATGGGACGACGCCAATCCGCTGGCGTGGCCAGCCGATTACCGGGATGTTCTTTGCGCAATCGTCGTTTGCAACCTACGCCGTCGCAACGGAGCGGAACGTGGTGAAAGTGCCCAAGGATGTTCCGTTGGAGCTCTTGGGACCGCTCGGGTGTGGGGTGCAGACGGGGGCGGGAGCAGTCTTCAACTCCCTGCGCCCACCGGCGGGAAGCTCCGTTGCCATTTTCGGCACCGGCTCAGTGGGACTGAGTGCACTCCTTGCGGCGCGTGCTGTTGGCTGCACAACGATCATCGCTGTGGATATCAATCCGACACGACTGGCACTCGCGCGAGAGCTGGGTGCAACCCATACGATCAATCCGCGGGAAGTCGACCCAGTAGAAGAGATCCGCCGATTGACCGGGTACGGCGTGGCTTTCAGTATTGAGACGACCGCCAACCCAAAGGTGTTTCGGCAAGCAGTCGATTGTCTTGACCAGCTCGGGGTGTGTGGGCTGATTGGTGCGGCGCCACTGGGGACTGAGGTAGCGCTGGACATGGGGACGATGCTATTTGGGCGAATGGTGCGTGGGATCATTGAAGGGGACAGTGTGCCCGAGCTCTTTATCCCCCAGATGATCGAGCTGTATCGGCAAGGGCTTTTCCCCTTTGATCGTCTCATCACCTTCTATGCGTTCGATGCAATCCAGCAGGCAGCAGAAGACTCGGAGGTGGGACGGGTGGTAAAGCCAGTACTTCGGTTCGATTGAACGAGGAGAGGAATGTCATCGACTTGTTCTTGATGGAGATGTACTGATTCGGTTGGCTTGCTGGGACACCTGATCAGCATCAGAGGCTGGTCAGGGAAGCACCTAGGGGGAAGAGATGCGCCGTGCACTACGGCGTTTTGTGTAGCCAACTGGTTCGTTGGAATTGTTTTCCTCTTATATGAGGGAATTCATCTTGGGCGCTGGTGTGCAGCCGATAGCGGCAGTCACCCAGAGGAGAGGCGCACATGATGGCGCTCGTCATCACGTGCAACCTTTGTAGGAGGTGCCAGGTGTGATTTCTGCCCGAGAAAGGCGCGGTGTAGCCAGCAACGGCACGATTCGGGGGCAGAGAGTCAGTGTGTAGAAGTCGCTAGCATCGGGGGACAAACGGCAGATTGACCTGACCATACGGCATAGTGGACCTGCCAGCCTTGCAAGCGGCGGGCGCGATGCATCGCGTCCCGACAAGAAGCGGGCGTTGTCAATGACACAACGCTGGTTGGCAGAGAATGATGCCCTCAGGATTGGGCACTACAGCCTCTTGCTTGGCAGGGGTGGGCGCGATGCATCGCGCCCCGAGACGATGCTGGTGTCGTCAGTGACACAATACCGGTTGGAGGAGCCCGATTCCCTCAGGGTTGGGGGCTATAGTCTCGTTACCGCAGGGTAGTCAAGCCTTGCCTCTGCACATCTTGCGAGCGTAGTGAAACCAGTGGGATACACTGCAACAGCCTGACTAGGTGAGAGACCACTGGACAACACCTCGCTGCGCAGCTCCACGAGACCGTCAATGAATATTCAACGCTGTCTCTTTTCTGGGAGTTGTACGCTTGGCGTGGCAGCCCGGAAGCAAACAATGGATTATCTTCCCAAGAACAGAAGAATCCTCGCTTTTCGCTGGTGTCTAACGCCGCAGCAGTACGACACCCACAGGCCTTCAGGTCTTGTGGGTGGGGTCATGATCCCTCACGGTGACCGCAGCAAGGATACAAACCACACCTACCCCCGTTCCGTAGCCCGATAGCGCAACAGTACGGATTCAACGCCCGGTGATTTGTCTGCCATCGGTTGCGTCACCCACCTCATGGGTGCCGGTATTCTCCCACGCACCGCAATGGCTTTCTCCTGTGGTCTGGCACACCTAACTTGGTTATGGCCACCTAACGGTGGGCAGGGCTGGTCACTCGTGCCTCGATGCCGAGGTAAGGGTGGTGTGTTGCGTCTCCACGATGGCGCTGGAAAGTAGTGAGTGATGTTCTGAGAGAAAGGGTAGTGCGTCAGTGAAAGCCACGCGGGCATGATGCATGGCAATCCGAGAGTGAAGTCTGGGCGGCTCCTGCCGGGATGCAGGGGTGATGGGTGGAACTGTGACGTGTGGCCATTGGCAGAAGGTCTGGTAACAGCGAGCTACATCGGGCGTGGTACATGGCTTCTTGATGACATACGGCCGACAACGTGCTGGGCGGTATGCTGACGCGCAGCTTGCCCAAGTACACGAACATGATCCGGACAGTTGCGACGGTGTAGTTGCGTCGACCAAGGAGGCCGCGAGGTATTGGGCCGTCTTGGGCGGTATCAAAACTGGGTATTACCGGCACACAGTGGGATGGGTGCGGTGGCCCGTGACTGCACAGTGAGAAGAAAGGTTCGCCTATACCATACCAACACTGGGTAGTCACTGTCTTGTGGTTCGTTGTCATTGCCTGGCAGAGGGCATGAGCGGGCACATGTGGCTGCGGCCAGTATGAAAGTACCGCATAATCCGAGCCGATGGCCATGGAGTCGAGAAGACGAGTCAGCTGTGTTCCGCTCCCGTGCTTGTCTGGGACGGTGCCCGCTGACATCCAGGCTAGACAAAATGGGATCTCTCGTGTAGGCTGAAGGAGTGACAATAGAGCGCCGCAAAGGCGGCGAAGAGGAGAGTACCCGGTGGGACCGGCCCAGCGAGCCGCGGATGGTGGAAAGGCGGCCCGTTACCGCCGGGGAAGAAGGCCTCAGAGCTGCGTCCCGAGCCGCGTCATCACCGCGGGGTAGGCGACGACGGATGGCCCCCGTTATCGGGCTGCACTCGGCAAAGCGCCGAGTGGGTGAGGCTGCGATCCGTGAGGGCGCAGCAAAGCGGGGTGGTACCGCGAGACGGCACCGCTCGCCCCCGCCAGGGCGAGCGGTTTTTGCTTGTGAGGCGCGGAAAATGGCAGAGGTGCGTGGCAGTCTCAGTCGGATGGTGGCTGCGAGGAGCGAGCACCGGTGGCCGGTGGGTGCTCGCCACGTCGATCGCTGCCGTGTCTCTTTGCTGGTGTGCCCCGTGCTGTGGCCCATCTGTCTCACGTCTGCCTCGGAGTTTTCACGAGCAACTCCGGTGCTTCAGTTGCGTCATTTGCTTTCCCCAGTGGAATCACTTCCTCGTCCGCGAGTGACGCGTGAGCTCTGGCTGCGCACGACGCATGGAGCCCAGCCGCACAAACGTGGGCCAAAACGCCTGGCCTAAGGATGTGGTGTGTCTTGCCCTGTCTGGTGCGGTTGGCCGTGTGTTGTGAGGAGCTGGAGGAGCTTGTGGAACGTCTACGCGTTGGTCTCGTCTATGGCTTATTGCGAGCAGAAGAACGCTTCTTGATCGCGGCCCTCGAACAGCGTGGTGCGGTGGTTGAGCGCCTCCTGGACCGGCAGCTTCGACTCGATTTGACCGATCCGTCGCCACGCTACGATGTGATCGTCCAGCGGTCAGTGAGCCAGCTGCGTGGGCTGCACCTTGCTAGCATCTTTGAGGCCTGGGGCGTACCGGTGGTCAATCCGACTCGAATCTTGGAGATTTGCAATGACAAGCTGCGGACAACGGCGTTGCTGGCGGCGGCAGGGATACCGCAGCCGCGTGTCTTGGTCGCCTTCAGCCTCGAGGAGGCGATCGCCGCGGCAGATCAACTGGGCTATCCGGTAGTGATCAAGCCACCCCTCGGTTCATGGGGACGCTTATTGGCTCGGGTACACAGCCGGCGTGCAGCCGAGGAGCTCTTACGGCACAAGCGAACGCTCGGCGGATTTCACCACGGGACGATCTACATCCAGGAGTGGGTACCCAAGCCAGGACGTGATATCCGGGCTTTTGTGGTCGGTGAGGAGACGATCTGTGCCATCTACCGGATCTCGACACACTGGGTGACCAACACGGCCCGGGGTGGACGTGCCGCAAACTGCCCGGTAACGTCAGAGCTCGCCGAACTCTGTGGGCGCGTGGCACGCACATTAGGTGGTGGCGTGCTGGCGGTCGATATTCTTGAACACCCGGAGCGGGGGTTTTTAGTCAACGAGGTCAACGCAACTATGGAATTTCGTAACTCGATTGCACCGACGGGGGTGGATATTCCTGGCCATGTCGCTGACTACGTGTTGGCGGTGGCGCAGACGGGACAACCAGCCTCGCTGGCTATAGCGCGGGGCGCTGCCGCGCGGTGAGTTGGTCGCATCGACTAACAGGTCGAGACGGCTCACCAGCACGTGTCAGCGTGGCCGATGCTCCCCCAAGTGATGAGCTTTGGAGGCCCGGTACGGCGTTTAGGCAGTCTGTGAACCGGGCTGCTGAGCCACTGACGCGCTGCGGGAGCATAACGCAAGCCTACGTGGACCTGCTGACTTGTGGTGCCGATTGACCTTGCTGCAGTATGGCGAGGCAGTGTGCTGGCTGCGCGGAGGGACTTTGGCCGTTGCGCACAGTGTGGGTGGGGCCAGCACGGCCTGTTTCTTGATAGGCTGTGCGCCAAGCCGTAAGCGCACGCCCGCTGAACGAGTGTCCCTCTGCGAGAATACTTGATAGCAATGAATCATGTCTCGAATGCTCTCATCTTCGCCATCTCTACTCATCGCTACTCTCTTCCCGTTGTATCGCATGAAATTTCCATCGATCTTCTGGGCCTGTGGTGCTGAAGATTTGTGTCTTGCAGTGTCACAGTCCGGGAACGAAGCAGCGTGAGCTCTTCTGGTATCACAGGGGCTGTTCCGGTGATCGCTGGCAGCGCCGCCACGGTACCCCTGGGTAACCGGCAGGGCGGGATAGCAAGCTGACGTCGCGGGGGTGGGTACGTGGTCGGGTGTGGGCAGCCCGCTGTGGCGCGAGGTTGCCACGCATCCAGCGAGAGGGTGATTAGGAGATTGACATGGGGCCAGTTCTGGACTACTCTAGTCATGGAGCATGTTTAAGCTTTAGATAGCATTCGACCATTTGTTGGAGCTGGGAGGGGCAGCATGGAGCAGTTGGGAGGATCGACGGCATCGGGTGGTGAGTCGTTGGGGCCAGAGGGACAGTCCGGTCAGTCGGCGCTCCCACTTCCGCGCCGGGACGTTGATGTGGAAACTACCGGCTGGATTGCTTTGATCCTTGAGACAATCTTTGGCTGGTTTGGCATCCTTGGAGTGGGACAGGCCTATGCAGGCCGCCTCGGAGTAGGGATTGGGCTGTTCTTGGGCTGGCTCCTAGTACTTGGAGCTCTCGGTGCCCTTGCTCCTGTGACGTTCGGGGTTGCTGCCTGCGTAGCGACCCCAGTTTGGTTGTCAGGGCCATTCGTTTCGGGATTGCTGGCGCGGCGCTATGCATTGGCTGCCCAGCAGACCGGGAGTTGGGGACGAGCATTGGCCTTCGGCGGGATCGGGTGTCTGGGCGTAATCCTCCTAATCTGTGTCGGGGCGAGTCTCGTTCTGGCATTCTTCGGATCTATCGCGGCGTTGCTAAATACAGTGGGACAGCAGTAGAAGCTTTGTGTGCAGGGGATCGTTGCTTGCAGCGCAAGAGAGAGGCAGCTGCTCTGTCTTGGCGCTGTGTACAGACCAGCATCTTGCACTACCTCCGAAAATCGCCCGGTGACATGCCGCTGGAGCCGTTTGGTCTCGTTGAACTGGAGCGCACCCGAGCGTCTGGGGGAAGCGGCCCGCCGAGACGCTTCATTAGCTGGCTACAAGCATGCTGGTAGCCACCGTACCAGCGGCCAAGGACTGCGGGTCGACAAGATCGCCGTGCACAGGAGAGCTGTGACGACCAGGGATCGTGACCAGGCAGGAATGCCAACCGACAGTCGAGCCAGGCCAACTCTGGTTGGGGACAAGAGTTT
>CALIMB010000077.1 GCA_938028665.1 uncultured Thermomicrobium sp. | reverse complement strand
AGTGATTGCAGGGAACACCGCAAAGTCAAGTCGATAGAGGACAAAAATGCGAGCGCTGCCGCATGTTGCGAAAGACGGGTGACAAACGTGAAGGCGACGAGAATAGTCGCTACCAAGGGTGATGCGTGAAGCGACGAGTTGGAGCGTGTCAGAGGTGGTGCGGGGAGTTCGCGCTGGGCAGCAAACTGGACAAGAATCATCCGGGTAGGCGGAGATGGGACGCGTTTCGCGCAGGGCTCTAGGCTGGTGGGCAGAGGTGGGTTTGGCCAGAGAGGACGACCGACCACACGATGCAGTGTGTCTCAGGCAAGCCAGAGAGCCGCGCTAATTCCGGGAACTTCGATCATGGGCCCATGCCAGAAAAGGTTCTAATCAGGGGAACGAAGCGCTAGATCTTCGGGCACGAACGACCGTACGTGCGCATTCACACTGACGGGATGAAGTGCAAGGAAAAACGCGAAAGAGGTGGCGAAGTACCGGTGATGCTGCCGTTTCCGCTTTTCCGTGCCTTTTCTCCATACCGTTGTTCAGAAACTTGCTCCGCGGTGGGTTGACTACCCGGTCTCCGCTTTACAATACAGCCCAGGCGCAGCAACACTGCGTGGACCCAATCTCTGGTAGGTCGATGTTGGTGCGTGCCGGCGCGAGGTCGGAGGTAAGTGTTCGGCGGGGCAAGGCAACGGTGTCAACGTTCATCATTGATGGATGGTATTTGGGGAGACAGGGCCAGGAGCTTGTATAGTGCTGTGAAGTCCTCTGAACAGGGGCTTTCCAGCGCTTTTGCGAGGGGGGAACACCGAGGTGACCCGGGACACGGCAAGGCGAAGGTGCCGCACTTGGGATCACTGGCGAGCACATTGCGCCGGCACAGAGTCCACTGGCCCGTCTGCTGGGGTTCCTGATTCTGACGATCGCTCTCGGTAATCTTAGGCTTCAGGTACTGAGATCATTCACGATTCGACCGAGTGCTTCAAGCGTGAGAACGTGTCACGCAGCCGGTTGAGTGCTCGGTGAGCGCGACGCTGGGCGGCTGCTGGTGAGATCCCCAGCAGTGAGGCGACTTCCTGTAGAGGGAGATCTTTGCCAAAGCGAAGCAGGAGGATCTCGCGATCCGCTGGTCGAAGCGTATCAAAGGCACGAAGGAGAAGATCGACGTCTTCGCCAAGGGGGTTTACGGTCTCACAATCATGGAGGTAGTCACTCAGCCAGCGTTGGAGGGTGCGTTGTTCGACGTGCCGCGAACGCAAGAGGTCGATCCAGCAACGGCGCGCGATGGTCAGTAGCCAAGACGAAAACGCACGGCGGTGGTGGAGTTGCGCTCGAGCGGCCCACGCCTTGGCGAACACTTCTTGAACTAGATCGTCATGCTCAGATGGTGGAACTCCAAGCCGAATCAAATACGCTGTGAGCATGGCACGAGTTTGCTCAAAGAGTGCTCCAAAGGCTTGAGTGTCACCAGCGAGTGCTTGCTCTAGGAGTGTGGGGTGCGGAGGCTCGTCTTGCCCAGCCGACTCTTCTCTCCGGTTTCGCCTCGCACCTGTTCTGGAGGGTTCTAACATGATCTGGGTAGGTGGAGAGTGTTGGCTACATGACGGCCAAAGCTGACTGTCGCAGAGGAGGACGTTGCTACACCAAAAGATCAAGAGGGTAGCGAGGGCAATATACCAGAGCCTGCAGAGGACAGCCATGACTTCGCTCATCAGTGAGTAGACTCCAGGGTTACGAGTAGCCGCCTTGAGAAGAGACAAGGAACAGGATACAGCCGAGGGCGACTAGGGATGGGAGCAGGCGTGCCAGCGGCTGACCGGGAATAAGACAAATGGCGCCCGATGCTTCAGCTCGTTGCCAGACAAGCCAAGCCGCGAAGATGGTCACTAGACCGCGGACGAGGCCGAAGCTCCCGAAGAGGAGCATACTGCCCAAAGGGCTCTGAGTAAGAAAACAAAGGAGCCCGAGCCCAAACAGCTGAAAAGACGGCCAACGGGTCGAGAGTCCAAGACCAAGATCGAAGCCCCAGACGAAACTGGTACGCAAGGCTCCCCGAGCGAACAATCCAGGCGGAACCTGACGGTGCACAAGGGTCGGAGTGTGTCGCTTGCCGACCGTGAGGTCAGCGAGCAGGGCAAGCAGAAGCACGACGATGCCCATCCAGCTACTAGCTCTTGTGTCAAGCTCGACCCTTAGGAATCGTTGCCCAAGCCAACCGAGCAAAAATCCTGCCAGTACACTGCCCAGCACGGCCCCCATAAAATGGAGGAACGTCAGCTGAATGCGGCGCCACCACCCGGACTGGTGGATCGTTGGGCCGAGCACGTCGACCATGGAGTAGCCTCACGGCGACCAAAGTGCTGCCAATCCACACGATACAGCTAGTGGCAGAAGCACGGGCATCATTGTGGAGTCATCCCTTCTCTTGCTGAGGGGAGACCGAGGAGGACCACTGACACGATCTCCACGAGATCGTCCGGCGACCGAAGCGGTCCACGACCGCGCAGAATTCCTTGACGATCAATGCAAAGAACTGATGGGAATTGCCGAAGACCGAGGGCAGAAAGCGCAGCATCTCCGAGAAGAAAGGCGTGCGCATCTGCCCAGTCTTCGGTCGCTTCTCCGGTCGGTCGGGCGACGACGGGAAAGAGGTGGTGGTGGTGCAGCCAGGCGCTGAGCGACGCCAGTCGGTCGCGGACGGGCTGGCAGGGAGGGGAGCGCTGGCTGAGCGCACCCACCACTGCTGGTACTACCGGAGGCTGACCGAGCGTAAGGGTTTGTCCGTCCTGGGTAATCACCGGGAGTTCCGGGACTGGATGACCAAGGCCACGTCGTTCTTGCTCATACCATGCTCTACTCCGCTCCAGGTGCTCGATGCCCCTAAGGCGTAGGGCCACCCCAACAGTCACACCGACAAGAGCTGTGAACATAATCCAGGTAACCACAAAAAGGAGAAGGATTACCCAATCAGACAGCATGATCCACCGTTGTCTCCCGTCTCGCACCGCGCAGTATGGCAAACGCAGCGACGAGGCGCTGCGCATTGAGTACGACAAGCACAACCAACAGACCAACGAGCGTGACCGATAGTGTGGGAGTTCGTGGGTCTGCCCAGGCGAGCGCCAAAATGCCCAGGAGTGTCAGATTGCGGAGGAGAGCAGCTCGGCTCGTAGTAGCCTGACCCAGTGGACCAAAGCAGGGACAAGGCTGAGTTGGTGATCGCCGCACAGCTCGCAGCGAAACAGCGAGGAAGATCACAAGAAGACTGGTAGCACCAACGAGGCCGAACCGATGCGTCGCCGGCAGGAGCAACAAGGCCGCCGTGCTAGCCTCAGCAGCCACCACTCCAGCAAGGATCACGTTCGCGCGTCGGCTGAGTGGTGGCATGAAGGCGGCAAGCTGTTGGATGCTTGTTCGCCAGGTGACACCCTTGCTGAGAGCGGCGAGAGCGAACGTAGCGGCGAGAACTGCAGTGGCCAGCGAGGCGAGATTCTCCATCCACGACATGGTGGCGGGTGCGGCTGGCGACGGACTGACCACTGGAACGAAAGCAGGCCAGCCGTACCGCAGGCGCAGCTCGGCGTCGAGGCTCAAGCCACACACGACAGGCTGGGATAACGTCCCGCTGGATAGTTCGAATCTCCGGAGGCAGCCATCCTCGCTGGCTAGATAGAACGTTGGACGTGCTGGATCATAGCCAACGAGCGTCCAGAAAAGCACTTCAGAAGGCAGTTTTGTGTGATGCGTGATCTGCCACCGCTGATTGTCAATCACCACGAGTTCGTCCGGCCGAACCAGGGCAATGGACTGGTCTGGTGCGACAACGATGTCGAAAGCGGCGAGTGTATCAAATAGAGCAGGGTCGACACGCACCAGTTCGAGTGTGCGAGCATCAACGGTCTGGCGGGTGAGATCTTCCGTGACGAGGTGCAGGTACTCACCCTGGAGAGTCACAGCGATGAGTCCGGCTGAAGTACTTGGCACAACCTGCCCGCGTTGAGGTAGCATCGCAGCCCTGAACGGAATCCGCTGTTCTGCGAGGATGGCGCCGCTTCTTGGATCCAGGGAGTGGATTAAGGCGAGATAGCCAGCACGTTGCGGGAGCATTGCTGATGACACAACCAGCAGCTGCGTCGCAGAGGGGAAAAGCCAGGCGTTACTCGCTGCCGGAACCACAAGGGACCAATCAGCCCAGCGGTGCTGTTCGAGATCCAGTGTTGTTACCATCAGGGCGGGCCAATCTTGACCGACAAAGAAGGCGACCGCAGCGGTGGTCTCCTCTCTTGAAAAAGCAGCTGCAAAGAAAGAGGCATTTTGGGCGGCAACTGGTGACTCGGCTGCTAAGCGTTGGAGTGCTGGGATTGTGGAGTCCACCGGAAACGTTGCCAAAAGTGACCAGTCAGGAAGAGTGCGGAGCTCGAGCAGTACCCGGAGCGATCCTTGTTGCTCTTCAAGACGCTCAACCAGTACTTTGTCGCCGCGCGGTGAGACAAAAACCTGCCGGATGGAGCCGGCTGCATGGTGAATTTGGTTGATAATATTGCCGGATCGCGGATCAAGGATGAGTAGCTCTTGAGCGTTCGATCCGGCCAGGGAGAGGACGAGAGGATCAGTTGCAGAGTTTCCTAACGTGCGCGGAACGAACAGCAAGAACAGGAGAAGCACGATCATTGTGGCCGTGAATATGGGGGCAAGAACCGATCCCTGTCTCGCGCTCAAGGGGGCTTGATACGGATGACCCATCGGCATGGTGAGACTCCTTTCCTTCCACGTCTTGAGGGGCAGCATACTTTTTAACAGACTCCCACTAAGACCGCGCGTGTACAGACAACGTAGCGACCTCCGCCACACCAATTCGGCTGCGCTTGTCCGCGAGCACAGAAGCATCCTGAAGGGCAAGCTGGCGGCTGGGTTGATTGGCAGCAATCGATGTACCGCACGATAAACGCTCGTTGCCGACCTGGATCGTAGCAGCAAGCATACCAGGATTGTGTACTGTTCGTTGTTCCGGGAGGACAAGAATAATCACTGCCGCCGCGGCAGGAACAGAGGCAGCCCCACTGATTACAGCGGAACCAATCCTGACAACTTTGAGCTTTCAGGGGCGGGGGTTGGATAAAGAGTGTAATGGCTCCAGCAACACTTGCGAAAATCTGACGGAGCCAGGATCGGCGCGTCACGTGGCGCTCGTACTGTCCGTGTTCGCGGCGGTCCACTGTGTGCCTCCCTGAGTTTGACGTCTCTACATTAAAGACGTGTCGGGGTATAGAAATCAGACAGGAGGACAGAACGCTGTAACGCCAGAGCCACTGCAGGACAGGACATGGGAAGTTGAGAAATGAGACCGGAGACGAAGACGCCGCGGGGAGCGGCTCAGTTGCACACTGCACGAGGAGACTGGTGCCCACAAGATTCTGGAAGTGCTCGTCAACACGAACCAACCTCCGGAGACAAGGGGGGATCAGCTGCGTCTCTGGCAGGCGGGAACCCTGAACAACGCCACAGGAGGTGTCTACGGTTCCGTCGGGTGAGACTTATTCCTCGCGGAGCCGCTGGAGAGGGTGAGAGGAGATGTGGCGCGGCACTGCCAAATCCTGCAGCAGCTCATGGTGTTCCAACCGCAAATGTCGGCCAGCCGAAGCGTGGGGCTCGGTCGTGGACTACACGGTTCAATATCGTGGTTTGCTCAGGTGAGCGCTACCGAGAACACGATGCCGTAAGCATCCCTTTAAGTGTTCATGAGTAGGGCTGTTGGCTGTTGGGTATCGAGGCCAGTAAGTCAATACTTGGATTGTGCGCAGGTCGAGTCACCTCCTCCTTGGTCAGTGCAGTGACAGCCACCGTGGCCACAAAAGCACCAGTCGCCGCAGGTGAGCTGGGCACTGACTGGTCAGCGATGACACGTTTGACACTTGCAGCAATAAAAGGTAGTCAGGGTACCGGAAGGGGTAGTTTGCCAGGCCAATCGCTTCATCGGATGCTCTCTGTGTCGGCAAGCCGATGTACCTCAAAATTCGTGTCGAAACTCCAGAGAAGCTGCTCGATCTCTCCGTGCAAGGTGGAACACGGACCAGACACTTGGGAAACGTGTTGGAGGCAAACAGGAACGTGGGGGGCGCGATCGGGGAGGAAACTCACGAGCTCGATTATCCAGTCAAGCAGCAGGGAAGGAGTAGCGACGATCTCACGGCGGGTTAGATCGGCTCGGATCACCTCTGAGGTCTGCGTCAGTGCGTAAAGAGGCTCGGTTGCCAACGAGACGTTGGGTCACGAAACAAGGATTATCGGCGTGACTAGACCAGTGATCGCGAGTGTGTTGGGGTTGATGACGAGCCGCGGAGGTTGTTCAGTTGTGATCACCGGTTGCGCACCGGCGAGACAGACTGTAGCGATCCCTGGCAGACGTGTCCGTTCGTAGCAGTGCTACCAAGTGGCGATACTGCGGGGAGAGTCGCCTGGGCCTGTAGGCGACCAGAAGGGAGGTCGAGTGCGATACGTAGGTAGCGTCTGCAGTCGGGACAAAGCGGGG
>CALIMB010000076.1 GCA_938028665.1 uncultured Thermomicrobium sp. | reverse complement strand
GAGATGAAGCGCTCGTATCTCGATTACGCGATGAGCGTCATCGTGCAACGAGCGCTTCCGGACGTGCGGGATGGTCTCAAACCTGTGCAGCGCCGCATTCTGTACGGCATGCATGAGATGGGTCTCCGTCCGAATGCCAAGTACCGGAAGAGCGCCGGTATCGTTGGCGAGGTACTCAAGTCATACCACCCGCACGGTGACAGCGCTGTCTACGACGCGCTGGTCCGCATGGTGCAACCCTTCACGATGCGCTACCCACTCATTGATGGACAAGGCAACTTCGGCTCCATTGACGGCGATGGCGCAGCCGCAATGCGCTACACCGAGGCCCGCTTGACTCTCATCGCCGAGGAGCTACTCGCCGATATCGAGAAACAGACCGTCGACTTCGTTCCCAACTACGATGGCAGTACGCGCGAACCAGTCGTTCTCCCCGCCCGACTCCCGAATCTCCTCATTAACGGTGCCAACGGCATTGCAGTCGGGATGGCGACGAACATCCCTCCACATAATCTCAGTGAGGTCGTCGATGCACTGGTCTACCTGATCGATCATCCAGAGGCCACTATCGAGGAGCTTTTTGAGCACCTACCCGGCCCCGATTTCCCGACGGGGGGTATTATCCTCGGCCGCGAGGGTATTCTAGCAGCCTATGCGACTGGCCGCGGACGAATCGTTGTTCGCGCCCGCGCTCACATCGAAGAGAGTGGGCGCGGACGCACGAGTATTATTGTGACTGAGCTACCGTACCAAGTTAACAAGGCAGCGTTGATCGAAAAGATTGCTGAACTCGTCAAGACGGGCCGCCTGGAAGGTATCCACGACCTTCGCGATGAGTCCGATCGCGACGGCATACGCATCGTCATTGAACTGAAGCGCGACGCCCAGCCACGCGCCGTGTTGAATAATCTCTTTAAGCATACGCAACTGCAGACAACTTTCGGCGTGAACATGCTTGCGCTGGTCGACGGCACCCTACCTCGCGTGCTGACCCTCAAGCGCATGTTGCAGCTGTATCTCGAACATCGCCAACAAGTCGTTCGCCGACGCACTGAATTCGAACTCCGCCAGGCTGAGCGCCGCGCTCATGTCTTGGAAGGGTTCAAAATTGCCCTGGATTACCTGGACGAAGTGATTGCCACAATCCGCGGCGCCCAATCAGCCGAGGATGCACGGCAACAGTTGATGAGTCGATTCGCCCTGACTGAGATCCAGGCGAACGCAGTACTCGATATGCAGTTGCGGCGGCTGGCAGCACTGGAACGCCAAAAGATTGAGGAGGAGTACCAAGAGCTCCTCAGCAGCATCGCTGGGTTACGGGCTCTTCTCGCCGATCCGACGAACATTCTTGCTGTGATTCGGCGCGAGCTCCTGGAACTCAAAGAACAATACGGTGATCGCCGTCGCACCCAGATCCAGGACATCAGTGCTGAGCTCAGTGATGAAGACCTCGTACCCAAAGTCGAGATCCTCGTCACACTCACCGCCCGTGGCTATGTCAGGCGGAGTACCAATGGCTACTATCGGGTGCAGCATCGTGGCGGCCGCGGTGTAAGCGGTATGACGGTGCGGGACGAAGACTATATCCAGCACGTGGTCCTAGCAAGCACGCACGATTCGTTGCTCTTCTTCACCAATCGCGGTCGAGTCTTCCAACTTCCGGCTTATGAGATCCCTGACACCGGGCGAAACGCGCGAGGCCTCCCCATCGTTAATTTTCTGAACCTTCAACCTGGTGAAGAGGTCACGACCCTCCTACCGGTGCGGGACTTTGGTACAGCAACCTTCCTGTTTTTCTGCACACGCCAAGGTCGGGTCAAACGAGTCCGCCTCGACGAATTCTCGAACGTCCGCGCAAGCGGGCTCATTGCTATGTCATTGGATGGAGGCGACGAGCTCGTCTGGATACGACCTACAAGTGGCACGAACGAAGTTATCCTGGTCACAGCATTCGGACAAGCAATCCGTTTCCCTGAAGATGAGGTCCGGCCCGTTGGCCGGCAAGCCGGTGGGGTCATCGGGATCCGCCTGGACGACAACGACTATGTCGTTGCTGCTGAGGTCGTCTTCCCAGAAGCAGATCTCCTCATTGTCTCCCGCCGCGGTTACGGCAAGCGAACAGCGCTCGAGGAATTTCGCGTCCAAGGCCGTGGCGGAAGCGGAGTCATTGCGATGAAGGTGACCACGCGCACTGGACACGTCGCGGCAGCGACCGTCGCACGTGAGGATGATGCAGCCGTCCTGGTCAGTCGCCGTGGCCGACTCATCGTGATCCCGGTGCGTCAGATCCCGCGCTTGGGGCGGAGTACACAAGGGGTCTCTCTCATGCGCCTGCATGACAACGACGAGATCGCCTCGATCGCTACTGGTCTGACCACCGAAGCACTATCGCCGATGCACACGGGGAGAGAGGACAGCGGAACTGACGGCCTTGAAAACTCGTAGGCATCCTTGCCGGGCCGCAACGGAGAAAAGTAAACCGGCCACGCCAGCCTCGAGTGCCCAGAGCACAGAAACGAAGAGTGGCCGGTTCCACATGCTGGTGGCGCCACTGTTGGCAAGGATAAGCGCACCATAAGCGAGCGTTCCCGCAGCCATCACCCAGCGGGCCGCTGCCGCCGGCGCAAGACGCGCTACTACTGTCACCAGTCCAGCAGCAAGAAACCCCCCACCGAGCGCGAGCGAGAGCGACCTCGTACTACCATCTTGCACACTCGGCAAGAGGCTGACCGGCACGACGAGGAGCGGCCAGAGAACCAGGGAGCGTCCGAGCAGACTCCACAGGTCGCTACGCCGCTCGACGAATGCAGCCCCCGCGGCCATCGTGGCGATGATAGCTATCCCTGTCTCGAGGACCAGGAGAACCTCTCCTATGGTCATCGTCACCCCTGAAGAGACGACATACGCTTGCACAACCGCAAACGGCGTAGCAAGGCCAATCGTCATTGCTTCAACAGCGCTCGCTGTGCGCAAACGCAACGGCAACCGCAACCAGGGCATAGCAGCAACCAGGCACAGACAGGCGACACAGGCCACAAGCACAAGAAAGACCGGCCGTTGCGGCCAGGCAGCCGCAGCAAGGTAGAGACATGCCACCAACAGGCGATTCGTGATCAACCATCCCACATCGAGGCGGAGGCCAGCCGGCATCTGCCACGCTGACCGAGCGTGGCCGATCGTGGCCGAACTCCGCGGGGGTTCCCACCGCACCTCTTCGGTCGTCTCTTGCTGATCAACCCATCCCATCAGCGCCGCCTTCATCGATGCTCAGTGTACGATTGCCGCGATACGGGGCGCAGGCACCGAGGAGGAGTAAAAAGTGGCCCGGCTCGGCATCTTCGGTGGAACGTTTGATCCGATCCATCACGGTCACTTAATTGTTGCTGAGGTGCTCATGGAGGAACTTGGGCTTGAACGCGTGCTCTTTCTCCCGGCCGGCCAACCACCCCACAAGATTGGCCGTGTCATCACGCCCGTTCCCCATCGCTTAGCAATGCTGGAGCTCGCACTCCAGGGAAATCCCCACTTCGCCATTTCATACGTTGATGTCCGGCGCCCTGGGCCTTGCTACACCGCCGATAGCTTAGAGATCCTCAAAGGTCAGTACCCTGACGATGAACTCGTCTTTCTGATGGGTGAGGACTCGCTGCACGATCTCCCAACGTGGCACGACCCGAATCGTATTGCTGCTCAGGCACTCCTCGGGGTGGCACTACGACCAGGCGTGCAGGTCGATCTCGAAACGGTGGTTGCGAAGGTCCCAGCAGCCCGCCATCGTGTCATCCTGGTCCCTGTCCCGCTTATCCAAATCGCCGCGAGCGACATTCGTCGCCGGGTCGCCGAGGGCCGAACCATTCGCTATCAGGTTCCAACGATTGTTGAGGAATACATTTACCGGCATCACCTGTACCGCGTCCCTGCTCCCCTGACCGCTGAGGGAAGCACGCGGAGTTCGGGGGTATAATCCCCGCGGCACCGCGCAGACGCGGAGCAAGGAAGCGGGGGGTTACAGTGCGGATCCGACCTTGGCAGACACTAATCGCTATCATCCTTTTGAGCCTGGCTGCAATCTGGGTTGATCTCCCGGGCCGCTCGCTCGACCCGTTTGGCTGGAAAGAGAACATTACCGTTCGGCAAGGACTCGACTTGCAAGGCGGCATCCAGCTCGTCCTCGAAGCACGTCCCCCCGCTGGCGTTCAGGTGACACAGGATGTTTTACAAGGTACACGTGACACCATCGAGCGGCGTGTCAACGGCCTTGGAGTGAGTGAACCAGTCATCCAAACACGGGGAAACAACCAAATTCTCGTGGAGCTACCCGGTTTTCAAGATCCAGAACGAGCGGTTCGGGTTCTCCAGCGCACAGCCCTCTTAGAGATCATCGACACTCAAGGACAGTTCTTGCCGGTCGGCACGGTCGTCAACACTACTGCCGGTCCAGCGAGCGAGGCCGCCGCCACACCCACACCCACCGAAACAACACTGACACCAGCGACGACGGGCGCAACCCCTACAAGTGGTGCTTCCGCGGCTGGTGAGACTCCGATAGCGACGCCCGAGGCAACTCCAACACCGTTGGAGACGCCGACACCGGGTGGGCCGGTGTATGAGACGATTATTACCGGCGCGGATCTTAAGGACGCCTACCCGACGACTGATCAGTTCGGTAATCTCGTCGTCGGCTTTGAACTCAAGCCGGAGGCAGCCGATCGGTTCTATCAATACACCAGTACCCATATTGGTCAACCGATGTCGATTGTGGTGGACAAGCAGGTGATCAATACTGCCACGATTCGAGACGCAATCCGGGATCGTGGCATCATTCAGGGGCTCAGTGCCCAGGAAGTGCGCGATCTTGCACTCCAGCTCAAGTCAGGTGCGCTTGCTGTGCCGCTGGAAGTCGTCCAGAGCCGGACCGTCGGGCCAACGCTCGGCCAGGACTCAATCCAAAAGAGCATCATTGCCGGCCTTGTCGGTCTAAGCCTGGTTGCGCTTTTCATGATCCTCTACTATCGATTGCCCGGCTTTATATCAGTGATCGCGCTCCTCCTCTACACGTCATACGTCTTCGCACTCTTCAAGCTCATCCCGGTAGTTCTGACACTGCCGGGTATTGCTGGCTTCATCCTTTCGATCGGGATGGCTGTGGATGCCAATATTTTGATCTTTGCTCGTATCCGAGAAGAGCTTCGGCTCGGCCGAGCCATCACCCGTGCCATTGAGGAGGGCTTTAATCACGCATGGCCATCCATTCGTGACTCCAACATTTCAACAATGATCTCCTGCATGATTCTCTTTTGGTTCGGTCGCTATGTAGGGGCGACAATCATTCAGGGCTTTGCCCTGACACTCTTTATCGGGGTCGCAGTAAGCATGTTCACCGCAATTGTCGTCACACGGACACTGTTACGCGTCCTGCTCACACGCGGGATCTTCCGTGATGTTCGCTGGTATGGCATTTCGCCGTCCCAAATCGCAACTGCACCTGCATCTGCTGATTGAGAGGAAGGAGATCATGCTCGATCTCGTGGGCAAACGCTACTACTGGTTTCTGCTCTCGATTCTCGTTATCGTTCCCGGGATGATTTCTCTGGTTGTTCACGGCCTGCGGCTCAGCATCGACTTTACCGGTGGCTCACTCTGGGAACTCCAGATGAGTCGCCCCGTACAGCCAGGCGAGGTTCGGCAAGTGTTATCGCAAAACGGTATCGACGACGCCATTGTGCAGACTGCTGACAACAATGTGGTCTTGATCCGGATGCGCGAGCTGAAAGAAGGTTCTCCCCAGAAAGATCAGCTGGCTCAGGCCCTCCGGACGGCTTTCGGCGACTTCACCGAGCTGCGGCTAGAATCCGTGGGGCCAACTTTGGGTACAGCGATCCGCAACCGCGCGATCATCGCTGTCGCTCTGACCACCATCGGCATACTCGCCTACATTGCCTGGGCCTTCCGTAACACCAACAACCCATTTCTCTACGGCATCGCCGCGATCATTGCTATGCTGCATGACGTTGCTGTGGTCGTCGGAATCTTCTCAATTCTCGGTTGGTTACGAGGTGTCGAAGTCGATGCCTTGTTCGTGACTGCGCTTCTGACCGTGATCGGATTCTCGGTACATGATACGATTGTCGTTTTCGACCGGATCCGTGAGAATCTGGGCCGCCGCGCCGCACCGACGTTTGAGCAGATTGTCAACTATAGCCTTGTACAAACACTCGTCCGCTCGCTCAACACATCCCTGACAGTCGTCTTCACACTTTTGGCTCTGTACCTGCTGGGCGGTGAGACGATCCGCAACTTCGTCCTGGCCTTGTTAATTGGCATTGTCAGCGGAACCTACTCGTCGATCTTCAACGCAAGCCAGATCGTTGTGGTGTGGGAAAATCGAGAGCTCCATCGCCTGTTCGCGCGGCTTCGACGACAACACGCACCCGCCTGAGGAGCCGTCTTATGTCCATTCGGCTACGCATCGGCGTCATTGGTGGCGGAATCGCCGGATTGACGACTGCGTATCGGCTTGCCAGTCAAGGACACCAGGTAATCCTTTGGGAACGTCAACGCCAGCTCGGTGGACAGGCGGCAGCTTTCCCGCTCCTCGGCACAGCACTCGAGTACTTCTATCATCACCTCTTCATGAGCGACCACGACATCGTAGCTCTAATCAAAGAACTCGGCATTACCGATCGGCTCGTTTGGCTCCCTTCCCGAGTTGGCTTCTTTGCTGCTGGGCGCATCTATCCCCTTTCCAGTGCCCTCGATCTGCTTCGCCTCGGAGTTGTCCCATTCCACGATCGACTCCGCATCGGACTTGTCACTTTTTACCTCCAGCACGTCCGGGATTGGCGACGCTTTGAAGAGATCACCGCAGAAGCATGGCTCCGGCGGTGGGTTGGTGCTCGTGCTTTTGACCGGGTGTGGGGAGCTCAACTGCACGCCAAGTTTGGACCGCGTGCTGGCGATGTCGCCATGGTCTGGTTCTGGAATAAAATCTTCCTTCGCACCCAATCTCGCCGCTCCTTGTTCGAGCGCGAGCGCTTGGGTTACATCATGGGAAGCTTCAATGTTCTCATCGATCGGTTGGCTGAAGCGATTCGCGAGCGAGGGGGGACCATCCTTGCCGGTGTCGGCGTCGATCTGGTTGAACGCAGTGGGAAGACCTGGATCGTCCGCGAGACCTCCGGTCGTACGCTCCCGGTCGACGTGCTCGTCGCTACTGTCCCATCACCGTTGATCGCTAAGCTCTTTCCGCAACTTCCTGAAAGCTATCGAGCCAAACTTTCGGGAACGGTCTACCAGGCAGCTGTCACCTTGCTTCTTCAAACTCATCGGCAGCTGAGCGATATTTACTGGCTAAACATCGGTGATCCCGATTTACCCTACACTGGTATCATTGAACATACCAACTTTGTTCCCGCCTCTCATTACCAGGGTCGGCACCTCATTTACGTCAGTAAGTATGTCGAACAGACACACCCCTATCTCGCATTGCGTGACGACGAGATTTTGACTGCCGCGATCCAGCATCTTCCGAAGGTGAATCCCGCTTTCACGGCCGACTGGATCGAGGACTCTTGGGTCTTCCGTGAGCGCGCAGCTCAACCGATCGTCACCATGCGCTATAGCTCGCTAATCCCGGACCATCGCACGCCCTTGCCAGGGGTCTACATCGCCAATACTGCTCAGATCTATCCTGAAGACCGTGGAACAAACTACAGCGTTCGCTTGGGCAACGTGGTCGCTAACCTGATCAGCGATGACTTAAGAACGGGTCGCCTGGTCACCGCTCTCTCTATGGCACCGGATCCAACCTTATGAGCATGCGCCAGTTCATAACCAATACCTAGTGGACCCATAAACACGACCTTGACAACAGATGACGCCCTCGAGTATCGTCCCGGCTCGGGCTGCGTGAGCCTGCTGCCGAGAGGTGTGTAGGGGAGGGAGCGATGCAAAAATGAAAAAAAAGTACGTTGTCACACCGAACGGGAGAAAACTGGTAACGCTCATTCCTGGGGATGGCGTTGGACCAGAGATTGTTGAGAGTGCCTGCCGGATCATTGAAGCAGTTGGTGCTCCTATCGAGTGGGAGATCCGGCGAGCTGGTGCAAGCGTTTTCCGCGAAGGGATCGCGAGTGGTGTTCCAGATGACACGATCGACTCAATTCAGCGGACACGTGTTGTTCTTAAGGGGCCGCTCGAAACGCCAGTTGGTTATGGAGAGAAAAGTGCCAACGTCACCTTACGCAAGCTCTTCGAAGCGTTTGCCAATGTTCGCCCTGTCCGCGAATTCCCATCTATTCCAACTCCCTACCGCGGGCGAAACATCGATCTTGTGGTTGTCCGCGAGAACATCGAAGACCTCTACGCCGCCATTGAATACCGAGAAACTCCCGGGGTTACTATCGCCCACAAGTTGATTTCGTACAAGGGGAGCGAGAAGGTGATTCGCTTCGCCTTCGAACTTGCCCGGGCGGAAGGCAGAAACAAAGTTACCTGCGCGACGAAATCGAACATCTTGAAACTGACGGAGGGCTGGTTCCAACACATCTTCGAGGAAATCGCCCGTGAGTATCCAGACATCGAGGCCAATCACCTCATCATTGATAACTGTGCGCATCAGCTCGTCAAGGCGCCGGAACAGTTCGAAGTGATCGTCACCACCAATCTAAACGGTGACATTATCTCTGATCTGGCCTCCGGACTGGTCGGAGGACTCGGCTTCGCCCCATCCGGAAATTACGGCCATGAGGTTGCGATCTTCGAGCCGGTCCACGGCACGGCCCCAAAGTACGCCGGTAAAAACGTCATTAATCCCACCGCGATGATCTTGACCGCAGTGATGATGCTGCGGTATCTCGACGAGTTTCACGCTGCTGAAACGATTGAACAGGCACTTGCGGTCACGCTCGAAGAGGGTAAGACACTCACTCGTGACGTCGTGGGAGATGAGCGGGCAGCCTCCACAACTGCATTCACCGAGGCGATCATTGCGAATCTCGGCCGCCGCTCGACCACCTGGCATTCTCGACCACACAAAGAGATCCGTATCCCGCCCCAGCGCCCCGAGTTCGATCCGGTTCGTCCCAGTCAGCGCCGGGTCGTCGGTCTTGACCTCATCCTCGACAACACGGAATTACCGCAGAGGCTGGGACCACATTTGGTGGCACTCGTCGCTGATCTGCCACTCCGCCTCCACCTGATCTCTAGTCGCGGACTGCAAGTCTATCCTGACGTCGGCACACAGATTGATTATGTCGATCATTGGCGCTGCCGCTTTCTCACACGCGACGGCGAAGTTACCACGCAGACGGTCACTGAGCTCCTCAGCCGTGTTGCTGCACACTACCGCTGGAGCCGGGTACAGTTGCTTCACGAGTTCGAGGGCGAGCCGGGCTTCACCAAGGCGCAGGGCGAAGATTGAGCCAGAGGAGCAAGAGCGCAATGAACACCACCTCGAGCCAGCCGCTCGTCGGCATCATTATGGGCTCGCGCTCAGATTGGGAAACGATGAGTCATGCGGCCGAAACACTTGAGGCCCTGGGCATCCCCTACGAGGTTCGTGTGGTTTCAGCCCATCGGACACCTGACCTGATGTTCGAGTATGCAGCGAGCGCCGAGCGTCGCGGTCTGGAAGTCATCATCGCAGGTGCCGGAGGTGCTGCCCATCTCCCCGGAATGACTGCATCCAAAACTGTCCTTCCGGTGCTGGGAGTACCGGTGCAGAGCCAAGCACTCCATGGGCTCGATTCACTCCTCTCAATCGTCCAGATGCCAGCGGGTATCCCAGTGGGCACCTTAGCCATCGGGCGCGCTGGAGCAATCAATGCAGCACTCTTGGCAGCAGCGATTCTCGGCAATAAGTACCCGGAAATCCGCGAGGCGCTCCGCCGGTACCGAGAACACCAGACACAACTGGTTCTTGAACAAGCGGATCCACGGAAGCCGGAATAGGAGGCGCACGTGTTGATCGGAATCCTCGGAGGTGGTCAACTCGGGCGTATGCTTGCACTCGCCGGCTATCCACTTGGACTTCGGTTCCGTGGCCTTGATCCGAATGCCGATGCGCCCTTAGGTCAGGTTGCTGAACTGGTCGTGGCACCCTACGACGAATGGCAGGCACTGCAGCGCTTTGCCGTGGGTTTGGATCATGTCACGTACGAGTTCGAAAACGTTCCTGGATCAACGGCGGAATTCCTCGCTGCCCATTTGCCAGTCTCGCCACCCCCTGAGGCTTTGATCCGTTCCCAAGATCGCCTCGAGGAAAAGCGACTTTTCCAGGAATGCGCCATTCCAGTGCCACGCTATGCACCGGTCTCTGGTCCCCATGATTTTGCTCAGGCGTTGGACATCATCCCGCTCCCAGCTCTGCTCAAGACTCGTCGCCTCGGCTACGACGGACGCGGACAGGCGCATATTCGCTCCCCAGAAGAGCTTCCTCTGGCGTGGGAGCGCCTTGGTCGAGTCCCATGCTTGCTGGAAGAGCTTGTGCCATTCGAGTATGAAGTCTCATTATTGGGCGTTCGCTCTCGGCGGGGCGAAGTCGCCTTCTATCCCTTAGTCGAAAATCGTCACGTGGAAGGGATCCTGGCTATCTCACGAGCTCCCGCTCCCCGTGCCAGCACGGCTCTGCAGACAGCAGCCCAGCGATACGTCGAGGCGCTCTTGCACCGACTAGAGTATGTCGGGGTATTGGCGGTTGAGTTCTTTGTTCGCGGTGACCGACTGCTCGCCAATGAGATGGCTCCGCGTGTGCATAACAGCGGACACTGGACCATTGAGGGTGCAGAGACAAGCCAGTTTGAGCAACATCTGCGTGCCATCCTCGGCTGGCCGCTCGGTTCGACTGCACCTCGCGGTCACAGCGCGATGATCAACCTCCTTGGTGTTGTCCCACCGATCGAATCGTTACTCGCCCTGCCTAACACGCACGTCCATCTGTACGGCAAGGAACCACGACCTCGGCGCAAGCTCGGCCACGTGACTATCCGTGCTGATTCCGCGCACCACTGCGACGAACTGCTGCAACAGGTACTCGAGCTCGTTCCCTTCTTCCGTGACGGACACAGCGAGGGCCGGGGCTGAGGACTGAGCCCCGACCCTCTCGGCTGATTTCTCGACTGTCACACGAGCTCACGCAGGCATGCTCACTGCAAGCGCGGCGTGCGCAGGACTGCTCCCTCGGAAGCCGAACTCACCAGTGCCGCGTATCGAGCAAAAACACCATGAGTAAACCGCGGGGCTGGTGGTAACCAGTTCGCTCGCCGTTCAGCGAGCTCCGCATCCGGTACCTCAAGATCAATACGGCGATTTTCCACATCAATGACGATCGTGTCACCATCTTGCACGAAGGCAATGGGACCACCCACCGGAGCTTCCGGCGCTACATGCCCAATCATGAGACCCTTAGTACCGCCCGAGAACCGCCCATCCGTAACCAAGGCAACATGGGGACCAAGCCCTGCACCAACGATCGCCGCGGTGATACCGAGCATTTCCCGCATGCCAGGACCACCTTTTGGCCCTTCGTACCGGATAACCACCACGTCACCGGGTTTAATCTGCTGGTTCAGGACGGCTTGCATCGCCTGTTCTTCGGCATCGAAGACACGCGCGGTACCGCGGAAATACATTTGCTCCGTTCCCGCCACCTTAAGCACGGCCCCGTCTGGAGCAAGCGATCCCCGCAGAATCACAAGGCCACCGTTCGGCTTCAAAGGCTTGGACGGATGATAGACCACCGGCTGCCCGGGTGCTTCCTGGGCATCGGCGACGGCCTCCGCCAGCGTCTCACCCGTCACCAGCTGCTGACTTCCATCGACAAGCCCAGCCTCCAGCAACCGTTTGACAACCAGCTTCGTTCCCCCAGCCTTGTACAGGCTCCAGGCCACATACTTGCCCCACGGCTTAAGATCAGCAATCACCGGTGTCCGCCGGCTAATCTCGTCAAATTCATCGATGCTGAGTGGGATCCCAAGTTCGTGAGCAATCGCCATCAGATGAAGCACCGCATTGGTTGATCCACCCGTTGCAGCCACCGCCGCGATCGCATTCCGGAGCGATGCCTTGGTGATGAAGTCCCGCGGCGTCCGGTTCGCTCGGACAACCTCCATAAAACGGCGACCGGCCTCACGCGTTGCCTCGGCCTTCTCTGGGGCCACCGCCGGGATTGCGTTGTAGCCCATCGGGGAAAGTCCCAGCACTTCCAGTGCCATCGCCATCGTGTTCGCTGTGTACTGACCGCCACAAGCTCCGGGGCCCGGAATCGCTTGGCGCTCAATCTCTTGGAGTTCTTCCAGCGTAATCTTCCCAGTGGCGTAAGCACCGACCGCCTCAAACACCTCAACGATGGTCAGCTCTCGATCACGCCACTGTCCAGGAGCGATTGAGCCCCCATACAGCACCATGCCCGGCACACCAGCCCGGATCAGCCCCATTGCTCCGCCAGGAATCGTTTTATCGCAGGAAACAAGCGCAACGATCGCGTCGAACTGGTAACCAAACGCCATGAGCTCGATCGAATCAGCAATCACCTCACGACTGATGAGCGAGGCCTTCATCGCCTCAGTTCCCATCGAGATCGCGTCGTTGACTGCAATTGTGTTGAACTCGACGGGCACACCGCCCGCGGCACGTATCCCTTCGCGAAGGTACTGCGCTAACTCACGCAGGTGATAATTACACGGCATCGCGTCAGTCCAGGTATTGGCAATCGCCACAATCGGCTTCTCAAAGTCCTCATCGCGGAATCCGACAGCGCGCAGCATCGCGCGTGCGGGTGCGCGGTCGATTCCATGCGTGATCCGTTCACTCCGCATCGTTCTTTCGTCTCCTTTCCTGCCGTTCGTACGACGCTGGTTGGCATTGTACCGCCACCATCGTCGCTCGTGCGTATTGCCGCACGAGGCTCTCGCTGTCTACTATGAGCAGAGTAACAGTGCGTGCTCAAGCGCGGGGGAGAGAGCTAGCGGTGGAGCCACAACCGTTCGTTTGTCTGGTTGTCTTGGATGGCTGGGCTATCGGGCCAGACTATCCTGGCAATGCCATTCGCACAGCGCGTACTCCAGTCATGGATCGCCTGCAAGCCAACTATCCCATGACAGCCCTGCGCTGCTGGGGGCTCGACGTCGGACTTCCCGAGGACCAAATGGGCAATTCAGAGGTTGGCCATCTCAACCTCGGAGCAGGACGAATTGTCTATCAGCTCATCACCCGCATCGATCTCGCCATCGCTGATGGCTCCTTCTTCGAGAACGAAGCCTTCCAGAAGGCGATCGAGCGAGCTCGCCAGCCGGGCCAGACACTTCATCTCCTCGGGCTTATCGGAGACGGAGGCGTCCATAGCCACCAGCGCCACCTCTACGCCTTGCTGGAACTCGCAGCACGCGCCGGTATCCCTCGTGTTGCCGTGCATGCGTTCACCGACGGTCGTGACACTTCACCAACCTCGGGTATCGAGTACCTGCGAGAACTTTTGCGCACCATGGAGCGGCTCAATACTGGTTTCGTCGCTTCCATCAGTGGCCGTTATTACGCGATGGATCGGGATAAGCGTTGGGAGCGGACACAACAAGCGTACAACGCCCTTGTTTGTGGAGAAGGTCGCATCGCCTCCGACGCCGTGCAAGCAATGGAACAAAGCTACGCCGAAGGTGTGACAGATGAATTCATTCTTCCCACTGTGATTGTCGATGCCACTGGACAACCACTGGCAACAATCCAAGATGGTGATGCAGTAATCTTTTTTAACTTTCGCGCCGACCGAGCCCGACAGTTGACATCCGCCCTCATAGACCCAGATTTCTGCTCTTTCGAACGCTGCCGCTGGCCGCGCAATCTGTTAATGGTCACCATGGCTGAGTATGAGCCGCATTTCCCTGTCCTCGTCGCTTTTGCACCGGATATCGTTCGTACACCGCTGGCGCGCGTCCTGTCGGAGGCCGGTCTGCGCCAGTTCCATACTGCAGAAACTGAGAAATATGCCCACGTAACGTACTTCTTCAATGGAGGTCGAGAAGAGCCCTTCCCGGGTGAGGAACGGGTGCTAGTCCCCTCGCCCAAGGTACCAACGTATGATCTCAAGCCGGAGATGAGCGCCCCTGAAGTCACCGATGTCGCCGTGGAGGCGATTCAGAGCAGAAAGTACGCCTTTGTGCTCATCAACTATGCCAATCCAGACATGGTTGGCCACACCGGGGTCTTCGAGGCCGCTGTGAAAGCCGTCGAGTGCGTCGACCGCTGTGTTGGCCGAATCGAAGAAGCGGTGCGCTCAGTTGATGGCTATCTTATCGTCACTGCTGACCACGGCAACGCCGACGAGATGCTTATACCCGGAACGAATGAGGTGTGGACCGCGCACACCAAGAATCCGGTTCCCTTCGCCCTCGTCGCACCCGAACACAGCCCGTATCGTCGCGTGAGCTTGCGCAACAGTGGTCGCCTAGCTGACGTCGCACCAACCATCTTGCAACTCATGGGTCTCCAGCAGCCAGAGGAGATGACGGGACAGAGTTTAATCGAACGGTAGACCGGTTCACTGCTCTCCAATCCTTACACTCCTGTGCAGCGCATCAGAGATACATTCGTCATCACGACATGACTTTTTGGTTGGCTCCTGTCCTCAACTTAGAAGAGTATCAGGGACACATTGGTGGTGACGACATGCTGACTGCACGAACACCTGAATCGCTCAGCCACACGTGGCAGGGGAGCGACGGCCACCTTCTCATCCCTCCCTTGCGCATCCACCATTGGTTCTCGGCTATTTCTTCTGCCCGATGCGCATTCCAGAAGCAACCGGCTGTCAGCGAGATCATCTGGGTGCACGATCCGAAGCCAGCTCCGCGGGGATGAGCCAGCCTAACTGTCACCCAAACCGCCGCAGCCCGGCCGGAAAACCGCTCCATCCAGCGTACTCAGCCGCTGCGCCGAGCTCCTCTTCAATCCGCAAAAGCTGGTTGTACTTTTCCACACGATCCATCCGCGCCGGCGCACCTGTCTTGATCTGCCCGGCATTCACTGCGACCGCCAGATCAGCAATAAAACTATCAGCAGTTTCCCCGCTCCGGTGCGAAATGATGGTTGCATACCCATGTGTCCTGGCTAGCCGGATAGTCTCCAGTGTCTCGCTTAACGTTCCAATCTGGTTGAGCTTCACCAACACCGCATTGGCGACACCAAACGAGATACCGTGGCGGACACGCTGCGGATTGGTGACGAACAGATCGTCGCCGACGAGCTGCACTCTGCCTCCAAGGAGCTGGGTAAGCCGCTGCCAATGATCCCAGTCATCCTCCGCAAGTGCATCTTCCAGGGACACAATCGGATAGCGCTCCACCCACTCACTCCAAAACTCGATCATCTCGTCCGGCGACAACGTTCGCCCCTCTCCAGGAAGGATGTAGGTGCCATCTTGATACAATTCAGTCATCGCTGGATCGAGTGCCAGGACCACGTCCTCACCAGGACGCAAGCCCGCCCGCTCAATAGCGCTCAGCACAACCTCTACCGCCTGGCGATTGCTCTCAAGACGCGGCGCGTACCCTCCCTCATCTCCGACTGTCGTCGCAGCACCTCGCTCGGCCAGTACCTTGCGGAGTGCGTGATAGATCTCGGTGCCCCAACGGATCGCCTCGGCGAACGAGGGCGCACCTACCGGCACGACCATGAATTCCTGCATGTCGATACCTGATCCCGCAGCGTGTTTCCCACCATTTAGGATGTTTAGCATCGGCGTCGGAAGGACATGAGCATCAGGGCCACCCAGGTAACGGTAGAGCGGAAGTCCAAGCGCTGCGGCGGCGGCACGAGCAACCGCGAGCGAGACACCAAGAATCGCATTCGCACCAAGACGCCCCTTGTTCGGAGTTCCATCGAGTTCGATGAGTGTTCGATCAATGGTGCGTTGGTCGAGTGCTTCCATCCCGCAAATTGCTTCAGCAATCGGACCATTCACGTGTCCAACTGCTTTGCGCACCCCTTTGCCCCCATACCGTGCCTCGCCATCGCGGACCTCCACCGCCTCATGACGTCCGGTGGATGCTCCTGACGGCACCGCTGCGCGCCCGATTACCCCACAAGCCAAACAGACCTCCACTTCGACAGTCGGGTTACCGCGGGAATCCAGGATCTCCCGACCACGGACAGCAACGACTGTCGTCTGGCCCATCGGTTCTGCCTCCTCGAACTTCGCCGCAACGTCGCCCGGGCGAAGTGTACCGATGAGAACCAGATCACGGCATCGGTCGCATCAGCGCACACCGTTTGCCTGAAAGCTTCACTGTCTGGGCGGTGCTCTCAAC
>CALIMB010000075.1 GCA_938028665.1 uncultured Thermomicrobium sp. | reverse complement strand
GCCTGGGCGGAGAGTGGCCGGCTCTTCCCGCCGAAGACAACGTCTTTCTACCCTAAAGTACCGCAGGGTCTCGTCTTCTTCGATCTCGCCGACCCGCTCACCCTGGGTTGAGCGTGTTCCCGTGATGCCGTTTTTCGGGCCACGTTTTCCTGTTGATGGCTGAATAATGCAGAAGACACGGCGAACAATTTTGTGGCAAAAGGACACTCACGTGCGTACGTCCTGTGCGCTTGATCTAAAGTAGATTACGGTGTTCATGATCTCATGTGATCATTGATAACTCATGATCAGAACTGATAGCTCTCTGAGTGTGCAGAGAAAAATAACTTCTGATATAAACGAGCTCTGTTACTATGTCCGCTCTCTTGGGCATTACGCAGACTACTCTGGCGGCTGCAATCCGCTCGGTGTCGTCGTCCCGTTCTCCCTGTGCTGCCACTTCAAGGCACTGTGTCGCGCTGGCAGAAGGTGTTTCGGTATCCCCCACCAGAGGTCCGGGTGGACTGGAGCGCCTAAGCTGTGTTGAGAGAGAAGGGCAGACCGCGATACAGCTTAGTGGCCACCATCAGGGTTGCCGCATGTGCTCCCACCCACGGTTTGCGTCCCCTTCCATCCCTCCGACCTCTACCAGTGACGATCTTCTGTGGCGCTGCGACTGGTGTTTTCTTATCTCGAACACCAAGTACTCTCCTACCAGTCGGGCTACTGACATCACGCTGTCGGGCCGATTTGTCTCGCCTCGCCAGCAGTATCCGAAGACGCAACAAGTGAGCCGAGCTGCGAATAATTCGCAGCTACTGTCCTTGTCAGCGACTATTCGAAGACGCAGCAGGCCGCCGCAATCAGCTACGGCCTGCTCCATATCGAGGCGAATTGTTGGATCACTCACCGCCGGCCGAGGAAGACGCTTGCCAGACTCAGGATAGCGACGGCCAAGCCAGAGACCACCATACTCGCGACCATCGTACCGTTGGCTGTCTCGCCACTCACAAAGGGTGCAGCCACGATCCAAAGACCGATCGGTACATTGGCAAGTCCAACCCAGCGAAGCCCCGGTGAGAGGGCCAGCTCGGCAATCGCCAACATCACGATGCAGCCGCCAAAGAAGGTAGCAGTGAGACGTGTAACATCGTACAGCCAGGCGTCGGGAATGACATAGGGGGAGGCGGCAAGCCAGAGACCAATAACCATCACCAGGGCGGCTACGTAGTCCCAGAAGGCAGATGACTGCCGCTGCGCAGTTGCCATCGTGTGAAGCTCCTCTCCCTTCCCGGTTGTTGACCCACTCGTGCCAGGTCCAGCCCTGGCATACCCTGCCGGGATTGTAACCAAGGCGGCTCAAAAGGGAAACCGTCCTGGGGCTGGTTCCCCCAGGACGGTGTGGTCAGCAGCCGCAGCAGCGATGCACTGGGACGCTCATGGCTATGATGTAACCGTGATGGTTGCCGTGCCAAGGACTGGATCCGTTGGCTCCAGAACACCGGTGAGTCCATAGTCGAGGAAGCAGGAAATTGTGAACTGGTCTCCGCCGGCGGCGTTTGCATCGCCGGCAACCAGAACCAATCTTGTCGATCCAATGTTACTGGCACCCGTCGTTAGGCTCATGAGGCCAGAAGAGCTCGCTGATTGTTGAGTTGCCCAACGCGCCTTCGGTTGCACATTATTCGTGCCGGTGTTGTGATCGGCTGTTGTGAATTGCAGCAGGATGGGCACACCGGTCGGTGTGTCTGGATTAATGTCACACTCGACCTGCACGGTAACCGTGTTATTTCCGGCGAGGTCGCTCTGGGGTACCGTTGTAATTGGGGTGTTATTCCGCTTCACCGTTACCGTGCCTGAAAGCTGGCCTGCTGCCACCCAGGTCACACGGCTCGTATCAGACAGCTCGGTGGCATCCTGAGAGCCATTGCCATTGAGGTCCCACCAGGCAGTCACAGTGTTGGTAACCGGCTGACTATTCGTGGCTGTTGTAGTGACGTGGCCGTCGATATCGCTCGTACCCATCGTGGGGGTAACTTGGGGTTGTCCCTCACTACTGATCTGGAAGCGGATGGTTCGGCCAGCAAGTGGGTTCCCACTGCTCGTCAGCGTTACCGCGAAGGGGACGTTGGTGTTGACGGTGGCCAAGGTGACGTTCGGTTGCAGGAGAAGCTGGAAGTTGGTCAGCGTGAGAGCAGGGTTCCGGGTCGGCGTCAGGACAAAGACACCGGAGCCATCACCTTGCACCTGATAGTTGACGACATTAGAAACGGCGACCAGAAAGCCGGTACCACTGCCTGTCCCATCGGTCACGCCAATCAAGGCGGTGCCGGTAAAGTTCCGTGGTGCCGCGTTAAATGTCGTGCCAAAGTCGCTCGAGTAAGGGTAGATGACCGCATAGCCACCAGCAGGCACGGCGACAAGCACCGGATTCTCGCTGGTTCCGACCTGGCTTGGCGTGACGGGAGCTCCGTTTGCGGCAAGGAGCTGCACGTTGGCCAGCTGCTGTCGCGCGGTGGGGTTGAAGAGTGTAAAGCCACTGACATCTCCCTGCCCCGTGCTATCGCCGACCTGGAAGAGCGGGAGAGCCAGGGTGTGGGTAAACCAGCTCCGGCCCGTTACCTGTCCGGCCGTGCGTGCTTGTGTCTCAGCAGCTGTCCAAGCTTGCTTGCTGCCGGCAACGTCGGGTGCGAGCGGTGCGATGTAGCTCATCGCCTGGCCCTGGCCGGGGCCAGCCAGGTACTTGACCTCATCAACGGCGGCAGCAAAGGGGCGCTGACCACTAATCACCACTGCGTTGACCCGTGCGGGGTCAAGGCTGGGAGTAGTACTGATGTCGGGTCGGTAGATGAAGGCGCTCTCCCCAGGCTGTAAGGTAATCGATCCGAGCTCCGGTGGCACGACCTGCACTGCGCCGTTCCGGTCGTAGTAGGTGAGTGTCAGGGTATTGGTATTTGTCGTGTCGAGATTCACCAAGGTGATGCCGGTGTTCCAGTTGTTGTAGTCACGGAACACCACCGGAGCGTACCGGGTTGTCGCCGTGCTCCGTGGGATACCCTCATTCGTGAGGAGCATGCGCCACGTTGGCTTGTAACGCTCGGCGACCACTGCGATCCCCATCATCTGGGCGTCGATGAAGGCAGCCCCGACCCACTCTGCTGGGACGATCGTAGAAAGATCGATCGTCCAGGTCTGACCAGCACCGATGGTCTGGGTTAGCGTATAGGTTGCGTTCCCCACGGTGACGCCACGTGAGCGTTGCAGGGTGACTGTCACCTGGTTCTGCTGGTTGCGCAGATTAGTAACCTTGATGATGGTGTTCCAATCGTTGTTGGTCTGGACCACTGGCAGGACCCAATTTCGGCCTTGGTTGGCAGCTTGCCAATCATCGTCACGCATCCCGGTGGAGCCAGAGACGCTCTGGAAAGCGCTGCTTGTACGGGCATCGTTGCCCAGCGGGCTGGGTACACCGTGTTTCTCAACCGCAGCGATTGCCGGACTGCAAGCGAACAGGCTGCAGATACCAAGCTCAGTAAGGATGGAGCGGCTTGCCTCGGTAAACTCGGCCTCCACAATAAGGCCAGCGCTACCTCCACTCGGCACGAGACCAAATCCGCCCAATTCCGCTGCTGTAAAGGCACGAGCAGCGCGTGGGGCGAGGGTGAACGGGCTAGTACTCGTGCCACCGGTGCGCTGATTGCGCAGGCGAATCTGGATGGGTAATGCCTCGAGGTTCTGGATGATCACGGTGCTCCAGATCGGTCCTACGTTGCCAGGAAGTGTCTCTCCGTTGTAGACAGCAGCAAATGTCACGCGGGACTGTTGCTCGCTCAGGGGCGGGGCTCCACTCGCATGCGAGATCAATGCAAAGAAACTACTGGTTGTCAGTAGCAGTGCCGTGAGCAGTCGCGTCAGCCTTGACGGTCGCCGTCCGGTTTGCATTGTGACCTCCTTCCGTTCGTTCGACCGTTTCGGCAGCGCATCCAGTGTAGCTCGCCGATCACTCGCTGACACCCTTCCCCTCATACGGTAAACACCCGAGTGCCTCCGTGCATGACAGCCTACGTCTACCCTTTACCTCCTCATGAGTATGACGCAGAAGGATCCCGGGTGGTTTCATCATCCGACTTTACGATTGGTTTCCTCATGCGGAAGAAAAGAGGCGGGCGGCACCGGTGGGGGCGCGGTGCCGCCCGGTCGTGAGGAGGAGTACGGGGCTGCACGAAGAGTTTTCTCTTGTACCTGTCTTGGAGCATAACGATGTTGGGCACGCAGATGTGGCGATCTCGTTGCATTTTCAGGTTCGTTGCAGAGGCAGAGTAAAGCTCACCACCGCACCCCCGCCAGGTGGACTTTCGGCCCAGACCCGCCCGCCGTGGAGTTGCACAAGGTGCTTGACGATAGCCAGCCCAAGCCCGCTCCCTGAGCTTGTCCGAGCGCGGTCGCCTTTAAAGAAGCGCTCAAAGATACGATCAAGCTCCTCGCTGGGGATGCCTGGCCCAGTGTCCTGGACCCGGACGACGAGCTCGTCTGCCTGGTGCGAAAGCTCGACGGTGATGCGGCCGCCTTCCGGGGTGAACTTAAGCGCGTTATCGAGCAGGTTGGAAAGCACCTGCCCGATCCGGTCAGGATCACAGGAGGCGAGCGGAAGGTCCGGTGCGGCGTGGAGATCGAGGGTAATGGCCTTGGCGGCGGCACGTGGCTCGAACCGTCGAAGCGTGACGCGTGCCAACTCGGCAAGATCGGTCGGTACGCGTGCAAGCTGCAGTTGACCACTTTCTGCCTTGGTCAACTCTAGGAGCTGGTTCACCAGACGTGTCAGGTGGTCGACCTCGGTGGCAATCCGTCGCAAGAAGTCTTCAGCTACCTCTCGGTCAGCGAGTGCTCCATCGAGCAGCGTGTCGACCAAGGCCTGCAGAGCAGCCAGCGGTGTACGAAGGTCATGGGAAACATTGGCGACGAAGTCGCGGCGAATCATCTCGGTGCGACGCAGTTCAGTGATATCGCGCAGGACGAGTGTGACGAGTGGACGGTCCGCGCCGTGTAGAACAGAGGCCTGTGCCTGGACAGTCCGTCGGGGGCGCCCGAGTTCCACGAAGCGGCCGGGTAGCGGCAACTGCTCACGGAGTGCCTGGCTGACCAGTTCATTCAGTTCGTAATCCCGCAACACTTCTGGGTATGGCCGTCCAATGGCGCCGTCCCGGGCACCGGCGAGAAGGCTACGGGCAGTCCGGTTCAATCCGACAACATTCCCTTCCGGATCGACAAGGACGACGCCATCGCTGAGATGATCGAAGAGCGTGGCAAGTTGCGCCTGGCGAGCGCGTGCTTGCTCTAGAGCACGTTCGAGCCCCTTAAGCGACTCGTCCAGCTGGCTGAGGAGCGACCCGAGCGGATCCTCGCCCAGTAGGGGGCGCTGTAACGGTGTTGCGGTTGGATGACTAAGACGCAGCGTGCGAAGAGCCGCCTCGAGCCGTGCTCGGAGTATGCGTCGCTGCCAGAGCCAAGCGAGGAAGGCACCGAGAAGCAGACTAGTAACCGTTGCCAGCAGGATCGTCAGCATCGCTGTGTACCCATTCTGAAGGGTAACCGATTGAGGAGAGCGAGTGATAACGAGATCGTGACCACGATTAACGCCGACTTAGCTCAAGGTGGCTGGTGGTTAGACGATATCCGACTCCCCGCACCGTTTCGATGAGACGTGGATGTCGCGGATCGTCCTCGAGTTTCTCTCGGAGTCCATGCACGTGGACTGCAAGCGTCCGGTTATCTCCGAACGTCTCATAGCCCCAGACAGCGCGGAGGAGTTCCTCCGAGCGGCAGACTCGGTTGCGGTGACGGACAAGGTATGCCAAAAGCTCGAATTCCCGCGGCTTGAGCGACACCTCGCGAGTGCCTCGCCAAACTCGCCGAGCAGCGAAGTCGATCCGGAGTGGCCCCAAGGTCATGACCTCGCTGGTAGACGGTTGGCTGGTCAACTCGCGGACAAGGAGTTCGCGTCTTCGCAGGAGTGCCTTCACGCGTGCTACGAGCTCGCGCATCGAGAATGGTTTCGTGAGATAATCGTCGGCTCCGAGTTCGAGCCCAAGAACACGATCGAACTCATCGTCGCGCGCAGTGAGGATCAGGATCGGGACTGCGCTCTGGGCACGCAGGCGCCGACAGACCTCAAATCCGTCCAGGCCCGGCAGCATGATGTCCAGGATGACGGCGTCGGGTCGGAGGGTGCTCGCGGTTTCGAGCGCCGTCTCACCGTCACGGACAACAGTGACCATATAGCCAGCCCGCTCGAGGCTGTAACGGATGGTCACCTGCAGTGTCTCATCATCTTCGACGAGCAAGATCCGTGTCACACGACTCCTCCCAAGAACAGGAGTGTACCAACAAGAGGAGAGCAGCTCCTGGCGTCGACGCGGCAAACTGGCTGCTGGTAGGATTCGGCACACGTCCGCCCGGGGGGGATGTGGTGGACGAACGGACAGCCTGGATTGGGTTTCATGCGATCGAGGGGATGAGCCTGCGGCGACTCGAGCGACTGCTCGAGCGGTTCGGCAGCGCGCTGGCGGCCTGGCAGGCACCGGAGGCAGAGCTCCGGGCTCTTGGTCTCCCCGAGGGGCCACTGGCGCGGCTGCTCGCAGCTCGTCAGAGTGGTTTACCAGAGAGGGTGCAGGAACAAGCAGCGCAGGTTGGTGCCGAGGTGCTCGTCTACCCAGACGAAGAGTACCCGGCACTCCTGCGCCAAATTGCCAGCCCACCGTTAGCGCTCTTCGTCCGTGGCACGCTCGAGCCGCGGGACGGGCGTGCAGTTGCGCTAGTTGGAACGCGCCAGGCCTCAAGCTACGGGGTTCAGGTCGCTCGGGCCTTCGCGACGGAGTTCGCGCAAGCCGGGGTAACAGTGGTGAGCGGGCTAGCGCGGGGGATCGACCGAGCGGCACACGAAGCGGCGCTGGAGGCGGGTGGGCGGACGATCGCGGTGTTGGGTACAGGGATTGATGTGGTGTATCCGGGGGCGCATCGGGGATTGGCCCAGCGTATCGTCGAGCAAGGGGCGTTGGTGACAGAGTTCTTGCCAGGTACACCGCCGCATGCTGGGAACTTTCCAGTGCGCAATCGGATCATTAGCGGTTTGTCACTTGGGGTGGTAGTGGTGGAAGCACCAGCGCGGAGCGGGGCGCTGATCACCGCGAACTTTGCGCTGGATCAGAACCGCTCGGTCTATGCCGTCCCGGGGCCAATCTTCTCAGAAGGGACGGCGGGTATCCTCCGCTTGCTCCGCGAGGGGGCGACGCCGGTCGGGGCAGCACGGGACGTGCTGGAGGATCTACAGCTTGAAGCGCGGCAGCTAGCTTTGCCGGTTGCTCCTCGTGTTCCCGATGCAGCGCGGCCGGTCATCGCGGCGCTGGGAAGTGAAGCAAAGCATATCGACGAGCTGGCAGCTGAGCTTGGGATAGGGATTGCTCAGCTGAGTGCCTTGCTGCTGGAGTTGCAGCTTGAAGGACTTGTGACGCATCTTGGGGCGCAATACTATGCACTGGCCATGCCCGTGCCGGCAAGAGGGGGAAAGCCATGATCTGGGCGGTCATTCCCGCTGGCGGAAGTGGGACGCGTCTGTGGCCAGCGAGTCGACGGAACCGGCCAAAATTTCTCTTGCCACTCCCCGGTCCGCAGTCGATGTTGCAGGCTACCTGGGAGCGTCTGCGGCCGCTCGTTGCACCGAGACAGTGTTTCGTGGTGACAGGAACGGCGCATGTGGCGGCAGTGCGCGAGCAGCTTCCCGAGCTCCCGGCTGAGCAGATCATTGCTGAACCCACGCCGCGCGGTACCGGCCCGGCCATTGGCTTGGTTGCCTTCCTTGTGGCGCGGTACGCACCGCAGGCGCTCATGGGTTCCTTCGCGGCCGACCATTTTGTCGCTGAACCGGAGGCGTTCCAGCGTGCGGTGCGTGCTGGGGTGCAGGCCGCGCGCGAGGGCTACCTGGTGACCATCGGTGTACCGGCACGCTACCCGGAAACTGGGTATGGATATATCCGTGTCGGCGAGCCGCTCTTGACGGTGGACGAATGGACGGTTCACCGCGTGAGCGAATTTAAGGAAAAACCGGATCGGGCGACCGCCGAAGCCTATGTCCGCTCGGGGGAGTACTGCTGGAACGCGAGTATGTCCCTGTGGCGGGTCGATGTGTTCCTCACAGTGCTGCGAGAATTGCTTCCCGACGTCTATGCCCCGCTCGCTGCGATCGCGGCGTGCTGGGGCACGCCCGAGGGACCGCAGTGTCTTGAGGAACTTTGGCCGACCATCCCGGAGGTGACGATTGACCACGGCATCATGGAGCGCGCGAGCGAAGTGGCGGTTGTGCCGGCCGAGTTCGGGTGGGCCGATCTTGGCGACTGGCATGGTCTCGCTGAACTCCTCGCGGACAATGCTGATGATTCGGTTGCGCTCGGGTGTGAGCACCTGGGGCTGGACACGCGTGCTACGCTCATTTATGGCGGCCGTCGATTGGTGGTAACACTCGGCGTTGAGGACCTAGTGATCGTCGATAGTGACGATGTGCTGCTTGTCGCGCACCGCTCTCGTGCACAAGATGTACGGGAGATCGTGCGTCAGCTGGAACGACTCGGGCGGCAGGATCTCTTGTGAACTCACAGGGTATCCTTGCTGCCTCATACTTTCAGAGGGGGACGATGGCGACCAAGAAGACACGGAAGACAACGAAAAAGGGTCAGGCAACGAAGTCGATAGCGCGGAGCACGGATCGGGCGACGAGTGTTGATGGGAAGGCACTTGTTATCGTCGAGTCGCCAGCGAAGGCGCGGACCATTAGTCGGTTTCTTGGATCAGGGTTTGCCGTCAAGGCCTCGATGGGACACGTGCGTGACTTGCCCAAAAGCAAGCTCGGTGTCGATGTAGCTCAGGACTTCCAACCAACCTACACGATCCTCAAGGAGAAATTACCGGTCATTCAGGAGCTGCGGCAGAGTGTGCAACACGCTCGGGAGTTAATCCTGGCAACCGACCCTGATCGTGAAGGGGAGGCTATTGCCTGGCATCTGATCGAAGCGACCGGGGCGCACGACAAACCGATTCGGCGCATTGTGTTTCACGAAATCACTGAAGAGGCGATCCGCGAGGCACTGGCGCACCCGCGTGGGATTGACATGCGGTTGGTCAACGCACAGCAGGCGCGGCGTGTTCTCGACCGACTGGTCGGATATGAGATCAGCCCGCTCCTCTGGCGGAAGGTGAAGAGTGGACTTTCAGCTGGGCGTGTTCAGTCGGTCGCTTTGCGCCTGATCGTGGAGCGTGAGCGCGAAATTCAAGCCTTTATTCCGCAAGAGTACTGGACGATCGAAGTCGATCTTTCCCCTCAAGTGAATGGGCAACATGAGCCCCAAAGCTTCACCGCCGTGCTTACCCGAGTGCGTGGCGAGAAGCCGGAACTGCCGAATGAAGAGGTAGCTCACGCGGTGGCGCTTGAGCTGGAGAGAGCACACTACTGGGTTGTCTCAGTCAAAGAGCGGCAGAAGCAGCGGCGTCCCGCACCGCCTTTCATCACGAGCACGCTCCAGCAGGAAGCGGGCCACAAATTGCGTTTCCCGGTCAGTCTGACGATGCAGCTGGCCCAACAGCTGTACGAAGGCGTAGAGCTTGGTCCGGAGGGCAGCGTCGGCCTTATCACCTATATGCGGACTGACTCGGTACAGGTTGCTGCC
This sequence comes from uncultured Thermomicrobium sp., assembly GCA_938028665.1. GTDB lineage: Bacteria > Chloroflexota > Chloroflexia > Thermomicrobiales > Thermomicrobiaceae > Thermomicrobium. The sequence goes on along the minus strand of CALIMB010000075.1, from coordinate 36,249 downwards.
TCGGCACAGCAGCGAGCGCGCGAGGTGATCGCGGCACGCTGGGGCGCTGACTTCTTACCTGTGCAGCCGCCTGTCTATGCAAAAAAGGCGAAGGGTGCGCAAGAGGCTCACGAGGCGATCCGACCGACCGACCCAGCGCGCGATCCGGAGTCGGTGCGTCCGTATCTCACGCCGCGGCAATACCAGCTCTACCGGCTTATCTGGGAGCGCTTCATTGCCAGCCAGATGGCAAACGCGATCTACGACACGGTGACGGTTGAGATCGGTGCTGGGCCTGAGCTGGGTGCAACGGACGCTCCCTATCTCCTCCGAGCAACCGGCTCGGTTATCCGGTTCCCAGGCTTCTTAGCAGTCTATCGCGAAGGACGAGACGAGGAGGAGAGTGACGAGCTCGATCAGCGGCCATTACCGCCGCTCCGCGAGGGAGAGATACTGCGGCTGCTCACGGTGAGGCCGCAGCAACACTTTACGCAGCCTCCGCCACGGTATAGCGAAGCGACACTCGTCAAGACCTTGGAGGAGCTTGGGATCGGGCGGCCGAGTACGTACGCGCCAACGATCGAAACGCTCAAGCAGCGGCGCTATGTCAGCGTGGAAGACCGCAAACTCGTGCCGACTGAGTTGGGAATGCTGGTCACCGATCTTTTAGTGCAGTACTTCCCTGACGTGGTCGATACTGGTTTCACCTCTCGCCTGGAGGAAGAGCTGGACGAGATTGCTACGGGAGAGCGGGAGTGGGTGCCGGTTGTGCGGCAGTTTTACGAGCCGTTCCATCGTCAGGTGGAAGAGGCGGAGCGCACGATGGAACGGGTGCGCGTTGCCGATGAACCGACGAGCGAGGTGTGTGAACTGTGTGGACGGCCAATGGTGGTCAAGGAAAGCCGGTTCGGCCGCTTCCTCTCCTGCTCGGGCTTCCCGGAGTGCAAGAACAAGCGGCCACTGCTCGAAAAGGTCGGCGTGCCATGCCCGCAGTGTGGTAAGGGGGAGATCGTCATCCGGCGCAGTCGGAAGGGCCGCACGTTTTACGGCTGTAGTCGTTACCCAGACTGTGACTTTGTCAGCTGGGAGCGTCCGACCGGTGAGCGGTGTCCGCAGTGCGGTGGGGTGCTTGTGGTGACCGTGCGGCGTGGACAGGAGACGATCCGCTGCAACTCGTGCAGCTACCAACCAGCCGAAGCAGCGGCACCCGTCGAGGCCTGAAAAAGGGAGTATACTTGAAGAGTTGACGGCCACCCCGGCCGCAGGAGGCACAGAGCGTGCACGAGGGCAGAGTCCGGCATGGGACGACCATCCTGGGTGTTCTTCGGGATGGGCAGGTTGCGGTTGCCGGAGATGGCCAAGTAACGGCGGGTGACGTGGTACTCAAGCGCCAGGCGCGGAAGATCCGTGCCCTTGCCGGTGGACGAGTGCTGGCGGGTTTTGCAGGTGCAGTTGCGGATGCGTTGACGCTATTCGAGAAGTTCGAGCAGCATCTGCGCGCCTGCGATGGTGATCTCCGTCGTGCAGCCGTTGAGCTGGCTAAGGAATGGCGAACCGACCGCTACCTGCGACGACTGGAAGCCCAGCTGCTTGTAGCTGATCCTCGCCAACTCCTGATGATCTCCGGTGACGGCGATGTGATCGAACCGGACGATGGGATCGCTGCGATCGGGACTGGTGGGCCCTACGCTGCGGCAGCAGCCCGTGCCTTGTTGCGACACACGCGGATGAGCGCAGCAGAGATTGCGCGCGCTGCGATGGAGGTGGCCGCTGACCTCTGCGTCTATACCAATCACGCGGTGACGCTTCTCACCGCACCACCAGAGTGTGAGACCGATGAACAGGTTGATGACACCAAGCGTTCGCCCTGAGCGGCGTGCCATTCCGCTGACTCCAGCCGAGATCGTCGCCGAGCTCGATCGGTACATTGTCGGCCAGGAGGAGGCAAAGCGTGCGGTCGCAATTGCGATTCGTAACCGCTGGCGCTGGCAGCAGCTGCCAGAAGACCTGCGGCGCGATATTGTGCCAAAGAATATTCTGATGATTGGTCCAACCGGCGTTGGCAAAACCGAGATTGCCCGACGAGTCGCCAAGCTGGTCGATGCGCCGTTTGTCAAGGTGGAGGCGACGAAGTTCACCGAGGTTGGTTACGTCGGACGCGATGTGGAGTCGATCATCCGCGAGCTCGTCGAAACGAGTATCAGCATGCTCCATGGCGAACGCCTGGAAGCGGTTCGTGAGGAAGCCTCACGGGCTGCACTACAGCGACTCGTTGATCTTCTGGTCGAGCAACGTGAACGACGGCGCGCAAAGCAGAATGGGCAAGATGAGGAGTGTGACCGCCAAAGTGAGGCGCCCGAAGAGCGCCGCAAACGCGAGCGGCGAATGGCTCGGGAACGGCGACGCTTACTTGACCTCCTCGCGCGTGATGGACTGGAAGACGAGACGATCGAGCTCGACCTTGAGACTGAGTTCGATCTCTTCGTTACGCCGTATGCGGAGAATGGCGGAGTTGATCTCGATGAATTCCAAGACACGGTCGCGGAACTGCTCGAGTCACTCCAGACACGACGCCGGACACGTCGTGTTTCGATCCGCGAAGCTCGCCGCATCTTAACGCAGCAAGAAGCCCAGCGGCTGGTCGACTTCGATGCAGTTGTCGAGGCGGCGATCAAGCGGGCGGAGGAGAGTGGGATCGTCTTCATCGATGAGATCGACAAGTTGATTACCACGGACGGTGACTACGGGCCGGATGTCTCAGGCGAAGGGGTGCAACGAGATCTCTTGCCGATTGTTGAAGGTTCGGTGGTGATGACGCGCTACGGCCCAGTGCGCACCGATCATATTCTGTTCATCGCTGCCGGCGCCTTCCACAATGCAAGCCCATCCGACCTGATCCCGGAGCTCCAAGGGCGATTCCCTATTCGCGTTGAGCTCCATCGTTTGACAGAGGATGACCTCTACCGCATCCTCACAGTGCCGGAGAATGCTCTCACGCGGCAGTACCGTGAGCTGCTGCGGGTCGAGGGTGTGGAACTCGAGTTTACTGATGAGGGACTGCGTGAGGTTGCCCGGCTTGCTGCTCTGGTCAACAGCCGTGCAGAAGACATCGGTGCTCGGCGTCTGGCGACGATCATGGAGAAGGTCATCGAGGATATCAGCTTCCGGGCACCAGAACTGGCCGGTCAGACGCTGCGAATCGATGCTGAGTACGTGCGACAGCGCGTCGGGCAGATCGTCGCCGACGAGGACTTGAGCAAGTTCATCCTCTGAGAAGGGTGGAGGAGTGATGAGTGTGCCCCGGTCGATCCGTCGCCTCTCAGTCTTGATCCCGGTGTACAACGAGGTACGGACGATCGGGGAAGTCCTGCGGCGCGTTCGAGCAGTGGAGCTTCCCTACGAGCGTGAGGTAGTGGTGGTCGATGATGGTTCAACAGACGGTACACGCGAGTTCTTAGAGGAAGAAGCGGCACACTCAAGCGACCTTGTCCTTATTATCCATCCGGTGAATCGCGGAAAAGGTGCAGCGATCCGCTCGGCCCTTCAGGCTGCGACCGGTGATGTCTTGATCGTCCAGGATGCTGACCTGGAATATGATCCGCGCGACTATCCACGGCTTCTCCGCCCAATCGTGGAGGGGCGTAGTCAGGTCGTTTACGGGTCGCGCTTCCTCGGCGAGCACAAGGCGATGTACTTCTGGCACTGGGTCGGGAACCGGTTCCTGACTTTCGTCGCGAACGTCCTCTACGATACCACGCTGACCGATATGGAGACGGGATACAAGGTGTTTACTGCCGAGGTAGCCCGTCAGTTGCGACTGCGCAGCGACCGCTGGGGATTCGATCCGGAGATCACTGCCCAGATTCTCAAACGTGGTTATCGAATCTATGAAGTGCCGATCTCCTACAACGGTCGCGAGTATTGGGAAGGGAAGAAGATCACCTGGCGCGACGGTCTGACCGTGTTGGCGACACTCATCCGCTACCGGTTGTTCGACTGAGCAGCGAGGTGGGTGATTTTATGGACGCTGTCATCGCGGTCGACTTTGGTGCAACCAACCTGCGCGCAGCGCTGGTGCGTCGTGACGGAACGCTTGTCTCTCCCTACAGTACCGCAACAGGGGCGCGTGACGGCGTACTGGCGGTGGTGGAGCGGATTGTGCGGTTAGTCGACCATGTAGCAACAGAGGCGGGAGTTGATCGCTCGGTGCCGGTGGGGGTGGTTGCTCCTGGGCCGCTGGAGCCAGCGAGTGGCGTGGTGTTGTTTGCTCCCAACTTGGTTGGTTGGCAGCACGTGCCGCTACGTCGGCTGCTGGAAGAGCGACTTGGGCGGCGGGTCGTGCTTGGGAACGATGGAAATGGTGCGGCGCTGGGCGAGGCTCTGTTTGGTGCTGCCAAAGGGTGCCGCCATCTGATCCACATCATGCTGGGGACAGGGGTTGGGGGCGGGATCATTTCGCATGGGCAGCTGGTCGAAGGGGTGCGCGGGCTGGGCACAGAGGTCGGACACGTCCCGGTCGATCCCAATGGTCCTCGCTGCCACTGCGGCGGAGTCGGTTGTGTTGAGGCGTACATCGGAGGATGGGCGCTCGCACGCGATGGCGAAGCGTTGATCAGCTCGGGTCGCTCAGAGTTCCTGCGGGAGTTAGTTGGTGACGGGCCGGTGACGGCGGCCCACGTGGTTGAGGCCGCTCAGCAAGGTGATGCGGGAGCACGCGCGATCCTCGAAGGTGCAGCCCGAGCGCTCGCCGCCGGACTGGCCGGGCTGGTGAATGTCTTCAATCCGCAGCTCATTGTCATCGGCGGTGGCGTAGCCCGAGCTGGCGACCTGCTGCTTGAGCCGCTCCGCCGTTGGTTGCCGATCTACGCGATTCACTACATCGCTGAACACGTGGAAGTGCGGCGCTCGGCGCTTGGGGACGATACCGGACTCTACGGTGCCGCAGCCCGTGCCTTCCTCGCTGGCGAGGGGGCAGGTGTGGAGATTCGCCTGCCCTGAGCCGTCGGGAGGACGAGCTTCGTGGGCGACCGGCCCACCACGACACGATGGTCTTCGCGACGGCTGACCCGGCGCCGGCTCGTCCTGGCAGGTGCCGGTCTCCTGCTTTTGACCTGTCGCCCGAATCAGCCTGTTCCAACTCCGACCTCTCTGCCTACTGTGACACCGACGGTAACGCCAACTTCCTCTGCACCAGTTCCGACCCCGAAAGTGACGCCAACACCACGCCCCACCCCGACACCACGTGCGACAGCCACGCCGCAGTTCGCACGAATCTTTATCCGTCAGCAACTCACCGAACCACGGAATCATGACTTCAACGCCGATGCCGCGTGTGGTGGTGAGCCGGAACTCTTTGCCGGACTTGTCCGTTTGACGCCTGATTATGATGTGCAGCCGGACTGGGCAGAACGTTGGGACATCTCGGCTGATGGCACGCGCTGGGTGTTCACCCTTCGACGTCTCAGCGCTGGCTGGTCGAACAGTGATCCGGTGCGGGCATCTGACTTTGTCTGGTCCTGGCAGCGCATGTTGGATCCGGCACAGCCTGCGCCCCAGTCGGAGCTCCTCGATGTCGTAGGTAACGCGCGTGCCGTACGCCAGGGGCTGATGCCTCCGGAAGCAGTGGCTGTCCGTGCATTGGACGACTGGACACTTGAGGTAGAGCTGGAACGCCCCTCTGGCTACTTCCTGTGGATTCTCGGCACTCCCGGATTTCTTCCGGCACATCGTCCGTCTGTCGAGCGTTGGGGGAACAACTGGACCGAGGCGGGTCGCTGCGTCTCTAACGGCCCGTTCAGGCTCATCTCATGGGAGCACGGTTCGGGCTACGTCCTTTCGTCAAATCCGTACTACTGGAACCATCGTGCTTTGACACTCGACAGTTGTACAGTCACGGTGGCACAGCCCAAAGAGTCACTGCTGCCGTTCTTTCAGGGGCGGGTGGATTTTGCCGCAGTTCCGCTGGAGCTCCTCCCGGAGGTCACGAGTGATGAAAGCCTGCTCAAACGACTGCAACGGAGTATCTTGCCGGAGACCTGGTTCCTGGTCGTACAACCCGATGTTCCTCCATTTGACCAGGAGCAGTTACGCCGAACCGTTAGCCGAGCAATCGATCGCGAGCGACTCCGCCAGCTCCTCTATGGTGCAGTCGAACCGGCCGTGACGCTTGTGCCGCCGGGAGTGCCAGGGGTTGTTCCGGATACCAGCCTGCGCGAGATGCACCGCTTTGCGCCATTGGAGGTCTACCAGACCTGGGAACCGCTCCGCCAGCGGATGATGCCGACACTCCGAGTCGCTGCTCCTCCGTCGAGTTCACCCGTGGAAGAGGCAGTGTTGCGGGACGTTGTTGCTCAGTTGGCGGCCAATTTGGGCGTTGGTGTGGAGATCGAACGTCTGGAGGGACAGTCTTGGGAGCGCGTGGTCACAGACGGTACGTTTCAGCTTCTTTGGTGGCGTTGGCCGCTGCCGTTTCCTGACGCTGCGGCAATCTACGAGTGGCTCTTCTCCCGAGAGCGGAAGGCGTTGCGGGGGCTGCGCTGGTCAAGCGATGAGCTAGAGCGATTCTTAGCCCTGGCACGCGGCGAGACAGAACTTTCGCGACGGCTTGGCGCATACCGACAGTGTGAGTTGGTCATTCAAGGGGAGAGTGTCGTGATCCCTATCGTCCATCCGGTCGCGACCTTTCTCGTCCAGCCATGGGTGGTGAGCTTGCCGCGTACACGAGATGGGATGCTGATCGGTCCCGGGGCGCTCTTCAGCCGTTTCCTGAGCAGCGTCGTCGTACGGCAACGGTCAGGCTAGTGGAGCTCCGAGTTGTTCCCCAGTGGGAGTGAGTTGGATCGCTGTTCCTTCCCACTATGCTCCGGCTGTTCCCTGTACTCTGTCTCTGGGGCGAAGCTGGCAGGGCCCAGGAACTGCTGCGCCATGTTCCAGTGCAGCGACTACCTAAATGACGATCTTTGATCAGTCGGTGGGTTGGTATGGCTGAGGCGAAGTTGCAGTACCTGTGCTCGAGAGTTCTCAGGCCACGTGCCTGACGAGTTCGCTGACGGCTTCCAATCGAGCGATACATAGGGCCCGCGCCTCATAACGATGGTACCTTTCCCCTGCCGTTCACCTGGTCGTGTGTCGTTGTGAGTAGGGGTCTCGACAAATGAGGTGATAGGGGAGATGGATGAGGGCGGAAACTCCCTACCGGCATTAACCGGCGTGCCAGGTCCGCGTGTGCCACATGTGCTGGTACGGCTATCATGTCTCCCCGGGCTGTATTGGGAACGAGGAAAGATTCATCGAAGGTTTCTTAAGGAAGCTGGGCGCTTCTTCCGCCCCTATTGGTAAGCGGTCATGGTCTGTCACTTTTCCCTAGAGATGCGCGTGATGCTTCGAGCGTGTCGACCATTGCCTGGGAATGTCCTGTTGGTAAATCGTGGGGAGGCAAGCCGTGCTGCCTTTGTCAGATCTGTCGCTGCCTTAAGCCACGTCGATGGAGGATCCAGGGCGTGGGTGGATGCAGGGGCCTGTGCATGAACTCGCCAGTCCACGTCAGCTCGCCTGAGCAGCTGCCGAGTGCTTTCAAGATTGAGCGGTAAGCTGACGCAACACCCCCTACTGATCGCCAGCTCCGAGTACTATGATGGCCGGCGATCTTCTCTGACGGGGTGCTGTGGATTACAGTTCCGTTGGGGCTTCTTGGTGAGTGGGGTTCGGAACGAGGAGGGTGCGGTGAACGAGGCACATCCCCGCTATCTTTGGTGGAATGGTCAGCAGGTGCCATGGGAAGAGGCGACCGTCCATGTGACGGAACTTGGCTGGTCCACAGTCGGTGCAGTCTTCGAGGGAATCCGTGCCTACTGGAATGCGGAGACCGGCGAGGCGTATGTGTTTCGGCTTGACGAACATTTGGAGCGATTGCTCCGCTCGATGCGACTGGTGCGGCTTGCCACACGCTGGAACAGCAGCGAGCTCAGTGAGGCGATCCTGCAGCTCCTGCGAGTGAATGAGTGCCGCGAGGACACGTACATTCAGCCGATTGCCTATCGTACTGCTGGGCCAAAGACACTGAGCGGATTTTCTGAAGAAGCAGGGTTGTATATCACGACACGTCCGATGCCCTCGCATCTGCTTACCGGAAAGGTCGTGCGTGCCAAGGTCAGCTCCTGGCGACGGATTAGCGATGATGTGATGCCCCCGCGGGTAAAGAACATTTCGAACTACCGGAATGGACAATTAGCTGTTATGGAGGCAGTTCTGGACGGATATGACCAGGCGATTCTTCTCAATAGCGAAGGTAAGGTGGCTGAGGCACCGGGAGCCTGCATCATGCTGGTCCGTGCTGGGAAGCTGATCACCCCTGATGTCACGCAGAGCATCTTAGAAAGTATCACTCGCGATACACTTTTGCGGCTTGCTCGTGAGGAACTCGGACTTCCTGTTGAAGAACGCGCGGTCGATCGCACCGAGCTCTACGTTGCTGACGAGGTCTTCCTTTGTGGGACGGCGGCTGAGATTACGGTTGTGGGTGAAATTGATCATTACGTGATTGGCGATGGCAAACCAGGTGCGGTGACCCGTGCGCTGGAGCAGCTCTACCACGATATGGTGCGTGGGATCGATCCGCGCCGACCCGAGTGGCGGACGCCGGTCGGTCTGGCTCCGGCCGCGAGAGCATCGCGGGAGAGTGACTGAGGAGGTAGGCTCCTCACGACATCTGGTCGAACCAACCCTCATCGCGCATCCGCAACAGGGCACGCTCGAATGCCTCGACCGTCCGGTCGACGTCGTCGGGTGTGTGGGCGACGCTGAGGAGCCCGCCGCCATGGAAGAGGTCAACTCCCTCGTTCACCATGGCCTGGTAAAGGGTAGTGGCAAGAGCCGGTGACATTCCAGTTTTGAGGACGAGTGGAGAGACCCCCTCTGGCATCCGGAGGTCCTCGCCGCACTGGTTGGCGCACGTGTGACCAAGGGCGATGTGGAAGACAGAGCTCTCACCCCACACGAAGCCTGGAAGACGGTGGGTGACAAGCACTCGGTTCATGCCACGACGGAGGCGTGCTGCCATGGCGTTGGCGTGCTGTTGGACGGCTGGGTCCGCAACCAATTGGAGGCAGGCACACCCAGCGGCCGCGGAGAGCGGGTTTGCGTTGAACGTTCCGGGGTGGGCGACGCGTCGCTGCTGCCACTCTGGATCGTCGCGGAATTCAAGTAGTGCCATGATATCGGCGCGGCCACCAACAGCACCGCCTGGAAGCCCCCCGGCGACGATTTTCGCCATCGTCGTGAGATCAGGGCGAATGCCAAGAAGTCCTTGCACTCCACCCGGTGACCAGCGGAAACCGGTGATGACCTCATCGAAGATAAGGAGCGTCCCTGTGCGCTCGGTGAGCTCGCGGAGCTGATGCAGGAAACCTTCGGGGAGTGGAATTGCGGCCCAGGAAGCGCCGCTCGGTTCTAAGATCACTGCTGCGATGTCCTTCTCGGCCAACCGGCGCTCGACGAAAGCGAGATCATTGACCGGAGCAACGACAACCGTGTCGAGCACGGCTCGCGGAACTCCCGGGATAGCTGTCTCCGTGAAGGGCGGCTTCTCACCGGGTAAGGCGTAATCCTGCCACCCATGGAAGTGTCCAGCAAACTTCAGGATCTTCTCGCGGCCGGTGTAGGCGCGGGCAAGCCGGAGAGCGAGAAGGGTCGCTTCGGTCCCGGAGGCGGTGAACTTTACGCGCTCGCACGAGGGCTTGAGCATACGGATGCGCTCGGCCCACTCTAGTTCGAGGTCGTGGCCCGCACCATAATGAGTACCGCGGCGGATCTGCACCTGGACAGCTTCAACGATCTGCGGATGAGCGTGACCGAGGAGGAGTGCACCATGTCCCATTGTGTAGTCGATCAGCTCGTTTCCGTCGACGTCCCACTTGCGGGAACCGCTAGCCCGCTCGACATAGAGCGGGAACGGCTTCTGGTAGCGGACGTCATGGGTGACGCCGCTGGGGAAGTCGCGGAGAGCTCGCTCGTAGCGGATCTGTGAAGTCGGATGCTTGGCGCGGTACTCTTCTTCGATCGTCAGCGTCCGCCGGGCCATTGTCCTGCCTCCTTCATGCGCTCTCGATTCACCGCAGGCGATTATCGGCCACACTGGCTTGTCTTTCCAAGCGGAGTGATGGTGAGGAACAGGAGGTCAAGGGATGCGACTCGCTGCGTTGCCACGTTTTCCGCTTGCTCAGCTCCCAACGCCGCTCGAGGAGGCACCAAGCCTGAGCGCAGTGCTCGGGGCGGTACGTGTCCTTGTCAAGCGTGATGACCTGACCGGGCTGGCGCTTGGCGGCAACAAAACGCGAAAACTAGAGTACCTGATCGGCGACGCGCGATCCCGGGGAGCAACCGTCATCCTGACAGAGGGACCAGCACAGTCCAACCACTGTCGGCAGACCGCAGCAGCGGCGGCACGGGCCGGCTTGCGATGTGTCTTGGTGCTGAACAGCCCGGCATCTGATCCACCCCTGCAGGGCAACCTCTTGCTTGACTATCTCTTTGGCGCTACGGTGCATCTTGTCACTGAGCGCACAGCCCGCCGTGCACTGCTCGAGCGCCTGGCTGGTGAGCTCGAGCAGCGCCAGGAGCGACCGTACGTCATCCCCACGGGTGGTTCCACGCCGGTGGGTGCCGCGGCCTACGTGCGCGCTGCGCTGGAGCTCTCTGAACAGCTTGTCGAGCGGGGAATCCAGGCCTCGCGGGTGTATCTTGCAACCTCAACGTCGGGCGGGACGCACGCCGGTCTTGCGCTGGGTGCGAAGCTCCTCGGCGCACCCTTTCGCGTTGTCGGTGTGGCGGTTGAGGACGATACAAAGGCTATCCGTGAGCAGGTCGCCACGCTTGCCAATGAGACAGCAGCGCTGCTCGGCCTCGACATCCGGATCACGCCGGAGGAAATCGTCGTCGACGATCGCTGGGTGGGGCCGGGCTACGGTGTCCCGAGCTCTGAGACATTGGAGGCGATTGTTTTGGCTGCGCGAACCGAGGGGCTTGTGCTAGATCCCGTGTACACTGGCAAGGCGATGGCTGCGCTCGTAGGGCAAGTGCGTCGTGGAGAGGTCGCTCCAGGCGAAACGGTTATCTTTCTGCACAGCGGCGGAGCTCCAGCGCTGTTTGCCCAAGCCGACCAGCTAGCCACGGTCTTCCGTAACGGGGTGAAGGTGGCGCAGTGAGCGAGGTGCTGTACGCTGATGTTGTCCTCGAGTTGGATCCGGGGGAGCGCCACCCAGTACTCACTTACCTCGTCCCATCTGGTCTGAGCGAGCGGATTCGGCTCTACCAGGCCGTATGGGTACCCCTGCGGGATGCCGTCCAACTCGGCGTTGTGGCGCGGCTCCACGCTGAGTCTCCTCCATTCACTGTTCGCCCATTGGTCGCCCTTGTCGAACCTGAGTACGCACTAACTGCGGTGCAGTGGACGCTCGCCACGTGGCTCGCTGAGGAGACGCTCTGCACGCTTTGGGAGGCGGTTGCGCTTTTCCTACCGCCGAGGCTGGCCCAGCGAGTCGAGTATCTCCTCCGGCCGACCGGGATCATTCCTGTTGGCCGTATCTCACCTGTCCATCGGCAGTTACTCGAGCTTCTGGCCCAACGTGGTCCGCTGACTCTGGAGCAGGCGCGGCGTGCGCTGGGGCGGTCACTGGCACGGGTCGTCGAACGAGCGATCGCGTCAGGAACGATCGAGCAGATCCCGGTGGTGCGACCGGTGCAGCGTGTCGCCTTCGAGCGCTTCATCCGCGCACGGCCTGATTCGGTCTCGTTGGACGAGACGACGCGCGCAGTCTACGAGGCGATCGTGCGCTGGCAAAAGGAGCACGAGGGAGCCTTGCTACCACAGACACAGCTGCGACGGCTTGGGCTGGCGCCGGCGACTGTGCGTGAATTGGTCAGGCGCGGCGCACTTGAGCTAGTGGAGTTCCCACGTGGCGCGCTGGCGCCGACGAACGGCGGGGTGGACCGACCGCTGACGCTGACGCCCGAACAGCAGCGGGCCTGGGACGAGATTCGAGCGGCGTTCGACTGCGAGCCTCCCCAGGCAGTACTTCTCCACGGCGTGACTGGGAGCGGGAAGACAGAACTCTACTTACGGGCAATTGGCGAGTGCCTCCGGCGTGGCCGGCAGGCGATTGTGCTGGTGCCCGAGATTGCGCTGGCCATGCAGGTTGTTCAGCGGGTTGCGGCACGGTTTCCTGGTCGGACCGTGCTCCTGCATAGCGGTTTGCGGGAGGCGGAACGGGTAGCGAGCTGGGAGGCGATCCGCGAGGGACGGGCCGACATCGTGGTCGGTCCGCGCTCAGTGCTGTTTGCACCGCTTCGTGATGTTGGGCTGATTGTCGTCGATGAGGAGCACGAAGCAGCGTACAAGCAACAGGAGCCGGCGCCGCGCTACCACGCGCGGGCGGTGGCTCAGCGGCTTGCTGAACTTTCGCGTGCGGTGCTCGTGCTGGGGAGCGCAACACCGGACGTCGTGACGATGTACCAGGCCACGACCAATCGGTTGCGCCTGGTGCGACTGCGGGAACGGGTCGGCCCTGCAGTACTCGGCCAGCAAGGACAGATAGAGAGAGTGCGACTTGCCCTGCCGCGGGTCGAGGTAGTTGATATGCGCTTAGAACATCAACTCGGTAATCCAGGCCTCTTCAGTCGGGTGCTCATGAGAGCGATCGCTCAGGCACTCCAGAATGGTGAGCAGGTGCTTCTCCTGCTCAACCGGCGGGGGCTGGCGACGCTTGTTCAGTGTCGCGCGTGTGGACATGTGGAGAGTTGTCCGCTCTGTGATGTACCGTTGGTGTTCCATGCTGATCGGCGCCAGCTTATCTGTCACCGCTGTGATCTTCGGCGTCTGCCCACGACAACCTGTCCGACTTGTGGACGGCCGACACTGGGGTACTATGGGGCAGGGACACAGCGGGTCGAGCGAGAGGTTCGGCAACGTTTTCCTACGGCACGGGTACTCCGCTGGGATCAAGACGTGATGCGTCAAGGCGTTGACCCCCAGCGACTGCTGCAGGCCGTCCTGCGGCGCGAGGTCGATGTCATTGTTGGCACTCAGATGGTTGCCAAGGGATTCGACTTTCCAGCGGTGACCGTGGTCGGGATTGTGCACGCTGATAGCGCCATCTACCTACCGGACTACCGGTCCGCTGAGCGTGTGTTCCAACTCCTCACGCAGGTGGCAGGTCGGGCTGGCCGGCATCTTCCGCGTGGACATGTCATTATCCAGTCCTACACACCGGAGCACTACGCGATCCGTGCAGCGAGCCGACAGGACTATCTGGCCTTCTATGAAGAGGAGCTCGCCTTCCGGGAGCGACACGGCTATCCGCCGTTCCGGCGGTTGGTGCGGCTTCTCCTGCGCCACCGTGATGAGGTAGCAGGACGGCTGGCTGCCGAGGAGGTTGCCGAACGCTTGCGCGCGGAGGCGCGACGCTGCGCAGCGCAGGATCTTGAAGTCCTTGGACCAACGCCGGCCTTTGTGAGTCGGATTCGTGGTTTCTACCAGTGGCAGCTACTGGTGCGTGGGGCGGATGGCCCGCGGGTTGTTGCCGGAGTGCCGTTGCACGGCGGCTGGATTATCGACGTTGATCCGGTCAGCTTACTCTGAGCGGCTATACTTTCTTCACAGTGAGGCGTGAGGAAATGGGAACGTATGGCAGTGCGAACGATCATTACCGAAGGTGATCCACGGCTCCGACAGAAGTCGCTGCGGATCCGAACAGTTGACGACGAGGTGCGGCGACTGGCGCAGGATCTCTGGGATACAGTGCGGGCGGCACGCGGGCTCGGGCTGGCAGCACCCCAGATTGGTGTGCTGCGCCGGGTGATTGTTGTGGCGATCCCTCCGGACTACGTTGAGGAAGGAGATCCCGGGGTAGAACTGACACTCATCAATCCGGAGATCACGCGCGCCAGCGGTCGGCAGGTTGGGCTCGAGGGGTGCCTGAGTATTCCTGGTTGGTACGGTGAGGTGCCGCGCTTCATGCATGTCACCGTCAAAGCGCTGGGTCTTGACGGACGCGAAGTCCGAATCAAGGGGAGCGGGCTTCTGGCGCGGGTACTTCAGCACGAGATCGACCATCTAGACGGAATTCTCTTCGTCGACCGGATTGAAGATCGGTCGACGCTCCGCTACATACCGGACGAAGAGGAGGAATCGACGACGGCTGCTGCCTCCTGAATGGTTAGAGGACAATCTCCGCCTGGTGGACGCGGCTCTGTTCGGCCAGCAAAATGGCGTCGATCGTCGCGAGTGTCCGGTCAAGTTGGTCTGTCTCATTGAAGACAACGTAGTCGAACTCGTAGACCTGGGCGAGTTCGCGCGAGGCAGTTGCGATCCGCTCCATTAGTGTCGCCGGGTCGTCGGTCTTGCGAGTGCGCAAGCGCTGCATCAGTTCGGCCATCGAGGGTGGAGCGAGGAAGATCAGGATCGCTTGTGGGACTATGCGACGGATCGAGGCGGCGCCCTGCACATCGACCTTGACGACGACCGTCTTGCCACTGCGAAGGGCGCGCCGCACCCGCTCTTTTGGGACGCCGTAGAGATGACCATATACTTCAGCCGACTCGAGGAATTCCCCTCGCTCGCGGGCAGCGAGGAACTCCTCGCGAGTCATAAAGAGGTAGTGCACACCGTCAATTTCGCCAGGGCGCCTGGGACGTGTCGTCGCGGTCACGGCGAAATAAAAATCAGGGTGTGCCTGACGCATCCGCTCGATGACAGTATCCTTACCAACGCCTGAGGGGCCAGAGATGACAATCAATTTGGGACGGACGCGCTGCTTGAGGTCGTCGAGGAGTTCGTCAGCCTGCGTATTGAATCCGAGGTCGTCCGCCACTGACGCGACCTCCCGTGCCGTCCGCTCCCACCCAATCGCGACCACCTGGCCGCTGCAAGTGATTGTGCCATAGTTCCTGCCGAGTGTTGGAACAGAAGCGGAGGCGGGAGTGTGTTCGATGTCCTGACAATCGCCGCACTGGCCGATGAATTGCGTCGCACGCTGATTCGCGGACGTGTTCAGAAGGTCGTGCAGACTGCACCACTTCGTGTGGCACTGGAAATTTACGCAGGCCAGCGCTGGGGGTTGCTCATTGATGTCAATCCACAGGAACCCCGTTTCTTCCTCTCGCGCATGGTTCCTGCAGGAGACCCAGAACAGGTGACACCGTTCTTGTTGTTGCTACGCAAATACGTGCGTGGTGCACGTCTTGAAGCAGTCGAGCAGGTGCCGCTGGAGCGGATCTTACGGCTCCGCTTCGCTACCGTGCTGGTGGAGGAGCGTCGCAGTGGTGGGGAGCGTGTCCCAGTCGAAACCGAGCTAGTGATTGAACTTATGGGTCGCCACAGTAACGCCATTCTGGTTGGCGGGGATGGGCGTGTCCTCGATGCGCTCAAGCGGGTAACGCCAGCGATGAGTGCGGCACGGCCAGTGTTGCCAGGCCGTCCCTACCAGGAACCACCACCGCAGCTCAAGCGTGACCCGCGGCAGCTTACACCAGAAGCGATCGCCTCGCTCCTTCTGGAAGTCCGCCCAGATACAGAACTGCCAACGGTGCTTGTCCAGCACGTGGCTGGTTTTAGTCCGCAGATGGCCCGGGAGACGGTTTTCCGTGCGTGTGGAACCTCGACGCTGACCGTGGCCGAGGCGCGAAGCGAACCGGAGTTGCCCGAGCGCCTGGCCGCTGCCGTGGCGAGTGTGCTCGCGCCGCTGCAATCTGGCTGCTTTGAGCCAACACTCTACCGGAGTGGAGGTGTGCCAGTCTCCTTTGCTGCTCTGCGACTTCGGTATCTTCAGGGGCTGGAGGTGGAGACGTTCCCAACAATCTCGCTGGCGATCGAACGCTTCTTTGCCGAGCGTCCTCAGACGGAGGGGTTCGCGCATGACCGCTATGCTCAACGACGAAAGAAGCTCCTTGAAGCGATTGAACGCGAGCGAGCACGTGTTGAGGCACGTCTCCGCGCGCTCGAGCAAGAGCAGGCACGGGCCGCCGAAGCAGAGCAGTGGCGGCGAATGGGTGAGGCAATTCTTGCGGCTCTTGGGGAACTTGCTCCGGGGCAACACGAACTTGTGGTTGATGGTCTCAGAATTCCGCTCGACCCAGAACGGTCTCCCATCGAGAACGCACAGGCCTACTTTGAGCGCTACCGGAAGGCGAAGGCTGCTGTCAAGCAGGTGCCTGCGCGGCTCGAAGCCGCGCGGTTGGAGCTCGAATTCTTGCGGCAGCTCGAGGCGCTCGCCATCGTTGCTGATTCGGCAGAGACGCTCGAGATGCTACGGCAAGAGCTCGGTCTCGCCGACGGGGGGATAAGTGCAGTGCCGGCCACGAGGCGTAGCACTCCACGCAAGCTCCGTCTCTGGCGCACGTTGCGTGGTGACCGGATCGTGGTCGGACGAAATGCCAGAGAGAACGACTGGATCACCTTCTCGATCGCTCGTCCGGACGACACCTGGCTGCACGCGCGGGGGCTTGCTGGCGCACATGTCATCATTCAGTGGGCGGGCCCCGAAGACCCGCAGGTGCTGGAACAGGCTGCGGCATTGGCCGCATGGTATAGCGAGGGGCGTGAAGGAACACAGATCGCGGTTGACGTCACGCGACGGCGTGACGTACGGCGTATTCCTGGTGCAGCTCCCGGCCTGGTGCGCTATCGCAACGAGCGGACGGTTCACGTGCGCCCGCGCAGTCCAGAAGAACTTGACTTGCTCGAGGGGTGAGCTACTACACCGGTTTGGCGAATCGGGCAAGTAAGACGCCCAGTTCGTAGAGCAGATACATTGGCGCCGCGACCAAGAACATATTGAAGGGGTCGGGTGTCGGCGTAATTATCGCTGCGGCGACTCCGATGCCCAGGATTGCGAACCTGCGAAGCGAGGCCAAGCGCTTAGCAGTGACGATATTGAGCTTAGCTAAGATGAAAATGACAATTGGTAGCTCAAAGACGATGCCGACCCAGAGCAGGAGCGTCATGTAGAAAGAGAGTACCTCCTCGGCACGGAATTGAGCCTCGAAGACGCTCCCTCCGAAGTGGGAGAGGAAAGTCAGCGCACGCGGTACCAGAACGAAGAAGGCGAAAGCAACACCTGAGACAAACATAACGGACACGAAGGGGAGTGCACGAAAAAGGTACCGCCGCTCCTTGCGCGTGAGGCCAGGTGCCAAAAACCGGATAACTTGATAGACAATGACCGGCATCGCGAAGCCGATGCCGAGGTACAGGGCAACCTTGGTGTAGGTGATGAACGACTCCGTCGGGGTGATCGCATAGAGGCGCTCGATCCCAGACATGCGGACAATCAGCCGCATCGTTGGGAAGGCTAAGGCAAGTCCGATAACGAAGCCAACAGCGACGGCGAGGAGGGAATAGATCAGACGCTGCCGCAATTCCTCCAAGTGCTCCTGGAGGGTCATTTCCTTGTAGAACTCTTCCGGCTCCGGTTCGGGCTCCGGGGCTTGTGGTGCCGACTGTCTGCGGACGCGATCAAGGATACTAACCATGTTTTCCCCACAGCTCCGACGTGCGTTCCTTCTCGTGGACAAGCGTAACAAAGGGGGCGCAGGAACGGCGAGTCCTGCGCCCGTTGCGTCTTGGGGTTACACCAGCATCAGCTCACTGCTTGTTGAGGTGCTCTTCAATGAAATTAATTGCGTCGCGCACAGTGACGATGTTGGCCGCCTCTTCGTCAGAAATCTCGATGCCGAACTCCTCCTCCAGCTGCATGATCAGCTCGACGAGGTCGAGCGAGTCAGCGTTGAGGTCCTTGACGAACTCGGCGTCCAGTGTCACCTCGCTTGGATCGACGCCTAACTGCTCGGCGACGACGGCCTGTACCCGCTCCAGAATCGATGACGACACGCGAACCACCTCCCCAGCGAACAGATCCTGCATCCACGGGCGTCCCACTTTCTCCGGTAGTATGACTGAGCGACGCTGCTTCTGCAAGCGGTAACCGCACAACATCGGTTCGGCGCGTCCTGTTCTGCTCGGGAGAGAGTCCTCATACGCTGACTACAGTCCTTCAGGAGGACGTTCTGATCCGCAAGGTGGTTTGGGAGGCATCCTCCGTCCACCCGCAAACGCATCTCTTGCCGTACCGTACCCCGCAGTACGGGTACGCCGGCCAAAGCGCATGTCTGAGGTCAGTCGAGACCCGGTGCTTAGCAAAGATTGGCTGCGACTTCACTCCTACTTTTGTTGGGAAACCATCATGTGGACCCCTGTGATGTTTTAGGGCAATGCCGTGCTACTTGGCATAGACAGGCGAGGCACAGAATACGTCGATGACCTTCTGCACACACGTCTCCTTACTGGTGCGAGAGGGTGTCTTGAGCGTCCGTTCCAACGTCGTGTTCAGCTGTTGCACTGATTGGAAACCACTGCACTACTGGCCGCGCACCGCACAGACACTGTTCCAGGGCTAGGGGGCTTGTCGCGGCGCCTTGAGCGAGGAAGAAGAGCGGCAAAAAGGCTCCTGCAAAAGGGAGATCGTGTCAAGAGCTTGTCTCAAGGACAGAGACAAAGGCATGGGACCCAGCGTGGGTCGCTCCATGTTAAGGGCCAACTCCGTTTGACAGGCGAGCAGGTTCCGGTGCCGTGTCTCCAGTGTAGCCGAGGACAGGCACGTTACCCTGACAGGTGGTCAGGCTGGTAAGCATTGCAAAGAGGAAAACAGTGAATAGTGTGACAAAAATACTCAACCTCGCAAACCTCGTGGCGAGCATTGCAAAGAGGAAAACAGTGCTATGGCACTGCCTGCCGCCACAACTAGAGGGATCGAAGATCGGTCTCGTGCCCTCAGATTTGAGCAAGCAATCGTCCCCCTGAGAAGGAGAGGTATGGTCGGAGGCGAGCTCCGAGCGGAGAAGCACAGCCGCCTGTGGCGACTCCTCGCGGAGGGTGGCGTTCGTCGGAGCTCTTCCTCTTCAGTTTCCCGACGAGGCAAGGTTGGTGGCAATGGTACCCAGCACACCGTTGACGAAGCGGCTGGAACTTTCACCCCCGTACTGTTTGGCGATCTCGACAGCCTCGTTGATTGCTGCCTTGAGCGGCACATCTGCCTCATGCAGGAGTTCAAAGATGGCAATCCGCAAGATGTTTCGGTCGACCGGCGGAAGCTGCTCGACCGGGAAGGTGGGAGCCGCTTCACCGATCATTCGGTCGATCTGCTCCCGGTTGGCCCAGACGCCGGTCACCAGCCGCTCAGTGTAGCGGCGTACTGGCTGGGGATACTGGGCATCACTGCGGTAGCGCTCCAGCACGTCCTCCAACCGGTGTCCTGCGACGTCGACTTCGTAGAGGATCTGAAGTGCCAGGATACGTGCCTGGCGTCGGATGCGACTAAGCGTCATTCTCGGTTCCTCCCGGCTTCCTCGCTACCCCCTGGACGCTGGTTGTCAGCATCGGCGAGGTTGCGGTAAGGACGTGAGCTGCCGGAGACAAATGGAGACAGCGAGTAGAGCCGTTCACAATCACGCAGGGCACTGCGCAGCCCTGCGTTCCGATTGTACCCATGCTCAGGAGCGCTGGCCGGTGAGGAACTCGGTCAGAAAAGTGGTGCTGTGCCGGGCGGTACGGAAGTCAGGATGCCGCAGGACGCGACGTAAGACAGAGATCGGGGTCGGAACACCTCGAATCAGTGTCTCGCGCAGTGCACGGTCGAGTCGCTCAATCGCCTGTGCACGATCGATGCCCCAGGCAATGATCTTGCCGAGGAGTGAGTCATAGTGGGGAGGAACAACGTACCCGGAGTAGACGTGCGAGTCTACTCGGATGCCCGGTCCACCCGGCCAGACCAGGTGCTCGATGCGTCCGGCACGCGGGCTGAAGTCTCGCTCGGGATCTTCGGCAGTGATCCGAACTTCGATAGCGTGACCGCGCGGCTCGAGGTTATGCTCGTGGAGCTCTAAACGTTCTCCCGCGGCGATGGCAAGTTGCCACTGAACGAGGTCGAGCCCGGTGACAACTTCGGTCACCGGATGCTCGACCTGGATGCGAGCGTTGGCCTCAGTGAAGTAGAAGAGCCCGTCGCGGTCGAGGAGGAACTCGAACGTCCCGGCCCCGACATACCCGACGGCACGTGCGCCACGTACTGCCGCCTCGTGGAGTGCCTTCCGTACTTTCGAGGTGAGCGCTGGCGCGGGTGCTTCTTCGATCAGCTTCTGATAGCGCCGCTGGATGGAGCAGTCGCGTTCCCCGATGGCGTACACGTTGCCATGCTGGTCGGCCAAGATCTGCACCTCAACGTGCCGTGGTTGTTCCAAATAGCGCTCGAGATAGACCGACGGATCACCAAAGGCTGCTTGGGCCTCGCGCTGCGCGACCGAGAGCGCCGTGACCAGTTCTCGCTCATCGCGGACGATCCGCATGCCCCGGCCCCCACCACCGGCGGCTGCTTTGACAAGGAGTGGGTAGCCGAGGCGCCGAGCGATCCGCCGTGCCTCACCCGCGTCGCGCACCGGTTCCTCACTACCTGGGACAATCGGGAGACCGGCACGCTGCATCACGCGGCGTGCCTCTGCCTTATCGCCCAATGCGCGGAGTGTGGTCGGGCGGGGGCCGATGAACGTAATCCCGCACTCTCCGCAGATTTCTGCCAGGAGAGCGTTCTCAGCCAGGAAGCCGTAACCGGGGTGGATAGCATCACAGCCAGTGACAATCGCTGCGCTGATGATGCTCGGAATATGGTTGTAGCTTCGTTCGGCAGGAGCAGGACCGATGCAGATAGCCTCGTCAGCAAGTTGCACCGGTAAGGAGTCGCGGTCAGCTTGGGAATAGGCGACGACGGCCGGGATGCCAAGTTCCCGGCAAGCGCGGAGAACACGGAGAGCGATCTCGCCGCGATTTGCGATGAGCACCTTCCGAATCATCACTGATCACGAAGCCATAAACAGTCCACCGTCGACGGCGAGGACGGCGCCAGTGATATAGCGTGCAGCGGGCGAGACGAGGAACGCTATCGCCTCGGCAACGTCTTCCGGCGTTCCGTAATAGCCGACGGGGATCTGTTCCAGGATCTTCTGCTGGAGTTCGGTGGGTAAGACTTCGGTTAGGCGCGTCTGAATGAAGCCCGGCGCGACCACGTTGGCTGTGATCCCGCGACTCGCAACCTCGCGGGCCAACGCCTTGGTGAACCCGATGATGCCTGCCTTTGCGGCGGCGTAGTTAGTTTGACCAGCGTTCCCGACGAGTCCGACGACCGAGGAAACATTGACAATCCGCCCGTACCGCTGACGCAGCATCGGTCGCAGTGCTGCGCGACAGCAGTAGAAGACGCTCGTCAGGTTCGTCTGCAAAACAGCGTGCCAGTCCTCGTCGTGCATACGCAGGAGTAGCGTATCACGCGTAATCCCTGCATTGTTGACGAGGGCATCGAGTCGGCCGAATCGATCGATTGCTGCCTGGATCATCGTCCCAACCTGCTCAGGATCGGTGACGTCCGCCCGGTAGGCCATCGCTGTCCCTCCGGCGGCGATAATCTCCTCGACCAGGGTGTTGGCCAGCTCGGCTTCCCCGCGGTAGTTGACAACAACTTTGAAGCCGTCACGTGCCAAACGCAGCGCGGTCGCGCGGCCGATACCGCGGACAGCGCCAGTGACGATCGCGGCTCCGCGCTCGCTGGTCGTTTCCATCAATCCCCCTTTGTCCGTTCCAGGCCGGCCACAGAGCGTGCTCGATCTTGGAGGAGTTGTTCGGCCGTGTAGGTTGTGGCCTCAGGTACAATGCGCCGAATCAGCCCACTGAGGACCTGACCCGGGCCGATTTCCCAGAATGTCCTGACGCCAAGGTCTGTTGCTTGGCGCACAACGTCGACCCACCGAACCGGGCTGAAGATCTGGAAAACGAGTTCGCGGCGCAGATCCTCTGGGTCGGTCAAAACGCGCGCGTCGGAGCAGGCGACAAGCGGGGTGCGTGGTGGGCGGATCGGAACGGTGGCGAGGTCGCGTGCCAGTGCCTCGGCGACCGGACGCATGAGCGAAGAATGGAAGGCGGCATTGACCGGGAGGCGAACGACGCGCTTAGCCCCAGCCGTTCGAGCCAGCTTTGCAGCGTAGTCGAGCGCCTCGTTTCGCCCACTCAGTGTCAGCTGGTTGGGGGCGTTCTCGTTGGCCAGTTCCACACCAGCTTCGGCAGCGATTGCTGCGAGTTGCGTACGCTCGAGTCCGATCACAGCCAGCATGCCACCTTCGCCGTACATCTCCATGAGCTCACCGCGTCGCCGGACAATCCGCAGTGCATCAGCAAGTTCCAGGCTGCCGACCGCAACGAGCGCCGTATACTCGCCAAGCGAATGTCCAGCAACGACAGTCGGTTCAGGGAGCTGACCGCGTGCCTCAAGGACGCGGAGATATGCGATGCTGGTGGCGAGGAGAGCCGGTTGCTGGTTGCGCGTAGCGGCGAGTTCTTCTTCGGGCCCCTCGAAGACAATACGTGAGAGCGCAAATCCAAGAACTGCATCCATTTCCTCGAAGACAGTGCGGGCAAGCAGCTCACACTCAGCAAGCTCGCGCCCCATGCCGACCGATTGGGATCCCTGCCCGGGGAAGACCCATGCATGCCCCATTCTTCATCCCCCACGTCGGACACCACGAGCGCCCCAGCGTACGACACTCGCAGCCCACGCAAGCCCCGCCCCAAAGGCGACCAGAACAACGTTCATTCCTGGCCGAAGGACTCCGTGTTCGGCAGCTTCGGCAATCCCCAGTGGGACCGAAGCGGCAGAGGTATTGCCGTAACGATCGAGATTGACCCAGACCTTTTCCCAGGGTAAACCGAGTCGCTTGACGGCTGCATCGATGATGCGCAGGTTGGCTTGGTGTGGAATCAAGAGATCCACATCATTGAGCGTGAGTCCAGCGCGGGCGATCGCCTCAGCTGCTGCTTCACCGATGATACGCACCGAGAAGCGGAAGACCTCGCGTCCGTCCATCCGCATGACTGGACGCTTTGGGGGAAGCGAGCCGTTGGCGAGGAGGAGCTCAGGAAAACCCTCGAGGTACAAGTGCATTGCGCCACTACCGTCTGAGCCAAGGACGGTGGAGAGGACCCCTTCGTCTTCGGTACTGGTTTCCAGGACCACCGCTCCTGCCCCGTCACCGAAGAGGACGCAGGTCGAGCGGTCGCTGAAGTCAAGCCAGCGCGTCAACGCGTCAACACCGACCACAAGGACGGCACGAGCCGTACCAGCCATAATGAACTGCGCACCGACGCTCAGCGCGTAGACAAAGCCGGAACAGGCAGCCACAAGGTCGAACGCACCCGCTCGCGATGCGCCGATTGCGGCCTGGAGAAGTGAGGCGGTCGCTGGCATCAGGTAGTCAGGAGTTGTGGTCGCGACGATGACCAGGTCGAGCTGGGCGGGATCAAGACCAGCCTTCGCCAGGGCCTGTCGTGCGGCTTCCGTCGCCATGGAGAGCGTTGTCTCTTTCGGACCAGCGATGCGGCGTTCGCGGATACCGGTGCGTGTCACGATCCACTCGTCGGATGTCGCAACCATCCGCTCAAGATCGGCGTTCGTGAGCACACGAGCTGGTACGTAGGCTCCCCAGCCGGTAATCGCGGCACGCTGCGCCATGGCGACGCTCCCTGCCTGTTCGCCCGATCATTACGCCTCGGGGCGTCGCTGCCGTTTCTGCCGGCGTACGTCGATGACCAGGCGACCACGGTAGTGCCCACAATGCGGGCACACATAGTGTGTGCGGTGCTTCTGCCCGCAGGTCGGGCAGGTCGTCAGCGGTGGGACTTCGATGTACTGATGTGCTGCACGGAAGCCCTGCCGACGCTTGCTGACTTTATGCTTCGGGACAGCGCCCATGAGAGAAATCCTTTCAATCGTTCGCCGTTCGTGTCACACAAACCACTCTGGCCTCGAGCGAGAGGCTACTCCATGCTGAGTAAAAGTTGTCGCATAGTCAAGGCCGTTCGTCAAGGAGCGCTTGGAGAACGGCCAGCCGAGCGTCGACGATTTCTTCCTCCTGCCGCCAGAGTGATTCCGGCCCTGGACACTGTGGGCCGCAGACTGGGTAGGACGGGAGGGCGAGAATTGCAAACTGCCGAAGCAGTTCGTGAAGATCAAGATGGTGATTCTGATCAATGGTAAAAATGTCCTCGTCCTCGGGGGGCGGAAGTGGTAATCCAGTTAAGACGTCGACCGTCGGCCAGTACTCGGCCTCGAAGGTTTCGCTGTACCGATTGTCGAATTCAGTGAGGCAGCGGACACAGGTCAGATGGGCTGAGACATGAAGTTCGCCAGTTGCCAAGATGCCACTGGAAGTACGCAGTAAACGAACTGAAGCGGTGACATCGCGAACCCCAAGATCGCTGTCAAGTGTCAGGTAATCAAGGTGAACGGTGAAAAAACGTTCGGTGCCAACAGGAGCCTTGAGAAGCTGAGCGACATTAATAATCGTGTCATTCTCGAGGTGTCTCGTGCGCATGGGGCTGCCCTCCGGCTGCGCTCCTGGGGGTGCGCAACTCTCTAAGTGTAACCTGTGGCATCTGGGGCGGCAAACCGCCCTATCGCTGACGGCTCTTCCCGCGGTAGAATGCCCGCGCGGGCTGGCTGGGACGTGAGGAGCGTGCGGATGCGCGAGAACCGAGTCAAGCGGCGCCTCCGAGCAGGCGAGGTCGTCGTCGGCTGCTTCATTCCCTACCCATCTCCGGAGTTGGCGGAGATCTGCGGATATCTCGGTTTCGATTTTGTCCTGATCGACGCTGAGCACGGCCATCTCACCGAGGAGTCAGCCTACCACATGGTGCTGGCGGCTGAGGTAGCTGGTGCGACGCCGATGGTCCGGGTGCCGTTTGGTCACCGGCAGGTGATTCTGCGGTATCTCGATCTTGGTGCCGCGGGTGTCATGGTTCCGCAGGTCAACACGCCCGAGGAAGCAGTCGCGGTGGTTGAGGCCTGTCGTTACTACCCAGATGGGCGGCGTGGGGTTGCTGGGGTGCGGGCCGCGGAGTTCGGACTCACCAAACCGCTCAGCGAGTATGTGCAGCAGGCGAACGCGGAGACGTTGGTCATCGTGCAGATCGAAAATATCGCGGCAGTCGAACGGCTGGAGGAGTACTTGGCGATTCCGGGGATCGATGTGCTGTTCGTGGGACCGAACGATCTGGCTCAGTCGATGGGATATCCGGGGCAGCCGCTTCATCCTGACGTGCAGGCGGTGATCGACGACATTGTGCGGCGTGTGGCCGGGCGAGTGCCACTGGGCACAACAGCGCCGACGCCGGAATTGGCGCAGCGGCAACTCGAGCGTGGGTTCCTCATGTTGGCAGCGAATACAACCGCGCTACTTGCTGCAGGAGCTCGCGCCCTGCTCGGTGCGGTTGCAGCGAAGATATAGTGAAGAAGGGCGAGCTCTTCAGAAAGTGAATGGAGGAGAGGCCGATGGCTGGAACCGATTTGTTTCCGATCGCTTTCTTCGAAGGGCGCTTTGTGCCACTCCAGGAGGCGAAGGTCAGTATCGCGACGCACGCGTTGCAGTACGGCACGGGTGTCTTCGCTGGCATACGGGGCTATCTTGACCGGGACGGTCAGACAATCAATATCTTTCGGCTTCCTGATCACACGCGGCGACTGCTGCAATCGGCACGACTCTTGCGAGCTGAGCTCCCCTATGATGCGGAGCAGCTTGGGAACTTGATCGTCGAATTGGTGCGACAGAATGCACCGCGGACCGACGTGTATATTCGTCCCTTTGTCTACAAGGCGGATCTCGAAATTGGGCCAAAGCTTAAAGGGGTGCGTGACGAGCTGGCAATCTACATGCTGCCGATGCAGGAGTACCTCCCCATCACCCATCCGATCCGGCTCATGACCAGTTCCTGGATGCGAACGGTCGACGTGGTAATCCCGAGCCGTGCCAAAGTCTGTGGTGCCTACGTCAACTCGGCCTTCGCCAAAGACCAAGCGATGGAGTGTGGGTTCGACGATGCCATCATGCTGAACCACCATGGGAAGGTGGCTGAGGGAAGTGCGGCGAACCTCTTCATTGTCCGCAACGGGACGTTGATCACAACACCGGTAACGGCGGATATCTTGGAGGGAATTACGCGCCGCACCATCATCGAGTTTGCGCACGATCTTGGTATTCCGGTCGAGGTCCGGGAGATTGATCGCAGCGAGCTCTACATCTGCGACGAAGCGTTCCTCTGTGGGACAGGGGTGCAGATCTCGCCGATTGGGAATATCGACGGTCGGACACTGGGCACGGGGCAGATTGGCCCGATCACGGCACGCCTGCAGCAGCTGTATCTCTCAGTGGTGCGCGGCGAAGACACGCCCTACCGGCACTACCTGACGCGGGTGACGGTCGCGCGCCAAGCAGAGGCACGGTAAGCGCCGGTGGTACCCTTGACCGGCCTAGCCAGCGTGTGCCAGGCTGGGAGCGACGTGGACGTGCCAGGAGCGAGAAGTGCGTCAGCGTTCGTCCGTTCTTTGGATCGTTCTTGTGCTTGTGCTCGCCTTTGCCTGCCGCCGTGGTCCAGCAACGGAGGTCACGCCATCAGAGGTTCTCCCCTCGACTCCTAGCGCTCCCAACCTCGTCGTGACAGCAACTCCGGAAAGACCTGGCAGCGTCACAGGAAGTTCCATTCCACCCGCGGTGACGCCGGTCACACCGACGCCCAGTGTCCCGGGAGAGCGCGGGATCGTCGAGGCAGGGTTTGAGGAGCCGCGTACCCTCAATCCACTGTTCGTTGCTGATCCACTTTCTGATGCTCTGAGCCGCCTTGTCTTCGACGGCTTAGTCTCACTTGATCCCACAAGCGGCGAGCCTGTGCCAGCACTTGCCACTTCCTGGGACATCAGTGATGACGGGACAACCTACACGTTCCACTTGCGCGAGAATGTCCGCTGGCATGACGGGCAACCGTTCACAGCAAGTGACGTCGCGTTTACCTATACAAGACTTCTCGATCCTGATGTCCGTTCGCCTCGCTACTCGCGGCTTGCCGAGCGCGTCAAATCGGTGGACATCGTCGACAGCCACACGGTGCGGATCACGCTGATGCGCCCCGATGCTTCCTTCTTACCCACCCTGGGGACGATTGGGATCATTCCCGAACATGTGCTTGGGACGGTGCTCCCACAACAGCTGGTAACCGATCCCTTTGGGCTCTCTTCGGCGGTCGGAACGGGACCATTTATTCTCACCCAATGGATGCGCGGTGTTTCGCTCACTTTCCGTGCGAATCCGGACTACTATCGGGGTACGCCAGCCGCCCCCCAGTACATATACCGTATTGTCAGTACACTGGACGAACTTGCCCGAGGACTACAGGATGGAACGATTGATTGGGCGATACTTGACCCTGCCCAGGCGAGTCAGCTTCCGGCGCTACGCGGGGTTACCGTCGAGCGCTTTCCGGGCTATGAGCTGGTGCTCGTGGCCCTGCAGCTTGATCCAGCGAAGACGAAGCTGTTCACTGATCTACGCATTCGTAAGGCGTTGCTTCTCGGAATCGACCGTGCGGCGATTGTCGAGAAGGTGTGGGGCGAGCGGGCGCGTGTCGCGGAGGGGCTTCAGCCGCCAGCGTCTTGGGCGGCTGGTGAGCCGCCGGTGCGCTATCGGTACGACCCAGCGGAAGCGCAGCGCTTGCTGGACGAGGCCGGCTGGATCGTGGGGGACGATGGGATCCGTGTCCGCGAGGGGCACCGTCTCCAGTTCCACCTCTTGGCGACAGGGGTTGATCCGAGCCGGCGCGCCGTGGCTGAGCTCTTGCAGCAACAGTGGCGCACGATCGGCGTCGACGTCCAACTCGACTTGGCCTCTTGGGGCGAGGTACGTCGTCGGGCAACGCAGGAGCGGGACTTTGATGCCCTGCTGATCGGTGTGCTCTGGGACATCGATCCCGATCAGTCTGCAGTCTGGTCGAGTGATTCCTTTTTCGATGGACTCAACTTCGGTCACTACCAAAGTCCAGATGTCGATCGTCTCCTGGTTGAGGCAGTGGGGACGACTGACCGGGCGCAGCGTAGCGGACTCTACCGGGCCATCGAAGAGCAGGTGCTCAGCGATCTTCCGGTGCTCCCGATCGCTTCTCCCGACGTTCTTGTGGTACGTTCCGAGCGACTTCAGATACCTGCGATCAATGCGCTTGTCGTACGGACACGGGTTGGGATCGAGCAGTGGAGCGTGCGGGCAGCAAGCGGCTCAGGATACCGGTAGGTCTGCGCTCAAGGACTGCCGTCTGGCTCGTAGGGTAGTCAGTGTTAGGGGGACGTTAGGCGGTTGATGAAGATCCCTCAGGCGATACTAGGTGGCAGTGGAGAAAGTCGGGACACTGTACCCTGTAAGAGAATTGTGTGTGGTACTGGTGGAGAAGTTCGTCGTAAGGAGCGCGGTTGACGCTGTAGTGCGGAACCGCTAGACTGAGCCCGTAGCCGCGGAGAGCGGGTTTTCAGCATGTGGTCGACCAGCGGGCGAAGGGGATGAAGGAGGCGCGATGGAACCGCTGCTCGAAGTGCGCAATCTTCACACGCAGTTCTTCACCCAAGATGGTGTCGTGAAGGCGGTCGATGGGGTCTCCTTTCGGTTAATGTCGGGAGAGACGCTTGGGTTGGTCGGTGAGAGCGGCTGCGGGAAGAGCATTACCGCCCTCTCGATCATGCGACTCATCCCGAGCCCGCCGGGGAAGATCGTCAGCGGCGAAGTCCTGTTCGAGGGAGAAGATATCCTGAAAATGCGCGACGACGAGATCCGCTCGATCCGCGGCAGGAAGATCGCGATGATCTTTCAGGACCCGATGACATCGCTGAATCCGGTGCTGACAATCAACCGGCAGATCAGCGAGGCACTTGAACTCCATCTGGGGATGAGCAAGCAGCAAGCGCGACAGCGGGCTATCGAGCTCCTCAAGATGGTTGGGATCCCGAACGCCGAGCAGCGGGTCGATCAGTACCCGCACCAGTTCTCCGGTGGGATGCGTCAGCGAGTGATGATCGCAATGGCCCTCTCTTGTAACCCCTCGCTCCTGATCGCTGACGAGCCAACGACGGCGCTCGATGTGACGATTCAGGCACAGATCCTTGACCTCATCCGAACTCTTCAGCGTGAACACAACACGGCACTGATCCTCATTACGCACGATCTTGGTGTGGTCGCGGGAATGACCGACCGGATCCATGTGATGTATGCCGGGCATATCGTGGAGACAGCACCGACCGAGGAGCTATTCGAAAACCCGAAGCACCCCTATACAGTTGGGCTCCTCAACTCTATCCCGCGCCTTGATGCGCCGCGCAAGGAGCGGCTCAATCCGATCCGCGGGCTCCCGCCTGACCTGATCGACTTGCCGGACATGTGTCCGTTCGTCCCGCGATGCGACTTTGCGCGTGAAAAGTGCAGTGAGAAGAACCCCCCACTCTTCGAGGTTAATCCTGTTCACCGCTCTGCCTGCTGGTACTGGGACGAGGTGTCGCTCGCCGGCCCAAAGCGTTATGGAGAGGTGAGGGCTGACGATGGCAACTGAAGTGCGACCTGCTTCGACGAGGAGCAGCCCGCAGCAGCGAGATGTATTGCTCGACGTCCGTAACCTGAAGATGTACTTCCCGCTCACTCGGGGTATCATCCTGCAGCGGCGTGTGGGCTGGGTGAAGGCAGTTGATGATATCTCCTTCCAGATCTACCGTGGTGAGACGTTGGGTCTGGTGGGTGAGAGCGGTTGTGGCAAGAGCACGACAGGGCGAGCAATCTTGCAGCTTTACAAGCCGACTGCTGGGCAGGTGTTCTTTAATGGGATCGACCTCACAAAACTGCCGCCGGGCGAGATGCGCAAGATGCGGCGGCATATGCAGATGATCTTCCAGGATCCCTACGCATCGCTCAACCCACGCATGACGGTCGGTAGTATCATTGCGGAGCCCATGCAGATTCACAAGCTGGTGCCGAAAGAGCAGCGGAACCAACGGGTGCAGGAGCTTCTCGAGGTCGTCGGCCTCAACCCGTACTTTGCCAACCGCTATCCGCACGAGTTCTCCGGTGGGCAGCGGCAGCGGATCGGGATTGCCCGCGCGCTTGCGGCAAACCCGGAATTCATTGTCGCCGACGAGCCGGTGTCCGCGCTCGATGTTTCAATCCAAGCCCAGATCATCAACTTGTTGGAGGAGCTTCAGGAGAAGTTCCACCTAACCTATCTCTTTATCGCACACGACCTCAGTGTGGTGCGGCACATCTCTGACCGTGTAGCTGTGATGTATCTTGGCAAGATTGTCGAGTTGGCCGATCGCAACGCGCTTTACGATGATCCTCTTCATCCCTACACAAAGGCACTCCTCAGTGCTGTGCCGATCCCTGATCCGAAGATCGAGAAAAAGCGCGAACGGATCATCCTGACTGGTGATGTGCCTAGCCCAATCAACCCACCGGCTGGCTGCCGCTTCCACACGCGTTGTCCCTACGCAATGGATGTGTGTGCGAAGGTTGAGCCACGTTTCGTGGATCAGGGTAGTGGGCACTTTGTGGCCTGCCATCTTTATCCTGGCTGCACGCCATAGCTTGCCGTGCTTGGACGACTCGATGCGGAAACCATTCTAGCCACACTCGTTGCCTTCGTGATCGCAATCACGATCCACGAGTTTGCCCATGCCTGGACAGCGCTGCGGCTTGGTGACGAGACGGCTGCGCGGCTCGGTCGGGTAACCTTGAACCCATTGGCTCACCTCGACCCGATCGGTTCGCTTGGACTCTTGATGATTGTCTTCTTGGGCTTCGGCATCGGTTGGGGACGGCCGGTGCCGGTAAATCCCAACTCCCTCCGCTGGGGACACCGGGGAATGGCTTTGACCGCACTGGCCGGCCCCCTCTCGAATGTCATCGTTGCTCTTGCCTTTGCTCTACCATATCGACTGGGATTCCCGGCCGCTCCTGAGATGGTGACAACGTTTGTCCAACGACTTGTGCTTGTGAATTTGTTACTCGCGGCTTTCAACTTGATCCCGATCCCGCCACTGGATGGGCTCAAGATTCTCCTTGGGATCTTGCCAGCGTTTTGGTATCCGGTGTTGGCACCACTGGAGCGGTACGGGGTGGGGATCCTCCTCGTGCTGATCGTGTTTGGTAGTCTGGGCGGGAGTATCCTGGTGGCGATGTATTTGCCGGTGTACCGCCTCCTCTTTCGCCTCGTTGTCGGAGACTCGCCGCTCTAGGTTGTGAATGAGCATGCGCGCACTTGTGCTCTCCGCCCGTCTGCACAATGTGCCGGTCACAGTCGGTGAGTTTTCTGGACCGCTGGATCTCTTGCTGCACCTGGTCGAAGCCCGGCAGCTCCCAATTACTGCGGTTTCGCTTTGTGCGGTGACGGAACAGTTTCTTGCAGCGCTGGAACCGCTTGAAGAGGCGCAACCAGAAGTACTGGCGGACTTCCTGGTCGTCGCGAGTCGCTTGGCGGCGCTCAAAGCCCGCGCCCTCTTGCCTCGATTCGATGCACCGCAAGACGCGGCGGATCCGCTCGTCCGAGATCTGCAGCGGTACCAGGCGTTCCGCGACGTTGCCAGTTGGCTACGAGCACGCGAGGAAGCAGGTCTGCGTTCCTGGTCGCGCCCGCCGCAGCCTCGCCCGCGGGCAGCTGTTCCCGAAGGGCACCCTGAGCAGCTGCTTCAAGCCTTACAGCGCTGGGCCCGACGACAGCGTCCGGTCAGCACAGTGCGGTGGAGACCGGTCATCTCACTGACAGCGATGATCGAACGAATCCAGATGCGTCTTGTCGGACGGTGTGCCTTTCGCACACTGCTCAGTGAACGACCGAAGCGGAGCGAGGTCGTCGTGGGGATCTTAGCACTTTTAACACTTGTGCGCCGGCGTGTTGTTGAGCTGGAGCAACGGGAGCCGTTCGGCGAGATCTGGGTATGGCCGAAGGAGCGCGAGCCGTATGGAAGAGCGTGATCCGGTTGCGGCGCTCGGTGCCGTACTCTTCGCGGCTGGTGAGCCGGTGGCGTGTGAGCGGCTGGCTGCACTTTTGCAGCTTGTGCCGGAGGAACTGGAGCCACTTTTTGCAGAGCTTGAGCATCGTGCACGAACCATTGGACTCGTCCTTCTCCGGCACGCAGATCAGGTGCAGCTTGCGACTACACCGGAGTTGGGTTCCCTGATCACTCGCTTCTTCGGGAGTGAGTCGGGTCGCCTCTCCGCGGCTGCGCTGGAGACACTTGCTATCGTTGCCTATCTCCAGCCGGTCACGCGTGCCGAAATCGAGGCGATCCGCGGTGTCGACTGCAGTACAGCGCTCCAAACTTTGCTTGCGCATGGACTCATCGAGCCGAACGGACGGCGATCTGGTCCTGGCCAACCAGTAGAGTACGGAACTACAGCACTCTTTCTCGAGCGGTTCGGTCTTACCACTCTAGCCGCCTTGCCGCCGTTGCCAGCTGAACTCCGTGAGTCGCTCCTTGCCCGACGGAACACGCATTAACGAGCGCGAGTTCGGGCAAGCTTGCGGAGGCGGGTCACCGTCTCCTCGAGTACATCGAGTGTGCGCTCGATCTCGCTGACTGTGTTGTCCTTGCCAAGGGTGAGGCGGACACTGCTCCGCGCCTGCTCCGGTGTGAGACCAATGGCAAGTAAGACGTGGCTCGGTTCGGTCGAGCCAGTCGTGCACGCGGAGCCGGAGGAGGCAGCGATTCCGTGCAAGTCGAGGTTGAGGAGTAGAGTTTCTCCGTCAACACCGTCAAAGGTGACGTTGACGTTGTTGGGGAGGCGCAGCTCCCGATGGCCGTTCAGGCGTGCACCAGGGATTCGGCTGAGGATGCCATGAATGAGCTGCTCCCGCAGCTTTAAAACGTGCGCGTTCCGCTCTTCAAGTTCCTCATATGCGAGTTCGAGGGCGCGTGCCATCCCAACAATGCCAGGCACGTTCTCAGTGCCGGCTCGCCGATTGCTCTCCTGCGCGCCACCATGCTGTTGCCAGAGGATCGGTGTTCCGGTGCGGACATAAAGGAACCCAACCCCCTTTGGCCCGTAAAACTTGTGCGCACTTACGGAGAGAAGATCAACTCCCAGTGCCTCGACATCCAACGGCAGAGTGCCGGCGGCTTGCACCGCGTCCGTGTGGACGAGGATGCCGCGTTCCCGACACAGTCGAGCGATCTCAGCGATCGGCTGAATGGTGCCGATTTCGTTGTTGGCATACATGACCGAGACGAGAATCGTATCCGGTCGCAAGGCTGCCTCGATCAACTCCGGGTGAACAATTCCGTCCCGATCTGGTTGGATGCAGGTGACCTCAAAGCCGAAGCGCTCGAGATATTCGGTGCTGTGGAGCACCGCGTGATGCTCGAACGTTGTCGTGACGATATGGCGTCCACGCCCATGCAGAAGATGCCAGAAGGCGACACCCTTGAGTGCA
Organism: uncultured Thermomicrobium sp.; assembly: GCA_938028665.1. Classification (GTDB taxonomy): domain Bacteria; phylum Chloroflexota; class Chloroflexia; order Thermomicrobiales; family Thermomicrobiaceae; genus Thermomicrobium. Next base: position 2,900 of record CALIMB010000075.1, on the reverse strand, counting down.
AGGTTGTTGCTCTCCGTTCCTCCGCTCGTGAAGACGATTTCACGTGCCTGGCAGTTGAGGAGTCGTGAGATTCGAGCACGTGCCTGGTCGAGTGCGGCACGTGCTTCACGGCCGAGGGCATAGATGCTCGAGGGATTACCGTAGCACTCACTGAAATACGGCAGCATCACCTCGAGCACGCGTGGATCGACCGGAGTCGTCGCAGCGTGGTCGAGATAAATCTCTGTTCGATTCACCCACTCCTCCGTCGTGCAAAGTAAGCGAGCGCGTGGTTCACGCCGGCTGCCCGGCGCGTGATCGTGGCGCCTGGGCGATGAGATCAGCAAGGGTGGTTGAGTCAAGTACCTCGATGATGCTATCACGCAGTTTTAGCCAAACGACCCGCGTCGCACAGCCGTCAATCATCGGGCAAGTGTCCTCGTCGGCATCTTCGCGGACGCAGTCCATCGGGGCGATCGGTCCTTCCATGACCCGGTAGATCTCGCCGACTTTGACCTGTTCTGGTGGCCGTGCCAGCTGATAGCCACCGTGTGCCCCGCGAGTGGAGATAACCAACCCCGCTCGGCGCAGCGGCAGAATCAGCTGTTCCAAATATGCAAGTGGGACAGCTGAGTCTTGGGCAATCACATTCAGCGGCATGGGCCCGCGCCCATACATTCGTGCCAGCGCGACCATCGCTCGGAGCCCGTACTCACCGCGTGTTGAGACCTTCATCGTTCGTGTCCTATCGCTGGCGTACGGCGGGGAGAATCTGCAACTCGCTCGCAGCTGAGAATCATTCTCACCCCGCGCTTTTACCTTACCGCAGCGCTCGGGATTCGTCAACCGGAAGGTGTTTCTGCTATACTCTAGTAGAGGCTGACCGTGCGGTCAGCCACTTTTTCCGTGGGAGGTGGTGGACAATGGTACAGCCGATGCTGATCGACTTGGAAGAGCTGGTCGAGCGACTTGATCGCATTGGGGTGCGTCTTTGACCTGCCTGGGAAGCGTCGACAGATCGAGCAGCTCGAGCACGAGACCGCTGATCCCGAGCTGTGGCAGGATCCGTCGCGCGCACAGCAGTTACTGCGTCGCCTGAGCCAACTGCGTGAGCTTGTGACCGAATGGGAAACACTCGTCCAACAGGCGCGTGAGCTCCAGGAGTTCCGTGCCCTCGCCAGCGAGGATTTGGAACTGGCACGCGAGGTCGAGCGTGAGGTTACCGAGCTGGCGGAGCGTGTGCAGCAACTTGAACTCCGCACGCTTTTGAACGGCCAATACGATAGTCACGATGCCATCTTAGCGGTTCATGCTGGCACTGGTGGCGTGGATGCGCAAGACTGGGCGGAGATGCTTCTGCGGATGTATCTCCGCTGGGCGCAGCAAGCCGGGTTCACCGCAGAGGTCGTGGACCTGCTTGAAGGGGAAGAGGCCGGAATCAAAAGCGCGACAGTCGAGGTTCGCGGGCCGTACGCGTATGGTTACTTGAAGGGTGAGGCTGGGACGCATCGGCTGGTGCGCTTGTCGCCTTTTGATGCGGCGCACCGGCGACATACCTCGTTTGCCCTGGTGGAGGTCTTGCCGCTCGTTGAAGAGGACGATGACGTCGAGATTCGCGAAGAGGACATCCGGATCGATACCTTCCGTGCCTCTGGCCACGGTGGACAGCATGTCAACAAGACCGAGTCTGCAGTACGCATCACACACCTGCCGACCGGTATCGTCGTGACCTGCCAGAACGAACGGTCGCAGATCCAGAACCGTGAGCGAGCAATGAAGATCCTCAAAGCTCGTCTCTTGGAGCTGAAGATCCGCCAGCGCCAGGAGGAGCAAGCTCGTCTCAAGGGTAAGCCGGTCGTCACAGGCTGGGGAAACCGCATCCGATCCTATGTGCTGCATCCATATACAATGGTGACTGACCACCGGACGGAGGTCAGTACGCCGAACATCCAGGCGGTGCTGGAAGGTGAAATCGAGCCGTTCATCGAGGCATACCTGCACCAGCAGGCGGCCGAGAGCGAGGAAGCAAGTAACGCGAGCAGCGGCTGAGCTTCTGCTCGCCGTCCTTGTGCTCGTTGTCTTGCCAGTACGGCCAACTCAGGCCGCAGCGAGTGTCGAGTTCCACGACCTCGCTGCGGCTGTCGTCTTCCCTGAGCGTATTGTCTTTACGCTCGAAGTGCAGGCGACCGAGCCTATTCAACGCCTCGAGCTCCGTTATCGTCCCCTTCTTGGTGCTGTAACCTTCGTGGCCCGACCACCCATCACGCCTGCTCCAGCGCTCTCGGTGCGCTATGAGCGGGATATGCGCGTGAACTACCTCCCGCCAGGAATTGATCTCGTCTATTACTGGCGCGTGGTGCTCGCCGGGGGGAGTTGGGTTGACTCGCCGAGTCAAATGGTGCGCTACCTGGACAATCGGTACCAGTGGGTGGAACGCAGACGTGGTCCGGTAGAGCTCTTCAGTGTTGTCACTGACGAGCGGTACAACGAGCAGGCGCTTGCCATCACGATACGCTCAATCGCTGACTTCGGTCAACAGTTTGGTGTGGAGCTGGAGAGACCGGTTCGCGTGCTCTTGTACCCTTCGCCGGAGGCGTTGCGGAGTGCCTTGCCAGTACAGAGCGAGGAATGGATTGGAGGCCTTGCAATTCCCGAGTACTGGCTTGTCTTGGCCGGTATTGCACCGGGGATCGGGGCTGAACAGGAGTTGGCGCGGATCTTGAGTCATGAAGTGCTGCATGTGGTGATTGCGCGCGCGACCGACAACCCGTTCACGGTGTTACCAGCCTGGCTAGACGAAGGGCTTGCGACTGCTTATCAGACGGCTGACGACCTGCGATTGGATGCCGCGCTTGAGCGGGCTCGTCGCTCGGGGAAGCTCCCTTCCCTGAGAGCACTCGGCTCTGGCTTTGGAACCGATC